>NZ_CP009516.1:2195640-2509303 GCF_000970285.1 Methanosarcina horonobensis HB-1 = JCM 15518 | reverse complement strand
CTCCGAACTCCGTGCCATTAAAGGAGGAGGGGCGGCTCATACAAGGGAAAAAATAGTTTCTATGTCTGCAAGACGGTTTGTGGTTGTTGCCGACGAATCGAAAACGAGCACGCAGCTTGTTAAACCCGTACCTGTGGAAATTCTGCCCTTTGCAAAAGAACTTGCAATAAATAAAATCCGAAATCTCGGAGGGGAACCGAAACTCAGGTCTGCTGTAAAAAAAGACGGGCCCGTAATAACGGATAATGGGAACTTTATCCTTGATGTGGAGTTTGGTACTATAAAAGATCCTGAAGCCCTTGCTCTTCAACTATCTGCAATTCCCGGAGTAGTTGAGCACGGAATTTTTTGTAATGTTGACGAGCTTTATATAGGAAAGAAAGATGGATCTGTAAAAACTGTCCCGAGGCAGAAGTAAACAGGCTCGTGACAGGTTCATAACAAATTCGCTCAAAAATCGCACAGAACCGGATATTTCACATAAAAGTATCTCGCGTAAAAGAATAAAATCTCATATAAAAGAATGAGAATTCAAAAGAGCAAGAATTCAAAAAAGCAGGCAGGATAGAAAACTGCCTTTTTCTTCTTTAGAGGATAACAGGAAGCGGAAACAGTATTCTTTTTGTAAAATAACAGGTCTTACCGGCATATTTTTATAGAAGTATTATCAGTAATTTCCTGATCAATTACTACCTGCAAGTCAAACAGACTGTGCAAAACAGGGTGCCTGGTTTCGAGGCACTGGATAAATCAGCCGCAAGCAAGAAAACAACTTCAAATTATCAATTATTTGTCCTTCAATTCGTACTATGTATTTTCAGGAGGTTTTGTTCAGATGGATAAAGGTGGCCAGCCAATCTTTATAATAGACCCGAGAAAAGAACAAACAAAGGGAAAAGACGCGCTCAGCATGAATATTGCAGCTGCAAAGGCAGTAGCAAACATAGTTAAGAGTACTCTTGGACCCAGAGGCATGGACAAGATGCTTGTAAACCCTCTGGGAGATATCACCATCACAAACGACGGTGCCACTATCTTACACGACATGTCTATCGAGCACCCAACAGCCAAGATGATTGTGGAGGTTGCCCAGTCTCTGGAAAGTTCTGCAGGAGATGGAACTACAAGTGCTGTTGTGTTCACGGGCGCCCTGCTGGAAAAAGCAGAAGGTCTTATTGAAAAGGGAGTGCATCCGACAGTGCTCGTTAAAGGTTACAGACTTGCAGCAGAGAAAGCTGTTGAAGTCTTTGAGAACCTGGCAGTTCCTGCAAAAGACAGAGAACTGCTTATTAAAACTGCCAGAACATCCATTACAGGCAAAGCTTCCGAGAAGTACAGCAATTTGATCGCAGAAATTTGTGTGGATGCTGTGCTTGCTATTCACGAGGAAGGAAAAGCTGACCTTAAAAACATTATCCTCACAAAAGATATCGGTGGGCTTGTTGACGATACTGAGTTCGTAGAGGGCATTGTGATCGACAAGGTTGCCCTCGATAAAAATTTCCCGCTCAGGATTGTAAACCCCAATATTGCACTTGTTGATACTCCTATGGAGACTGCAAAAACTGCAAACAAAGCAAAGCTTCAGATAAGCACTGTAAGTGATATAGAAAAGTTCGTAAAGCAGGAAGATGCAGCTCTCTTTGAAATGGCGGATTACATAATCAGAGCAGGTGCAAACGCTGTTTTCTGTTCCAAAGGTATGGATGACAAGGTCGCAGCTTACCTCCAGAGCAGAGGCATATACGCAACCCGCAGGGTGAAAAATGACGACATGCAGCACCTTGCAGATGCTACTGGAGGCAGACCTGTCCGGAACATAAAGGAACTTACGGAAAAAGAACTCGGGCATGCCGGGCTTCTTGAGCAGGACAGGGACGACGACCAGGGTAAAACCTACCTCAGGGACTGTAAAGGAGCAAAATCGGTTTCAATCGTTCTTCGCGGCGGAACCGAGCATGTGGTGGACAATCTGGAAAGGGCAATCGATGACGCTCTCAGGGTTGCAAAATGCGTCGTCGAAGACGGCAAAATTGTCGCTGGCGGTGGAGCTTCGGAAATGGAAGTTGCACTCTCACTCCGTTCTTATGCTACCAGTGTAGGTGGGCGTGAACAGATGGCAATCATAGCTTTTGCCGAGGCTCTTGAAGAGATTCCGAGGACGATTGCAAGAAACGCAGGTCTTGACGCTATCAACTCAATCCTGACCCTCCGTGCAAAGCATGCGGAAGACAAAAATGCCGGCTTAAACATCCTTACAGGCGGTGCTGAAGATATGCTTGAGAAAGGCGTTGTTGATCCTCTCAGGGTAAAGGTCAACTCCATCAAGGCAGGTTCCGAAGCTGCGGCAATGGTGCTTCGTGTTGACAGTATGCTCCGCGCCCAGCGTGCCGATATGCAGGAAGTCAAACCCGAGCATATGGCAAGCACCTACGAAGGTATGTCTGCACCTGCACTTAACATGCGCAGATAAAACTGATATTCTGATTAAGTAGATCCTTTTCAGTTGTTAAACTGAAAAGGAAACGGTCTTTTTATTGCAAAAAAGCTGCAAATTTTTTTGCGGTCTCTATTCTGGAAAAACTTTTAAGGGAACAAAAGCGTGACCCTTTCATATTTTCGATTTTTCTCAATATTTCTTATTTTTGTCTCTTTTCAAATTTACTTTTCTTCTCTACTACTTATTCAGTTATTTTTATCATTAAACTACCATTAAACTAACTCAATTATATATGTAAATATTTTTATATCCAGATTAAAGCCGCTTGAGATGATTTAGTGTCCAGCTTTTGGCTGACCATAAACTCAATTCACAGGAATTTTTCAAGATACAGTATCCGATCCCCAGAAAATTGGGGACAAATTAATTAGACCAATCAACAAGGCCCTGATGAGTGAACCCCGGTCAATTGAATCTTAATCAACCGGATCACAGAATAAATAGGCTCCTGAAAGGACTCAATTGAAAAAGAGTTTTAACTGCCTGTTAAACTTTATTTTTGATTTTGCAGGTTCGAAGCTCTTAAGTTCTCTTAGTAGAAGAAAACCCCCTGAAGAGGTAGTGGAAAGTGTACTGCAATAAGTGCGGATTAAAAATAGATTCGGAAGACCTTTTTTGTTCAGGCTGTGGAAACAGGATAAAAAATAAACCGGACACAGATAATTCTAAGTATGAAATCAGAAACTTCAAGTCCGAAAACTCTACTTCCAGAGAACTCGATTATGCAAAAGCTTTAACCTCCTTTTTTGATTTCCGTAGAATGCATGTTCAGAACTTTGTTCTAAAGGGTATATGGACTGTAGCCTTAATTTGCGTTTTAGGAGTTTTACTGACTGCGTATTCAACTTTTGCTCTTGAGTCTGGTAAATCTCCGGAGGCAGGCATCCCGAATTCACAGGAGAAAGTACAGGCTGACAAGAATATCCGGTTATGTGAACAGATAGCAGCTGATTACTGCAACAGCCATACCTATTCAAAAGATGATATTTATGACTGCGACAATATGGCTCAGGATATCTGGAACATGTTAAAGGCAAAAGGCATCAATGCAAGAATAGCAGTGGGCAGTTTTGATTCTGCAGGCAATAATAGAATCGCAAACGGAAATACTGTCCATAAAGGCTCTGGTTCAGGTAATCTCGGAGAAATCAAAGTTCCTAATCATATCAATGGAACTGTGAATCTCTCAAACTCAAGCACAATTGATAGTCTCAATCATGCGTGGGTTCTGGCTGAGGTTTCACCTGGTTCATGGTTAGCTATAGAATGTACCGGTGGATATACCGTTTACAGCAATGAAAATGAAAAGTACTACCAGGGACTTACCTTCAGTAACCCGAAGAACTACAGAAGTTTTCTTGCTCTCTACAGGGACTGGAAAGCAAAGTCTCTTGACTATGAGAACGAGAGGTCGTACTATAACGAGCTTATAAGTTCATACAACAACGCAAGCCAGTCCGAAAAGACCTCCATGGAAAGCGGGATTGAAGTTGCTCAGCGCACACTTCATGAAAAAGAGAAGGCTTTCCTTAAAACAGATTCGGAACTGAATGCTTTACTCAGGTACGGATAAGTATTGCTTTTAAACAATGGCTTTCAATGCTTTTGTCCATGTTTAAAGACTTCCTTCTCAGGAGGGAAGTTACTTTTTCTTATCGATAATCAGCAGACAAGCTCTCAGATTTCCCCGTAAAAGCGGCGGTAATCCTCTATAGCTTTTCTTGCCTGTTCTGGAAATTCTTTTTTCAGATATTCGATGAATTCGTCCCTTGACTCAGTCTCTTTGAGAACTTCGATAATGCTGGCAGTAAACTCCCTTGACTCCGGATTTTTTTTCTGGATCTCAAAAGAGAGACAAAGAGCTTCTTTTGGAAAATATTTTTTCCGGACCCAGGGAGAAACCGAACCCAGCAGCACTCCTGCTTTCAGGATGCTGTAGGCGGGGATTCCTATCCTTTCCATCCTGTCTCTTCCTGCAAGTTTCTCAAGATTTTCTCTGGAGTACGAGTGCAGCTCAATGTAAATTTCAGGGTTGAGGGTTTCAATGGCTTCAAGTATACCTTTTCCCATTACTGGGTAGTAGGCCGGATCCAGAGTGGAGATATATTCTCCTCTTCGGACTAGAGGGATCAATGCAAGAGTACCTCTTTCAGGAGGCTTTATTTTCATCAAAATTTCCGTTGTGTCTTTCCACTCATCTCCGTGAAGCCCTGCAACAAATAGACGAACAGGTTCTCCGTGTCCGTAAACCTTCAGTCCGATTTCATCAGCGTACATATCCGTAAAGTTATACCTATCCGAAGAGAAACAAGATTTTTCATTAGCTGTCATCAGTTTGAATCCCTTTTTATTCTTTTTCTTCAGGTGATTCTTTTTCTTCAGGCAGAGGTTTCCTTGCAACTACGTAAATTTCCTGCTTTTCAGAACTGATGACCTGCTGGATTTCAAGTCCCAGGTTCTCGATCCTGCTCAGGATCGGTTTTGGGTTTTTCTTTTTTGGAATTTTTATTACCTGAAGCAGCCTTCCTCCTTCTTTCAGGAGAGGGAGCATTCTGGAAAGAGCTTTGATTGAGTCCTCAGGCTCAAGAGTCATATCCGAGAGAATAACATCTACGGGCTCCTCAGAGAGCTCTTTAAGAGGTATGGTGAATACATCCCCGAAAATTACTTCAACATTATCCCGCTCATATGCTATTTTTCCGAGCTCGCTCCTGAAATCCCTGCTAAATTCTATGCCTTTTACATGATCCGCAATCTCTGAAGCAAAAAGGAGAAAACCACCTGCGCTTGACCCGAGGTCAAGAACCCTGTCTCCGGGTTTAAGGATCCCGCTCTCTTCCTGAACAAACCGGAGTTTGAAATAGCCCTGTGGCTGGTCAAGACCCTCGGCAACTTCTATTGTATCGTCTATTGAGACATCTCTGGAGACTTTTGTTACTACAGTACCGTTAACCTTAACGTTTCCGTCAAGAATTGCAGTCTTGGCTCGTCCCCTGGACTTGAAGTGTCCCATATCTACAAGGTATGCATCCAGTCTCATGGGGCATTGTATCGGCAGAGCCTGTATATATAAGTAGCAAGTAACAAACAGGCAGAATACAAGAAATGTAGAAAAACTTTAATAAATTACAGGTTCAGAAGCCTTTTCATGGAAGAATAATCAAAAGCATATATTTTTCCTTTTTTAATTCGGCCAGTAAATGAAGTTTATCTGACGTTTATACAATTTCGAAATTAATTGCAGCTTTATTATTTATTGGGAATAAATAGGTATTTATTTAAATGACAATCTCAGTTTATTTAATAACTCGAACGTTCATTTGAAGAAAACGTCCGTTTTAAGAGATGGTGTACAAAAAAATGCTTAAAAAATTTACTTCATTATTCCCTCTATGGGCAATACTCCTATCTGTAGTAGCATATGCGTATCCTGAGTATTTTGCCCCTCATAATAATCTTATTGTGCCTTTCCTGAGCCTGATTATGCTTGGGATGGGAGTCACACTGTCGGTGGACAGTTTCCTTGCAGTTCTAAAAAAACCTTCTGTGGTCTTTCTGGGCACACTGATGCAGTACACCCTTATGCCTCTGGCTGCGTGGATAGTCTGCATGGCATTAAAACTGCCTGCCGACCTTATGGCGGGTGTGATCCTGCTTGGCTGCTGTCCCGGAGGCACGGCTTCAAATGTTATCTGCTATCTTGCAAAAGGGGACGTTGCACTCTCAATAGTGCTCACATCTGTCTCCACAATGATTGCCTTTATCGCAACACCATTCCTTACCTGGCTCTTTATAGGGCAGATAGTAGAAGTTGACGTTACAGGCATGCTTATAAGTGTCGTAAATATTGTAATTGTGCCTGTAGTGCTCGGGCTTGCGATCAATTATTTCTTTGAAGCACGGATAAGGGCTGTCAGGGATCTCTTTCCGGCAATTTCAGCCGCTGCTATAGTAATAATAATTGCCATAATTATAGGGACAAACAGCGAGAATCTTGAACAAAGTGGTCTGTTAGTCCTGCTTGCAGTGATCCTGCACAACAGCCTCGGGCTTGCAAGCGGTTACGGGATTGCAAAAGCCCTGAAGCTCAGCGAAAAAGAAGCAAGAACTCTGGCAATCGAGGTAGGAATGCAGAACTCGGGCCTCAGTGTTGCTCTTGCGATAAAACATTTCACTGCTGCGGCAGCTCTTCCGGGTGCAATCTTCAGCATCTGGCACAACCTGTCCGGAGCTTTCCTTGCAGGTCACTGGGCAAAAGAACCAGTACACGATACCGATAAAAGTGAAATGCCCCGAATCAGCGGGCATATAAATTAAGAAATTGGGGTAAAACCTCAACGGGTTTTGAAGTAGAAACGAACAAGGGTTGGAAAATCGAGGAAAAAATTCCAGGGTCTGCAACGTAGTTTCCTGGAATCTTTTCCTTTTCACTTTAACTTTTTTTACTTTATTTTTAACTTCACTTTACTTTTCAATACCGAAGGTCTGTGAGGTTGATAGTTTTGATTCGGGTGCGTGGAAATACTTTCTTTCAGGACTAAAATGTGGAGATCTTGTTCATGCCTTGGGTAAAAAGTAACAAGGAAGCTAATTTCAATCCATTGAAGAGGCTCTTTGTGAGTTGTAGTAGAGCTCATCCCAAAACCAATTTTGTTCTCAAAAATAAGTAAATTTCCAGAACTATTTTCCATAATCTAAAATTCGAATGATTATTAGGAATAAGGGATTCAGAGATGCATTTTTGAGTTTTGGGATCAGCTCTTAGTATTAGCATATTATAGCTGTCACTTTATTGGTATTCAGGGTAAATGGCTTATCTGCCTTTGCATTTTTCTTCGTGTAATACAAACTTCCCTTAGAAAACTCACAACTTTTTCCAATCAGAATAAGAAATATTCAGGATCTTTTGCCTGAGTTTAATGGGAATCGACACTCTAACCCTCAAATTCAGGGCTAACAAAATCAAGTTATTTGGTTTTTTTCTGTCAGTCAATGGCAGAATTCTTTAACTTCTAAAAATAAAAGAACGGCCAGATACTACTAGATAGAAATTATGCATTTAAACTGAAGAACTGTAAAACCAAACCACTTAATGTCTAAAATGTAAATTTAAGCCATAATGTTTAATGTACTTGATTGTACATCGAACGCGTAAGTCTTATGAGATAAAGTACTATTTTTAAGGTCAATTTGTACCTGAATTTCGTAAAAGTCCACTATCTAAACTTAAAGTTAACATTACTTATCATCCAGTTGTGGAAATGATTTGAATTTTAGACAACCTCTCAGAAAATACTAAAAAACATCATTAATATAAAATTATTGTATGACTTTGAAACATTTCATGTGAAGGTATTTTTGTTCCGAAAACTATTTTTGATATCATTAACTTAAAATAAATATGGGGTAATTGTTTATTATTGTAACTTTGAGCGAACAGATCAACAGGAATGAGAAAGGAACTGCAGAATATGTAAGTAAAAATTGCCTTAAAGAAATTGATCATGTTTCGAACCGGTATGCCTGGGGAAGCGTATTTCCAGAGCAACGTATCGAAGGACACGGTAGAAGGAACATAACTCTTTCGGGCTTTTGTACCTGATCCTGTACTCAAAGTACGTCCTGGTAGTAGTCAATCTATTGTTTTTGAGTGTGCAGTCCGAATGGACAGGGCACTTTTAAAGGGGGAATGTTATGTCAGTAAAAATCGAATGGCAAATCTTTACAGCAGAAGCCCGGAGTAATGGCACATGGAAGTCGAACAGCCCAGCCCTTGCAGAGCTGCTCAACGCCATAGCAGGTCAGGAAAAGATCAGAGAACCCACTCTGAACATCGAAGAGTCTATGGCACGTCTGGCCATAAGGGGGCTGCCATATTTCAAAATAACCGAGAGTACCTCAGAAACACCGGGGGGAAAAAATTTCCGAAACCTGCATGCTAAAAACACCGATTCGAAAGTAGTATTCGTTTAAAAGAGGGTGTCCTCTGTTAAGTAGTTATTGAGGGTGTCCTCTGTTAAGTAGTTATTATTTCCGAATGACCATAAATAGCATCTCGCATTTTTCTTTCCACCCGCCGCGCTCCGCTTGAACCCGCCTGCGTACGGTAGATAAAAATAAAATCATTAGCCGCACCGGGAAGTCTGACCCCGGAATATCAGCCGTTTGGCTGAAGACAGCCCATTTTTTGTAAAAATGCAGAAATACTGGCAACTCTGTACTTTCATACCAATTTAATATTTTATTATTAAAATATTTCAAAGTAGATACATATTTATACAATAAACATAATTTACCCACTCATTATATGGCTGAAACCAAAAATTTTGCTCTTCTTGCATTTTCCCGATTAATTTCCTCCTCATTTTTTGGGGCGCTACCCCGGTTTCACAGGATCATTAATGCTACTTTGCAGGAGGAAAAGTTTCTCTAAACTGAAAGTATTGAACAAGAACAGGATAAAAATTAAAAATGAGAGCAATGAAAGATTCGTTTACGGTAGACCTGGTTTGATACATCTTAATTCGAAAATCATCTATTTTACTGACTAATACTTTCAGTCCGCTATATCACTTTATTAATAGAAAGGCTCACTTTTTGTCATATATGCTTAATTTTCACACATTTAGACCCTGATCATAATTCCCATACACTAAATTCTTACCTCAAATACCCATCACTAACCTCAAATATCCATCATTAAGTTCTTACTTTTAATATCCATAAATTAAATCCTCACCTTAAAATTCTCCTGCACTGAATTCTCATCTTAAGATTCTCATTAATCGATTCACTGATACAAGAAAAACCTGAGAGAAAGAAAATGAAAAATATCATCATTAAAGGGGCACGGGAACACAACCTGAAGGATATTACCGTAGAACTTCCACGGGACAAGCTCATTGTTATCACAGGCGTCTCAGGCTCTGGGAAATCCACTCTTGCTTTTGACACTATCTATGCCGAAGGACAAAGGCGTTACGTGGAGTCACTCTCTGCTTATGCGCGGCAGTTCCTCGGGCTTATGAATAAGCCGGACGTGGACAGCATTGAAGGGCTGTCTCCGGCAATTTCCATAGAGCAGAAGACCACCTCCAAAAACCCCCGCAGTACGGTGGGGACTGTCACTGAAATCTATGACTACCTCAGGCTGCTCTTTGCAAGGGTAGGGACACCTTACTGCCCTATCCATGACATAAAAATCGAGTCTCAGTCTCCGGAAAGGATTGCGGACAGCCTCAGCAGGGAGTGTGAGGGAACGGTCACAATCCTTGCACCCATAGTCCGCCAGAAAAAAGGGACCTACCAGCAGCTCTTCAGGGACCTGAACAGCGAAGGGTTTACCAGAGTAAGGGTAAACGGGGAGATCCACAGGACAGATGACGAAATCTCCCTTGACCGTTACAAAAAACATGACATTGAAGCGGTAATAGACCGTCTGGACCCTGCCGAAGACCGATCAAGGCTTGTTGAAGCCTGCGAAAACGCTCTTCAAAAAGCCGAAGGGCTCCTTATTGCTGTGGATTCGGAAGGAAAGGATCACCTGTACTCTTCGAATATGGCATGCCCTGTCTGTGGCATGGCTTTCGAGGAACTCCAGCCCAGGATGTTCTCCTTCAACAGCCCCTTCGGCGCATGTGAAGCCTGTAACGGGCTTGGGATTAAAATGGAGTTCGATCCTGACCTCATAATTCCGGACAAAAGCCTGTGTATTGCCGACGGAGCTGTTGCTCTTTACAGGAACTACCTTGACGGCTATCGGAGCCAGCACCTTGCAGCTGTTGCAAAACACTTTGGTTTTGATATCTTTACCCCTATAGAAGCCCTCTCGGAAAGGCAGTACAATGCACTTATGTACGGCTCGGATGAACGCATCCACTTTAACATGAGCATGAAAAACGGGGACGCCCAGTGGTCCCACAAAGGCACATGGGAGGGGCTTCTTCCGCAGTCAGAAAGGCTCTACAACCAGACAAAGTCCGAGTACAGGAGAAAAGAACTTGAAAAATTCATGCAGGTCCGCCCCTGTCCGAAGTGTGAGGGAAAACGCCTGAAAGAAAAGGTCCTTGCAGTCAAACTTGCCGGGAAGTCAATAGTGGATACTACAGACCTTTCCATTATCCAGTGCATCCAGTTTTTCGAAAACCTGAAACTCACCGAAAAAGAGCAGGAAATTGCAAAGCAGGTACTGAAGGAAATTCGTTCCCGCCTGGGTTTCCTTGAGCATGTGGGGCTTGGTTACCTCACCCTTTCCCGCAGTGCGGGCACTCTCTCCGGAGGAGAAGCTCAGAGGATCAGGCTGGCAACTCAGATCGGCTCAAACCTCATGGGCGTACTTTACGTGCTTGATGAACCTTCGATAGGGCTACACCAGAGGGACAACGAGCGGCTTATCCAGACCCTGCAGACCCTTCGAGATCTTGGAAACACTCTCATTGTAGTGGAGCATGATGAGGACACTATCCGGGCTGCGGATTATGTACTCGATATAGGTCCTGGCGCAGGAATACACGGAGGGTATGTGGTAGCCGAAGGGACGCCTGCGGAAATCGAGAGAAATCCGGAGTCTCTGACAGGCAAGTACCTCTCGGGAGAAAAACAGATAAAGGCTCCTGCTATCCGCCGACAAAGCGATTCCTTTATCCGGTTGAAAGGCTGCAGGGAAAACAACCTGAAGGATGTGGATGTAAATATTCCCTTGGGGCTACTCACGGTAGTTACAGGAGTTTCGGGTTCCGGAAAGTCCACCCTCATCTATGATACCCTTTACAAAGCCCTGATGAAAAAGATCAATAAATCAAATGTAACACCCGGAGATTATGATGATCTTATATTCGATTCCGAACTTGATAAGGTAATTGTTATCGACCAGAGTCCCATAGGCAGGACTCCCCGCTCAAATCCTGCGACCTATACCAAGGTCTTTGATGCGATCAGACAGGCTTTTGCCGAAACCAAGGAAGCCAAAATCCGCGGGTATAAAAACGGGCGTTTCTCTTTTAATGTAAAAGGAGGGCGCTGTGAAGCCTGTCAGGGTGAAGGACTGATCAAAATCGAGATGAACTTCCTGCCTGATGTTTATATTGAATGTGAAGAGTGCAAGGGTACGCGCTATAACCGGGAAACTCTGGATGTAAAGTATAGAGGCAAATCAATTGCCGAAGTTCTGGACATGACTGTGGAAGAGGCTGCAGAGCATTTCGAAAATATCCCTGCAATTAAAAACAAACTTGATACTCTTACACGCGTAGGGCTAGGATATATCAAGCTTGGGCAAAGCTCGACTACTCTCTCAGGAGGGGAGGCCCAGAGGATCAAACTTACCAGAGAATTATCTAAAAAAGGTACTGGAAAGACAATATATCTCCTTGACGAGCCCACAACAGGCCTGCATTTCCATGACGTTAAAAAATTGATCTCAGTCCTTAACGGGCTTGTTGCAAAAGGAAACACTGTTGTTGTAATCGAACACAACCTGGACGTTATCAAATCCGCAGACCATATAATCGATCTGGGCCCCGAAGGCGGGCACGCAGGTGGGGAGATTATTGCAACAGGTACGCCTGAAGAGATTGCCATGGTTCTGGAAAGCTATACCGGGCGCTTCCTTGCTCCCAGGCTCCTGGCAAAGGTAAACTCATACCTGGAGTCGGGAGCACAGCCTGTAGAGGCAGTTTTTGAAGAAGAGGAAGAATTTGAGATCGATTTTGAAGATCTCGAAGAAGACCCGGATGAAGACCTTGAAGAAGAGCAAGAGGAATTTGAGGACGGAGCAGACGAAGTATTTGAAGGACAGGTACTTTAAAAGATTCCCCTAAAAAAATAAAATCCAATGAAACCTGAAACCATATTTGAACAAAACAGATTTGAACGGGACGTGGTTCAAAAATGATTGATCTGGAAGCCCTTCCGCACCTTCCCGGCTGTTACCTCTTTAAGGATGAGGAAGGGACTGTACTTTATGTGGGGAAGGCAAAGGACCTTAAAAAAAGGGTGAGCAGTTATTTCCAGAAAAGGGACCACGATCCTAAAACAGCGAGCCTTATGCAGGCTGCCAGGGGCCTTGACTTCATTGTAACAAATACCGAGGTAGAAGCCTTTCTCCTTGAAAATACCCTGATCAAGAAACATTGGCCCAGGTATAATATCCTCCTTAAAGACTCAAAGCGGTATGCCTGCATCCATCTCACAGGGGAAAAATTCCCCAGGATCAGGATTGCACGGAAAAATACCGGAGAAGGGGAATTCTTCGGACCTTTCGTTTCTGCTAAAGAAAGGGACTATATCTATGAGGTCGTAAGAAAAACCTTCCAGCTCAGGACCTGCAAGAAAATGCCTTCACGTGCCTGCCTCCGCTACCACATAGGAGCATGCAGCGGGCCATGTATAGGCAGTGTATCCACTGAGGAATACGGAGAAAAGGTAAAGAAGGCTACTTCTGTCCTTAAAGGCAATATAAGGGAACTGATCGAGTCCATGGAAGCAGAGATGAAAGAGATGGCTTCCAGGCAAATGTTTGAGCAGGCAATGGCTCTCAGAGACGAGATTGCAGCCCTCGAATACCTCCAGGAAAAACAAAATATGGAGAGGCAGAAAAAGCACGATGAGGATATACTGAACTATATTGTCAGAGATAATACCGTCTATCTTATGCTTTTCAAGGTTTACAAGGGCACTCTGGAAGACAAGCAGGATTATGTTTTTGCCTTCGGCGAGGATTTTCTGGAAGAGTTTCTTGTACAGTATTATTCCAAAAATGACCCTCCTGAAGAACTGATTGTCCCCGAATCACTTGAAGAATCTCTTGTAGAGTTTCTGGCGCATGTGAAGGGAAAGAAAGTGAGAGTAACGGTTCCGAAGCAGGGAGAGAAAAAAGAACTTCTCGAACTTGTCCTGAAAAATGTTGAGATCGGATTTTTCGGGGACAGAAAAAAGCTTGAAGCCCTGCAGAACAAACTCTCCCTTCCCAGGCTTCCGAATGTTATCGAGTGCTTTGATATTTCCCATCTATCAGGCACGGCCACAGTCGGTTCAATGGTCCAGTTCAGGGGAGGCAGGCCTGATAAACACAACTACCGCCGCTTCAAAATAGAAGGTGTGGAAGGGATTGACGACTTCGCTTCCATTGCCGAGGTTGTGCGGAGGCGTTACTCCCGCCTGCTTGAAGACAAACATGAAATGCCTGATCTGATAATTATTGACGGGGGAAAAGGGCAGCTCTCTTCAGCTTTCCAGGAACTCCGAAAGCTCAGGCTCAGGATTCCTATTATCTCCATAGCCAAACGTGAAGAAGAAATTTATGTGCCAGGGCTTAAGTCCCCTCTCCCTATCAAAAAAGACGAGAAAGCCTCTCTCTTTGTCCAGGAAATTAGGGATGAAGCTCACAGGTTTGCAATCACCTATAACCGCCTGCTAAGGCAGAAATCACTAATACAGTAAAATCACTGATACAGTAATAAATGCAGTAATAATGCAGTAATCGATTCCAGATGCTTAAGAAGGTCTTGATTTCATGAAAGTTACCAGCCGGACACCCGAGGCGTTATCCGATAAAAAGTTCGAAACAATACACGATGCACATTACTGGGACAGCCCTCAGTTTAAACTGGTTTCCGATTTTGAGCCTAAAGGGTCCCAGCCGCAGGCAATAGAAAAACTTGTGGAGGGGCTGAAGAAAGGGGAGCAGTTCCAGACCCTGTTAGGGGTTACAGGATCCGGTAAGACCTATACAGTTGCAAATGTTATAAACCAGGTCAGAAAGCCGACCCTTGTTATCGCCCATAACAAAACCCTGGCTGCCCAGCTGTACAATGAGTTCAGGGAGTTCTTCCCTGAAAACCGCGTTGAGTACTTTGTCTCATACTATGACTATTACCAGCCTGAGTCCTATCTTCCTGCCAAGGACCAGTATATTGAAAAAGATGCCCAGATAAACCCGAAGATTGAGCAGATGCGTCTTGCAGCTACAGCCTCCCTGATGTCCAGGCAGGACGTGATTGTGGTGGCGTCGGTATCCTGCATCTATGGTCTGGGCAACCCTGAGAACTTCCAGAAGATGGGGTTTGAACTTAAGGTTGGAGATAAGGTTCAGAGAAAGGAAATCCTTGAAAAACTCATCGATATCCAGTTTGAAAGAAATGACCTTGAACTCATGCCAGGGCGCTTTCGAGTAAAAGGGGATACGATTGACATCATCCCCGGTTACTTCGATGATATCATTCGGGTAGAACTTTTCGGGGATGAAGTAGACCGGATTTCCGAAGTGGATAAGCAAACAGGGCAGCGGAAAGAAGACATGGACTATTTCTTCGTCTACCCTGCAAGGCACTATGTTATTCCTGAAGAGGAGCAGAAAAGCGCAATCCAGTCCATCCTTGAAGAGCTTGAAGAGCGCCTGCCCGAACTTGGGCTGCTCGAGTCCCATAGGTTAAAGCAGCGCACGCTTTATGATATGGAGATGATTCAGGAGACCGGCAGCTGCAAGGGCATAGAAAACTATTCGAGACACTTTGACCACAGGCAGCCCGGAGAGCAGCCTTTCTGCTTGCTTGACTATTTCCCTGATGACTTTCTCCTGGTTATTGATGAGAGCCATCAGACTATTCCCCAGCTTCACGGAATGTATAATGGAGACCGGTCCAGGAAAAAGAGCCTGGTCGATTACGGTTTCAGACTACCCAGCGCTTTTGACAACAGGCCGCTTAAGTTTGACGAGTTTGAAAAGTACATGAAAAACGTGATCTTTGTCTCTGCAACTCCTTCAGACTATGAGCGGGAACACTCCGCCCAGGTTGTAGAACAGATCATCCGCCCGACAGGTCTTGTTGATCCAGAGATTGAAGTACGCCCACTCGAGGGTCAGGTCAGGGACGTTATGCAGGAGATCCGGAAAATCGTGGATAGAGGAGATCGCGCCCTTGTGACCACCCTTACCAAAAAGCTCGCAGAAGAGCTGACTGAATTCTTAGCGAGAAATGAAATCAAAGCTCGCTATCTGCACTCGGACATCAAGACCATAGAAAGGACAGAAATCATCCGTGAACTGCGCCTTGGCAAATTTGATGTTCTTGTCGGGATCAACCTGCTCAGAGAAGGGCTTGACATTCCCGAAGTGGGCTTTATCGGAATCCTCGACGCAGACAAGGAAGGTTTCCTCAGGGACTCAAAGAGCCTCATCCAGATCATAGGCCGCGCAGCCCGGAACTCCAGTTCAAGAGTTGTCCTCTACGCCGACAACATGACCGATTCAATCAAAAAAGCCGTACAGGAAACCGAACGTCGCCGTGCAATGCAGATCGCCTATAACAGAGAACACGGCATTGTTCCGACAACCATTCGAAAACCCATACGGGAAAAAGTCGTAGATATCACAGATACCAAACATATCCCGAAGACCGATATTCCCAACGTGATTGTCGAGCTGGATGCAGAGATGAGAGAAGCTGCTGACAGGCTGGACTTCGAGCGTGCGATCCAGCTCAGAGAGCTAATAAAGAGGCTGGAAAAAGAAGTAAAAGCGGTATGAAGTGGATTGAGATGGCTGAGCCTTGGATGAAGTCAGCTATCTCACCTGCCCGCAAAGGAAATTAATTTTTCTTATTTGTCTCAATGTTAGTCCCAAAACATTATTAGTTAAAATATTTTACCAGAACTTTTTAGCCAGTGAGTTTTCGACAGTAATGCCTAAGCTCAGGGCATCGGGCTTAAAACCCCTTTTCCTCCAAGAAACATTTCAGAATAGTCTGCCGATCTTCCGGTGTCTCTGGGGCAGGTAAATGTAAGGCCCTCTGGACCAAGAATGCAGGACAGAGGTTTTGCTTTTTTGAAATCCATCCTGCCTTTTTCATCAAAAAAGTTCTCATCAACTTCCAGATTCACGACCTTTCCTATGATCAGTGAGAACTTTTCTCTCAGGATCTCCTCTATGAGGGTGCATTCAGCCCATGCAAGGCATCCTTCAATGCCAGGAGCCTTTACCTTCTCAGATAGACGGGGTTTCAGCCCTGCCATTTCAAATTCGTCCACTTCCGGCGGATAATTCCGAGAACAGACCATGACAACTTCTTCCATCCCTACAGGAGGGATATTAATAACAAACTCTCCTGTTTCCCGGATGTTTGTGAGCGTGTCGCGTTTGAGCCAGGAAGCAAGCAGCACTTCATCAAGCGGGCGAAGAATTGGAGTTATATTGGACCATGGAGCCGCATTTCGGACTCCCTGATTTGAAATTGTTGAAATTAGGGCAACAGGCAGGGGGAAGATTTGTTCTCTTTTATTTGGTTTTAGTTTCATGCATTCACCTTGGAATTTTGAACTGTATTTGAACTGTAATTATTACTAGTCTGTGTTTATTTAATACTTTATGTTATCTGAAATTCATAATTTGTTATCGGAGAGAATATAAATTGGAAGCAAATTCTTCACGCTCTGACCCGATGAGTTATAAAATTAATGTGCTACTGATTCTATCAACAGGTGTGACCAGTGATTATTAAAACTTCAATTTAAGTTGTTCTAGGACTCAATGGGCTATCGTTATAGCTATCCACTCGAATTAAGATAGCAGAACAGTAAATATCCGGGCTGAGATAAGACTACCAGAAACTCAGTAGAGATCGATGAAGTAGAGGTCGATGAGATAGCATTTAATTCTTCCTCAGATTTTGTGGAAATAATAATAGCAGGAAGCACGGAAGAATATAATTTTGTGAATTATTCATTTTCAACAGTATGAAAAAAGTTTAAGATACTAACTCTCAGGACGTAAATTTTTGCTACAGTTTAATCTTCTTTTCCAACTTTCCGGGAATTCACTTGCTCACTTCACTTGCTCGCTATTGTTATTCACCGTCATCAGAATCATCAGAGTCGTCATCTTCATATTCTTTTTCATCTCTTTCCGAGTATCCTGTTTCTTCTATCCTCCTTGCCTGTTCTCTTTCCTTTTCTATTTTCATTCTCTCTTTTTCGGCTTCATCTACTCTTTCCGTTTCTCGCGATTTTTTCGCACTGTACTTCGCATAGGCAAACATGGATATCAGCACTATAGTTGAAGCAAGCAAAAAGACGAGCACCATATTGAGTATTGGATCATAAGTACCAAGTGAAGTTTCAGGATCAAAAGCCAAAAATAGTTCCTCCCCTGTTATTTCTGATATTACGTATCGGCTCTTATGTTATTTATATATCAAGATCTTTAAAGATTAGTTTAATATTTGATGGCTGTAGCTTTTGAGAATCCATTAGTTTATAGTTATACTGTTAAAAGTAATTTAAATAAATAAGTTTATCTCTTTTTAATTTATTCGTCGCTATAAAAGATAGCTTCATAATTATCTTAACTGTGATTTGAGTAGCAGAAGAAAGGAATAAGGAAAACAGAAAGAATAAGGAAAACAGAAAGAATAAGGAAAATAGAAATTAGTTTTAACCGTTTAAGCAGGATACTTTTCACAGAATAAAGGGTTTAAAGGGTTTCTCTCTTTTTCTCCATTTTTCCGGAAACCGATCAGTTTTTATTATTTTTCCTCCATCAGTTCTTTAAGCCTTTTCTTTTCAGCAATTTGCCGGGCAATTCTTTCAGCCTCAGCTCTCTCTTTTTCTTCCCGCATTTTTTTTGTGACTTTCTTCGTATAAATGAACATTAATGCCAGAGCAACAAGTGAAATCAGCAAAAAAGTGATTATCATATTAAATGTGATTTCGATATTCATTCCCAATCACCATTAATAAGTTGGTGGGAGTTCTATTTGTCAGTTTCTGAAAAACGGAAGAAAATTTCTTCCTGAAGTTTTATTTTACTAATGTCCTTATTTTTAGTAATATCCACCATACCTTTCGTTTATCTCTCTAGCAGTATTGTAAGCGTCATAAAGGTTATAGATCCAGAACAGCGGATAGAGAATGTAGCCGATTAAAACTACTGTCAGGAAGCCGAAAATCGAGGCAAGAATGATAAAAATAATTCCTTTCATGATCTGCCCGTTATAGATCTGCCCGAGACCTGGAATGAAGAATGATAGTACAGCAGCAACACCCGGGTTTTTTCTTGGTTGAGACATGTTCCACGCTCTTATAAACGCTTCTGGTTTTTTGATTAATTATTCTACCTGGAGATACCTTTATGATTTTAAATTAAACATAGAAAAATTAAATATATAAATTAGACGTAATGAATTAAACATAAAGAACTAAAAATAATGAATTAAACGTAATAAGCCACATAGAAGCGGTAAGCAACCTTAACCTCATCTATCTCCCCTGACTGCAGTTCAAAGTTCGACTGGTCGGTTTTGTAAACTTTCCCCCCGAAATCTTTAAAGGTGACCTCACATTTTATGTTTTTGGGAAGCTGAGATTCAAAATTACTACATTTTTTGCATAATTTGCGAGTAAGAGTTTCTATTTCTTCGGGACTGAAGGTTTTTTTGTTTTCAGGCCTGTAATTTACTTCAACTGTCAGTTCTTCTTTGCTGAGCAGGTCCGCCCAGAAACCAGAAAGTTCCGCCCCTTCTATCCTGTAGTCCTGAAGTTCAAAGCTTCTGGTAATAGTGTTCTTGATCTTACCCTCGTTCATATGCTTAGTTTAGAAAGTGGATCTATATAAACTATCTCAAAAACAGAAAAAGTAAGTTTTCACTAAATGACAAACTTAAAAGTGTTCTGTAAGGTTCATTTATACGTTTGATTCCACAAAAGAAATGGTTATGTCTGTAATCTCAGAATTGCTACCGATTCGTATAGGTGGGCCCCATGTGCCGAAACCGGCTGAAACAATTATCTGACATCCTCCTTTTCTCAAATAGCCCCAGCTGTTTTCAAACACACATTTAGAAATTAAGGTATTGGGAAAAAACTGTCCGTTATGCGTATGCCCGGATAACTGTAAATCAATTCCGTTCAGCTGTCCTTCCTCCAGATTAATGGGCTGGTGATCTAGCAAAATAATCGGAAGACTATGATCTATACCGTCTAAAATCCCGGACAGCTCCAGTCGCTGTTTTCCATTCACTCGACCTGCCATCCGGTCATCCCGACCAGCTACATAAAACTGGTTATTTACTTTTATGCATTTATCAACCAGTACATTAATACCAGCCTGTTGTAGATGTTCCACTGCCAGCTTACTATTGCCACCAATGTATTCGTGGTTTCCAAGCACTGCGTACACGCCATATTTAGAACGCAACTTATTCAATATTTCCGGCATTTTATTATCGACAAATAGCTTCACATCCTCATCTATAGTATCACCGGCAAGAAACACAATATCCGGATCAAGTTCATTAATTCTGTTAACCATTGCTTTGAGGCAGTCACTATCAACCACGAAGCCAAGGTGTATATCGGACACCATAACAACATGGAGTTCTGGCAAATTATGTACTGCTTTTTTGATAGTGATATCATAGTGCACAATCAGTGGATGACGCGCATTCCAGGTTCCGTATAACAAAAGAAGGGAAACAAAGGATAAAATTACAAAACCCCAGTAAAATGACGGGTATTTAATTATCTGGGCTTCGGGAAAGATGAAACTAGTTAAGATATGAAGAGTATCCGTACCTGCCCATATCAAGAGCGAATAATAAATAGCACCCAGCCAGTAATTTCCTGTTGCAGCAACAAGATCGTTAATGTATCCCGGATAAAACCGCTTTCCCAGTCTGGCTGCAAAAAGCGATGTTGCAAGAAACGCATAACTGCTCCAGTAGAACAGAGAGTAAGGCTCAATAAGACTTTGTATTGATTGAAAAAAGCGTAAACCCACATAATAATTTCCGGCAGCATAGATTAAAACAAAAATAGCAAAAACAGCGGGAAAAAGTAAACTTATTTTTCTTCTATCCCTTCCTTTATCTGTCATCGTATCCGGTCTTGTTTATTGCTTTATTTGCTGCTTCTATTTATGCTTCTATTTATGCTTCTATTTATTATCCTTATCTACTGTTTTATTTATTAATTTTTATTTTCCAGAAAGATCTTCTAGAAATTAAAATCGATATCATTTCACGGACATTAAAAAATTAAACTAGTCACAAAGCCGAGTGCACTTTATTTTGTACTATAAGTGCATAAGTCCTGCTCATTAGAAGATCTGTAATAGGCTTGAAACTTTTTACATCAAGCTATTTTTTGCTTGAAAACAATTTTTGATATAATTTATTTAATATAATTTATGCTATTACTATGTGCTGGAGTTGGGAGATAAGACAGAGGAGTAAACTGAGAACTGCAAACCAGTGCCATGAAAGAATCTCCAGGAGGTTGCTGATCCTTTCTTCGAATCATTTGCTTGGGGGAGCATGATATTCGAAGAGACTGTATTGGGGGATACAGTAGATACAGCACCTCTGAGCTTCTTCTTATATTAAACATATATTAAACATCCTAAAAAACTATATATCTTAAAAAGTTACATATTCTAAAGATTCGTTTAGTAAGTTTAAAAGTAAAAATCAAGGGGTTTATTCATGAAACATCTAAAAACATGTCCAAAATGCAACGCTGAACTGAAACTGCGCTCTGATGGCGAGACCCAATACTGCGACATTTGCAGTTACTGGACAAAAGCAGGTACCGCAAGACTCGATTCAATAATGATTTTCGCATGAGAAGTCTGCATGAAGAACACTGAGGTTTTTTAATATCTCCCGGGATTTTCAAAACTTATATTTGATTTT
The DNA here is from genome assembly GCF_000970285.1 of Methanosarcina horonobensis HB-1 = JCM 15518. Taxonomy (NCBI): domain Archaea; kingdom Methanobacteriati; phylum Methanobacteriota; class Methanomicrobia; order Methanosarcinales; family Methanosarcinaceae; genus Methanosarcina; species Methanosarcina horonobensis. Next base: position 2,488,120 of record NZ_CP009516.1, on the reverse strand, counting down.
CAGGATTTGGTGATTGAAATCAATCAAAATCCCGGAAGATAATAAAAGACCTTAAGTATTTACTTCCTTCTTATTCACATTTTATTATAAAACTCATCCTATTATAAAACTCATCCCAAAACTGGCATTCCTCTATAATTATTGCAACTATTCAAAATTATATTTCATGATCGAAACTCGGTCCTTTTTGATTTACCTGTATCCCTCCCTAAAAGTGCGAAGGCGCGTATGGTGTCAGGTTTTACGAAAGCTCACCCCTGACTGAAGATGACAGGCTCGAAGCGGAACGGCTCTGGAATCTGATGGCAAAGCCAGGGACAAGCCCAGGGGAAAAGGTAGAAAAGAAGGAAAAGAAAGATTAAACTATGCGTTTAATCCTATTTTCAAATTTTCTTAAGCATTATTGACATTATGCCGGGCTTTGAAGGTCTCATTGTCTGGGGCATAAACATATCCATGCCGCCTGACCCGAACATTTCCTGGTTTACCCGGCTGGTTATTTCATCGAATATCATTTTATAGGCAACACAGTGCGGGTCGACACTTCTTACCTCCCCGTTCGTGGGCACTATGGCATTATAGGGGCACCCGCCTCTGCAGTACTTGATATGGGCGCAGTTTCCGCATGCAGTATTCACAAATTCCTTGAATTTGTGCATGAGTTTCCAGGCATCTGATTGGGCAAGGTCTGCCATGGTCGGGCGGTCATAGACATTTCCCATGACATACTCAGGCATGCCTACGAAGCGGTAGCAGGGGTATATGCCTCCGTCAGGGCCAACCGCAAATGTATCTCCCATGCAGTCCACAAAGGTGCAGACAGTGCCTCTGCCTGTAAACACGCATTTGCACAGGTGATCGATATTCATGACCTCAATCTTACCCATATTTTCCAGATACTTGTCCAGAAGATAAATTAAAAGTTCTCCGTACTCTTCAGGATCAAGCGCCCATTTTTCAGGGTTGTCGCCTTTCAAGGATGGCAGGCAGGGGTGCAGTTTCAGGGTTAGACCTTTATCCAGGTAAAAATTAAAGATATCTTCCCTGAACTTTACGGAGTGAGAAGTAAAAGTAGTGATAAATCTTACAGTAAGCCCATGAGCTTTCGCAATTTCGTAGCCTCTCATGGTCTTTTCATAGTAGCCTTTTCCCCTTTGCAGGTCGTTAAGCTCCTGCGGACCGTCAAGACTCGAGCCAATAGGAACATTGTACCTGGCAAAAATCTCGGCTATTTCCGGGGTAAGTTTCCATAGATTTGTCTGTATGGCAAAAGCAATATGCCTCGAACTTAATCCTTCAGCCAGTAAAGGCAAGGCTTCCCTGTAAAACTCTTCCCCCGCAAGGAGTGGCTCTCCACCATGGAAAGTAAAAGTAACCGAGTCCTGCCTGAAAATTTTAAGCCATTCGACCACTTCTTTGATAGTGTCAATACTCATTATCGGAGATTTTTCTTCAGAACTCCAACAATAATTACAATTAGCGGGACAGCCAAGAGTGGGGATCAGCATCACATGAAAAGGCATATTTAAAGCACCTTTTTTTTAAGCTTCTTTAAATTATTAGTAGTTTTCTAAGTTATCTTCTCCTTTCTTCAGGGGCCAAAAACTTCCTAAGGCAAAATCAGACAAATTGATCAAAGTGAGAAAAACAAGTTAAGTTATAAATTGTAATAAATAACTTACTTTAAGGGCAGATTAAAACTTTTCTTGTAAAAGGAGAGTGAATTTTAAAAAGCTAGAAAGATAACAGAATCCTGAAGTCAATATATAATTCTGAAATCAATAGTTTATAAGAAAACAAAAACGAATAAAAGATAAAGTTAACCTACAAAAGCAGGGTAATCAGATATAAGTCTGAGGTAATGAGATTAAGTTTATAAGAGATCAACTGATAAAGGGATTCGACTAGGTTTATACAGATATTATAGAGGTTATAGACTCACAATGAATGAAATCATTACCTGGATACTGATTGCACTTTGCCTGACGCAATCTGCTATTTTTTCAGGGCTGACAATCGGTATCTTTGGCCTTGGTAGGCTGAGGCTTGAGATTGAAGCCGAAGCAAACAACAAAAATGCAATTAAAATCCTTCAGATCCGGCGTGACTCAAATTTCCTGCTTACGACCATGCTCTGGGGAAACGTAGGAATAAATGTCCTTATTGCTCTGCTTACGGATTCCGTAATGGCAGGAACCTCGGCTTTTCTCTTCTCTACCTTTGGTATTACCTGTTTCGGAGAGATTGCACCTCAGGCTTATTTTTCGAGGAACGCACTTGCTCTTGGGGCAAAGCTGACTCCTCTCGTTCGCTTTTACCAGATGCTGCTTTATCCGGTGGCAAAGCCGACAGCCCTTATTCTTGACTGGTGGCTGGGCAGGGAAAAACTTGAGCTCTTCAGAGAACAGGCAATGAGAATTATGCTCGAAAAACATATCGAGTCCGGGAAGACCGATATAGGCACTTTTGAAGGGATAGGAGCACTGAACTTTCTTTCCATAGACGATGTCAGCATTTCCGATGAAGGCTCCATAATAGACCAGAGAAGTATCATTTCTCTTCCCGTAGAAAATAACCGTCCCGTTTTTCCTCTGTTTAAAAGGGAACCTTCCGATCCTTTTCTGCAGAAGATTGAAGCATCCGGAAAAAAATGGGTAATTATTACCAACCCTGCGGATGAGCCTGTAATGGTACTTGATGCCGATGGTTTCCTGAGGGATGCGGTCTATAAAAAAGGGCCTTTCATTCCGCTCTCTTACTGCCATTTTCCTGTAGTGGTAAAATCTTCTAAAACCAGGCTTGAGAAAGTAATCCGGCAGTTCAAGGTATATCCGCAGTATCCGGAAGATGATGTGATTGACCAGGACCTTATTCTTTACTGGGGCGAAGAAAAGCGTATAGTAACAGGATCGGATATTCTGGGACGTCTGCTCCGCGGAATCGTTATCGAATGCGACGTGGGCTCAGGGTGCGAAGTACCTCCTCCAAGGCAGCCAGGGTTTGTCAGGAGGCCAACTTTCAGGAGAGAAAGAAGAAAGGAAAACATAGAACAGGGAAAGAAATAAAAGAAAGAAATAAAAAGAGATAACATAAATCCAGGTAAAAGGCAACAAATCCAGGTAAAAGGCAACATTTAGAGCCTATCCGAAAAGTGGTTACCTGCTATAACTTTTATCATCTGCAATATGCAAAACCGGAAAAAACACTCTGATATTATATGCCGATTGTGACTTTTCAACATGCATTACTGACTTTTCGGATAGGCTCTTAGTGTATTGTCTTTGGATACAAACAGGTTTGTCACTGAAGACTATAGGTTTAAATTATAGTCCGTCCAATACCTGAAAAATGCCTTCTTTCTTTGAAGTAATGGTTATCCTCATTCTTATAGTACTCAACGGCATCTTTTCCTTGTCGGAATTTGCCCTTGTTTCAGCCAAGAAAACCCGTCTCAGGCAGCGAGCGGAAGAAGGAGATAAACGGGCGGCCACCGCGCTTAAACTCGCTAATGAACCCACTCCGTTCCTCTCTACGATTCAGATCGGAATCACCATGGTTGGCATTTTTGCCGGTGCATTCGGGGGAGCCACGATGGCAGGAGGACTCGCCACTTATCTACGTGAATTTCCTGCTCTTGCTCCATACAGTGATACGATCAGCATTACCCTTGTAGTACTCGCAATCACTTATCTCACCTTAGTCTTTGGGGAACTTGTTCCAAAGCGGCTTGCTCTAAATAATGCGGAAGCAATTGCTTCCCATATTGCAAAACCTATGTTCTTTCTTTCTCTCATAGCAAAACCGCTGGTACTTATTCTAAGTCACTCTACCGAGACAGTGCTACGGCTAATGAGGGTCAGAAAGATGACCGGGCCACCGGTAACAGAAGAGGAAATCAAAATTATGCTTGAGGAAGGAACCAAGGCCGGAGTGTTTGAGAGAGCAGAGTTGAGTATGATAGAAGGTGTTTTTGATATTGGTGACCGCAGGGTTGAATCTTTGATGACTCATCGCACTGATATTATAGCGCTCGACCTGGACGAACCGGTCGATGAGAACCTTCGGAAGATGATTGAAAGCGGCAGATCCAATTTTCCGGTATACGAACGGGATATGAATGACGTTGTCGGTATGGTGTCCGTAAAAGATATCCTCGCAAAGCTTGTGGAAAGCGGTACAGTTGATATAAGAGCCTCAATTACAAAACCTCTCTTTGCACCTGAAGCTATGACGATTCTTAAACTCCTGGAGTCATTCAAGGAAACCGGCGTGCATATTGCCCTGATTACAGATGAATATGGGAGTATTCAGGGCATTATTACCCTTCACGACATACTTGAGGCCATAGTGGGAGATGTCCATTCCCTTGGAGAGCCGGTAGAAGCGCAGGTTGTCAGTCTGGAGGATGGCTCCTGGCTTATTGACGGGGATACGCCTATAGATAAATTGAAGGATGCTTTATCCGTGGATTCATTCCCAGGGGAAGAGCAGGGATATTACAGAACTATTGCCGGACTGATCATGTTTATCCTGCAGCGGATTCCTAAAACAGGAGATCATATCGAACTTAGAGGACTGCGCTATGAGGTGGTTGATATGGACGGCAATCGAATAGACAAAGTGATGGTCAAACAGATTACTGAGGCTCCTATAAAATAAACACCTTATCTGTACAAAAACGTACATGATATTCTTCAAATAACAAGCCCAAAAAATGAAAGTCTTTTTTCTTTACCTTTTTTGATAATTCACTCCATCATTACATTGGACAGGAAGGTTGTCTTTTCTTTGGTTCTCCGAAACCGTGAAAAAACTAACCTTTAAATTGCCGTCGAATACCTGAGTGTGACTTTTATCATGGATGCCAAATTGCCTTTGAGGTAATTCTACTGTCCTTGAAATGATGGAGTAATCTAAATTGGAAGGAGAAATAAACAAATCTTGTGGTTTAGACATTCAGTTATATCTAGGTGATGTACTTACTGACATTTTTGGAAAAAAATGGGAGAGCAATTATAGCAGAAATCTCTTCAGGTAAAAATGTTGATTAGATTATAGAGTCGCTTTCTCCAAATTTTCGGAAAAAAGTGTTCAGATAAGAGAAATTCTAGGAGGAGAAATATCCCAGAGTACTGCAATCAGGTTTCAGATATGCTTGAACCTTATAAAACAGTTAGATGATGAAATTGAGCTTCTGAAAAGAGAAATTTTCAATTATGCTTATCAAAAGAATAAAGGAAAAATGAAAACTTTGCTGTCAGTTTTGTATCAAGGAAAATTGCAACGATAATATGGAATCTTATCAAAAATGATGAGATGTACGAAGATGAACAGGATATGAAAAAGGAGTAATTAAAAAGAGGAAGATTGTGGAGACAGAGATATTCTCGGTTGATAAAAAGATAACAATGAGCCTATCCCAAAACTTCATTTAATCTAATTACTGCTGCTACCATTACGACTCCTAGATATGATTCCTCTTTTATTTCATATCTTGGAAATACTTTCTTACATGACTCTATCCAGCTAAAGAACCTTTCTACTATACTTTTCATTTTGTATTCTTTCTGATCTACCTTTATTGGTCTTCCTATCTTCTTTTTCTTCCTATTTCTTTTATTTACTGGTATATTGGACTTTATTCCTCTTTTTCTGTTATATTTTCTAATTTTAGCTGTATCATACATTCCATCAGCTGTTACTTTTGAAGGCCTGTTAACAGGCCTTCCTACAGGTCTTTTTATCTTGAAATTTTTAAGTGTAGGTATATAAAGTGTTGAATCATTCTCATTTGCGGGAACAACAATTATAGAGAGAGGTAGACCCTGTAAGTCTACTAAAACGCTTAATTTTATTCCTTTTACTTTTTTATGACCGTCGTAGCCGATATTCCCCCTTTTTTAGTCGGAATATCCTTTGTATCAGTAAAACAATGAGAGAGATCTATTTTCTTCAAATCATAACCTTTGTTTAAAAGTTCATTAAAGATTTCCTGATAAATTCCATGTTCACAGAGGTAGAGGTGGAATCTATGAACGGTTGATTTAGAACCATAGCGGCGAGGAACATCTTTCCATGTACAACCTGTCATAACAACGTACAAAATACCATTCATTAACTTCCTCATATTTGCACGTGGTCTTCCTGTATGTGGTTTCTGAGGAGGAAGATAAGGCTCTATTGATTCCCATAGAACGTCATCGATTTCATGGAATGACATATAACTATATTTATAATTTCAGCATAATATTACTTTTGGGATAGGCTCAATAATTAATGGAATAATTGCAATTATGGAAAAAAGGAAGGAAGTAAATGAGAAATAAATAATTACGTACTTTCATGCCAAATAATAAAAAACAAGATCAATAGCCAACAATTAATGAAAAAAATGATCTCATAAAAGTTGCCTGTTGAAACTCGAATTATGTTGAAACTCGAATTAAATGGTCAAATATATTTTTTTGAGTTAAATAATTTCCTTACATTTTTCCTTTCTTCTTTAAATAATCGTAAATTGTAATGATACTTCCAACCAAACCTATTAATCCAACTATACCGAGTGTTTCTTTATTTACAGTTATTCTCTCTACAATCCACCTTTCATATATATTTTTTCCTTCTTCAGTTGCTCCTTCTTCAGTTACTCCTTCTTCAGTTACTCCTTCTTCAGTTACTCCTTCTTCAGTTACTCCTTTTTTAGAATTCTTGGTAGGTGTCTCTTCTAGGGATGGCGGTAAGGCAAACACTTGAATGCGATTATTTCCCGTATCTGCAACATAAACATTACCCGAAGAACTCACAGCTATACCTAAAGGATTTTTAAATTGTCCAGCATTGCTACCATAAGAACCCCATTGTTTAAGATAAGTGCCGTTGCTATCAAATTTCTGAATGCGACCATTATAAGTATCGGCAACATAAATATTGCCCGAAGAATCTAAAGCAACATTTGCTGGATAAAATAGTTCCCCATCGCCGCTGCCCTGAGAACCTACTTGTTTAAGGTAATTACCGTTGCTGTCAAATTTCAGAATGCGATTATTATCTTTATCGGCAACATAAATATTATCAAAAGAATCTACAGCAACACCAGTTGGATTTCTAAATTGTTCGTTGCTTTTTCCGTTAGAACCCCACTGTGTCAGACAATATCCGGTGCTGTTAAATTTCAAAATACGATTATTAGCGTAGTATGTATCCGATACATAAACATTGCCCGAAGAATCTACAGCAACACTAAACGGATTTAAACTCGTTCCGTCGCCTATAACATAAGAACCCCATTGGGTAATGTATTCACCTGTGCTACTTAACTTCTGAATGCGATTATTACCTTGATCAGCAACATAAATATTACCCGAAGAATCTACAGCAATACCAGTTGGATTATTAAATTGCCCATCATCGCTGCCCTTAGAACCAAATTGGGTAATGACTACACCATTACTGTCAAATTTCAGAATACGATCATTGCCACTATCAGCAACATAAATATTATCAAAAGAATCTAAAGTAACAGCAGTTGGATTACTAAATTGTCCATCACCACTGCCCTGAGAACCAAATTCAGTAATAAACAAGTATGTTCCAGCATGCGTAATAGAAGCACTCATTAATCCAAAAAAAAGGATAGTCAAGCAGATTGAAGTTATTCTGAACATATTAACGTTTTGATACTTCATTATTTAATTACTCCTTTTCATCTTTCACTTTTAATCCTTCCTTATTTAACTGAATCTACTTCTTGAGTCGAGCTGTATACAAAATAAAACAAGTTTTAAATCATATTCCTAAGATTTCAAAATATGTTCACAAACACATGTCATAATATCTAACTCTGTTTTTAAAAACAGAGTTAAACAAATATTTATTAAGATTTATGATACTATTTTTGTTTATGAATATTTCTATTTGAGTATTTTTCTTATAAAGTCCCATTTATTTAGGAAATATTTTTCTAAATACAAATCAGAGTGAAGTGAATTATGTAAAAAGTATCGGAGACTTGAAACAAATGTCTAACCAAATTGGTAACCTCAGAAAAATGTGATGCAGCTGCCTGTGAATCAACAAGTGACTTCGGGTTCCGATTTATGAATCATTGATAGATCATTTGCTTGTTATAGTTGGAAATGCTCGAGATATGAAAGTTTCTCAGGCAGCGGCAAGAAAGAAAAATAGCAGGTTTAAAGAGTTTTTTAATAGGAAAAAGAAGTCAATTGGAAATTCCTTCCTTTTTTTCCTCATAATTGCAGTTATTCCACTAATTGTTGTTATACGCTCATCAACTGAGAAAATTTCAATCTTAACAATCTTCCTCTTTTGAACTTCTCCCTTTTCATATCCTATCTCATCTTTGTACATCTCATCCTTTGTTATTAGATGTCATATTATTGTTGCAATTTTCTTTGCTAGAGTAATAATCGCCTTTGCGAGAGCACGTGAGAAACAGAGAAATCATGGACTTTTATACCAAGAAGGGAAGATGGCTTAATCGACCATCATGATCCGGAATTTCGGAAGGACAGCTTTAAGAAAGGAAAAAAGAAAAAGAAAACAGAAAAAGAAACATAAGAGTTATTTCCCGTATGCAGGGAAGGTCACAACACCAATTTCCTGAAGTGGTGAGCCCACTGCAAAGTGGTAGAGATCCTGGTACTCAAACCCTTTAAGTCCCAGAGTTTCATGAAGGGGATCATCAAAAAAACAACCTATCCCACAGCCCCTGAAACCGCGAGCTTCTGCTTCAAGGTAAAGGAGTTGTCCCAGGATTCCGCACTCCCAGAAAAGGTAAGGATACATCCAGGAACCAAATGTTTTTAAAGGCTCTTCGAACTCGGAAAGCATGCAGGCGGTAAAACAGGCATCTGCAGCTTTTCTCTGCGCACATGAAAGCTGGGCTGCAAAATCATACAGGTTTTCCTCTACAAGCAGGTAAAGTTCAAGATCATATGGACAGCTTTCAGGCTTTTCCCACAGAAAATCTGACCTGAAATCGGCTTTGAACTCCTCCTTTTCTCCGGGTTTTCTTAGAAACATATAAAGACCCGGAAGAAGTCCCTTTACCCTGTTTACGAAAAGAAGCAGGTGCGCAAATGGCCCAAAAACAAGCGTATTGAAAACCGGATTTTTATCGGGAAGGGTTCTCCGCAGTATACCGTAGAAGCTCTCTTCGTCCATGTAAGCACTGTTATTCATTTCAATAGCACTTCTTCTCCTGTGAATTACGCTGCGCAAAGGAACAGTTTCCAGACCTGAGTGAATTTTATGACCGGAAGCTGCCCCGGATAAACCTGAAACTCGCCTCTCGGGCTTCAATCCCGACTTTTTTTCGCAGAAATGCCCGGTTTCTTCCTTTCGGGTAACTGAAGCAGCCTTTTCAATGTCAACCCATTCTACATGTGCAGGACTCAAACGATTAGGAACACCATTCCAGGAAAGTTTTTCAAAATCGAGAAGTGCGGATAAAGAGATCTTTCCAGAAGGACATTCTTTTCCTGCAGGATAAACTGCAAGCAGACAGGCAGGCTCTTCTTTTTCAGGTCCTTCCCTGCCGGAAATGCCCAGAAGTTTTGCTATATCCTCCGAACCCATATCCATAAGCAGGTCTGTTTTCCAGCCAAGCCCTGCTGCGGCAAAAGTTAGAGCTGCGATAGCATGTCCGAGGTCATGGTTTGCATACCTGAAAGCCCGGACTCCGTATTTCCAGGCAACCCGCCAGTAAATTGAAGTAAGCCCTATGAAAAATGTGCCTTCAGGAAAGCCGGAACTCAACTTTTCCCAGGTTTCCCTGGGAAATTCTGTTCTTAATTCAAGGGCATGCGGCAGAGGAGCGTAATGACAGACAGAAGGTTTTTCCAGAAGATCTGGAACCGGATCGGAAATAAGGTAAACCTCTGTCGGGTGGAGGTTTCCGCTTGAAGGATTGATACGAAGAGCCCACTGCGCACTTCCTGCTTTCTTCCATACCGAGAGAGCAAAGCTGTCAAAAAAAAGCTGAGAAATGCTACTTCGGCTCAGTCCTGAGGGTCCCAGTTTCTCCGGACAAAATGCCTGTTCATAGGCAGGAAAAAGTTCGGATTTTATATCTTCTTCACTCCAGGTATCCAGTTTTAGAACCGGAACTCCTTTATAATTAAGAAAAGGGTCTGGTTTGATTTCCATTTCAAGGAATCGAGGACCTGGAGCATAGGCTTTAAAGCCATGCTTGCTAGCCTGATGATAGGACAGTACGGCTTCAAACTCTGCATTCATAACAGGGCACCAGCTTTGCTACCGAACATTTTACATTGTAAGGATTATGACTTTCATTACTGGAACTCAATGTCAGAGTTCAGTATCCCGTTTTATTTTTTGATTCATGATTATAATCCATTTCTCAAACTTACAGTCCATGATTTGATTTCTATGGAACTTTCAAATTTTGAGGTATCACGCTTTTTTCAGGGCTTTGAGGACGGCCTTCCCGAAGGCTTCTGCACTTTTCGGGTCTCGTCCTGTCACCACCCTGCCCGAAACTACGACGTCCCTGTTCTGATAAACAGCTCCATGCTCCTCAAGTTCATGTACGGTATCCGGGCTATTAAAAACAGTGCTTTCTTTACCTTTCAGAATACCTGCCCTTGCCAGAACTACAGGAGAGATACAGATCGCAGAAACTACCTTTTTCAGGGAATCAGCTTCTTTTACGAGTTCACGCAGGTGTTGATTGTCCCACAGGTATTTCCTTGAGCCTGGTCCTCCGGAAATAACAATAGCATCATAATCATCAATTCTGACTTCGGAGATTCTGATATCAGGCTTGATCGTACCTCCAAGTGTTCCTTTTGCGGTTTTTGCAGACTCGGTCGCAACCGTAACCTTTGCCCCTGTAGCTTCAAATAACTTCTTAGGAATAAAACATTCTTCATCCCTGAACTGTTCCTGGGCAATAACAAGCAAGATCTTTTTACCTTCAGATTCGAGTTCTGTCATCTGGCTACCTCCTGTAAATCCAAAAAGTAAGATCTCCGGCTACTCTCATTGAAAACCAATAGGTATGAAGAATGATAAATCACTGAGAGGCATAAATTACTGAAAGACAGGATTTCACATCTCGCGTTTTTAGTTATTCACCGTATCTGAAAACCTGATCCAATACTTCTACTGGTTCTCTTACCTGAGAGATGAAGTAGACGTGCAATCTTACCTGAACATTAACTCACTCATTAAGGACACTGCAATAACCCTATCCAGGTAAGAGTATATTCCTGGGGATATAAATGGATGTCTTTTCAAAGTAGAAATGCTCTTACATAAAATTAAAGGTTAAAACGTTCAGGACAGAAATCAGATCCAAGTGGAATTATATCACATATATTAAGCTTTATTAAGCCTTTTAGACATATCAACTTCTCTGAAATTAAAATCCTGATACCAGAAGATATATCCCTGCCGAAACCCCTGCTCCTGCAAAGGTTGCAGCGAAATTTACTCCACTGTTTGAGAGCAGACCTCTTTTTTGAAGAGTTGCCCCAAGCAGGCTGTCTATGTTCGTTCCGAAAAAACCTCCTGCAGTGGTAATAAGAACTGAGAGCAAAAAGTCGTTGGAAATACCGAGAGTATAGCCAAGCACACCTATGATTGCAGACCCGAAAATTGCGGCAAATTCGCCAAGCGAGGAAACAGCTCCATCAGCTCCGGGTTCCGAAAGCTTGAGAGTTGTTATCATTCTGGGCTTTCCTTTTGCTGTGGTCCCGATTTCACTTGCCAGGGTATCACCTGTAGCAGTTGCAACAGTACCCATATAGGCATAAATGATCGGAAGACTATGTTCCGGAAAGACACCGTATGCTACTGCCAGGACAAGAGCTGCGGTGCTGTTCGAGAACACGTTTTCATAGCTCCGGATTCCGTCTTTAGCCTGTGCAATTCCTATTGACTCTTTATATGTATACTTGTACCTGGTAAACCCGCCTCCCAGAATAAAGAACGTAAGCAGAAGCAAAAACCAGGGAAGCCCGCTGAATACGATAATAAGGACCCCTAGCAGGGCAGCGCTGAGAAGAGCGGAAACATCGGCAATTTTCGCTCTGTAAGCCAGCGCACCAAGAAAGAGGGAGAAAACGAGAGCTACAAGCATTTTCTCGGGAGGCACCCAGTACCTGAACTCCTCGAAAATCCACATCGTCATCCCCGCTCCTAGAGATACCGAAATATTACTGTCTATCTTTGAAGGAATGGACTCAAAAAGTGAGCCTGTGACTGCCCCGATAACGGCTATGAAAAAGATAAAACTATACGGGATTGGGAGTCTTTGCCAGTAGACAATCCAGCTTGCTGCAAGAAATGCCGCGGTAATCCTTAGTGCGAGAAAAATCGAACTCCATAATATTGAGAAACTTCTCCGCTTCATTCTGCTCTTTCCGGACTCAAAGTCAGCCATGAAGCCTCTTTCCGAAAAAAAAGAGCTATGGTTTCCTACTGCTGCAACTGCAAAGGCGGCAAGAACTATGTAAAACGGAAAGGTATAAGGAAGGTCTTTAGAAACCGAAGAAATAAGCAGCATCAATATGAGGGAAAAAGAAAGGCTGACTGCATCCCTGCTACAGGAAAGAAACTTTCCAGAAAATCTCAGTCCCAGGAAAAGTCCAAGAGAAAGAACGAGGAGGAGATCTACCCCTGCAAAAGGAGCTATCAGAATAATCAGGAAATATAATATATGCATCACAGGAATTCCATGATAGGAACACCCGTTTTCGAGGAGGGGGGTAGCTCTGTTCATTATAGGACATCTTTTGTTTTTTTATTCTTCCTGAGAAGCTAGATAAAATAGGTTTTTCTTTATAAATAGATAGTTGTTTCTCCTTCAGATTATTGTTTAAAAGTAAAACATGATTTAAAAATATTTATGTCTTTTATTACTTGCGCTCGGCGGGATCTTCAAGCCAGAAAAGATTTTCGAGAAACCTTTTGAGTAGCTTCAGAGTGAGCTTCTATACTCTGTTTTCTGAACCAAGAATAAATGTAATTAGCAAAACAGACAGATAATTATTGCAGTTAACAAATCCAGAATGGCTAAGATATAATTTCACTCTTGCTTTGAGGGGAAAAGAATGAAAAATTATGACCTGATTGTGATAGGTACGGGTTCAGGAATGAACTATGTAAACTCGATTATAGATTCGAATCCGAAGATGAAAATAGCTGTTATAGATAAGGATGAGCCCGGAGGGATCTGCCTTACAAGAGGGTGTATCCCTTCAAAGCTTCTGCTTTACCCTGCAGAGCTTGTTAGAGAACTTGAAAGAGCTTCACTTTTCGGGATTAAGCTCGAGATAAAAGATGTCGAGTTTCGCACGATCATGGAAAGGATGCGCAGAAAGATAGGAGAAGAAATAGAGATAATCAGGCGAGGATTAATCGAGAGTCCTGATTTTGATTATTACCCTGAAGCTGCCGAATTTGTTTCTCCATACACCCTGAGGGTTGGAGAAGAAATCCTTCACTCTGAAATGATCTTCCTGTGTACAGGCTCAAAACCTGCAGTTCCGCCTGTTAGAGGGCTTGAGGAAGCCGGTTACATTACAAGCGATACAGTGCTTGAACTCAATGAATGCCCGAAAAGTCTTGCAATTCTCGGGGGAAGTTACATAGGAGCTGAGTACGGGCACTTTTTTTCAGCTATGGGAGCTGAAGTCACGGTCATAGGGAGAAATCCGCATTTTCTTCCCCAGGAAGAACCCGAGATATCCGAACTTGCCAGGATAAAAATGTCGGAATATATGCGGATCCTTACAAACCACGAAGCGATAGAGGTCAGAAAAGAAAATAACGGGCAAAAAACAGTTATTGCAAAGGATAGGGTTTCGGGAGAAGAAACTAAAATTATCGTAGATGAAATCCTTGTAGCAACAGGCAGAGTCCCTAACACCGATATCCTCCATCCCGAAAGGGCAGGAATTAAAACGGATCCTCAGGGATGGATTTTAGTTAACGAGTACCTTGAGACTTCCCAGCCAAATATTTGGGCTTTTGGGGATGCAAACGGAAAGTACCTGCTCAAACATGTAGGAAACTATGAGTCCGGGGTGGTTTACCTGAACGCAATCATGCAGGAAAAAGTAAAGGCAGACTACCATGCTGTACCGCATGCAGTTTTCTCCTATCCGGAAGTTGCAGGGGTTGGGATGTCAGAAAAGGAAGCCATAGAGGAGTTTGGGGAAAAGAGAGTAATCATAGGTTTCAAGCTCTTTGAGGATACCGCAAAGGGAGATGCTATGGAAGCCAGGGACTATTTCGTAAAGGTAATTTTGGACGGACTGGAAGACAAAATCCTGGGCGCCCATATTATAGGACCCCATGCCTCAATTCTTATCCACGAGATTATTCCTCTCATGTATACGGCATCAAGAAGTGCAAAACCGATGATACAATGCATGGATATCCACCCATCCCTAAGTGAAGTGGTCAAGCGAGCATTTTATACCCGGCTGTCACCTGAGCATTATCATCACGTTATGAAACATCTGGGGCTTGAGGAGGATGAAGGCTCAGTTGAAAGTTAAAAGTTTGCTGAAATGACAAACAAAACGTTCAGGGATAGTTAACGGGCTCTGAAACAGAACTTAGAGTAAATAGACAATGGTTAACTCAAATTTAAAATCCTGAACTCTAATCCGTTCAACGTCATTCGCTATACTGAACCGCTCCTGTCACAGCAGAGTTACGGCTCTGCAGTGCGCGGTCCTTTTCATTCGCTCCGCTTCGCTCAAGAGGACTAATTTGGAGGTTAATTAGTTGATCCTGTCAGAACTGAGCTCAAAAGGATTGATCAAAACCTGACCCGTACAACAGTGTTCAGCTATACTAAACCGTTCTTGTCACGCTCGACGAAGGAGAGCGGCCCTGTAGACAAAGAAAAAGAGAAGAAAAAAGAAAGCCAGACAGTAACGTAACAGAAAAAAACTATAGGTAAATCAAGGATAATGTAAGAATTTACCTAGCTGGCAGGCCGGTTACATCTCACTTTACCATTTTTTGATCTATGACTTCATTTTTTAATCAGATCAAAAACCCACCTGCTGACACCTGGAGCAACATTTCCGGCGCGTCTGTAAAATTCAACCTCGAGCCCCAGTTTTTTGTATTCTTCAATCAATTCCGGAATCTGAGACTCGGTTTTAAAAGTGTAGAAATGGATGTATCCGCCTTTTTTAATAAAGTCTGAAACTTCTTCGAGAAAATAATCCAAACCGTAAGGTGTTGGTATGATTGCCCTATCAAACCCGTTTTCCGGAACATGGAGTCCTTCATTTTTTAAAGAACCCGAGTGACAAAGGATAAACTCGGCATCTCCCTGGATAACGGTCACCTTTCCTTCAAGTTTGTTCAACCGGAGATTTTCTTTCAAACAGACACAGGCATCAGGATTTATCTCAATTGCGGAAACCATTGCCCCTTTTCCTGCCGAAGGGAGCACAAAGGGACCCACGCCTGCAAAAGGAACCAAAATAGACTCTCCCGGGAGAACTTTTGAAGCCACACGTGCCCTTTCCCAGTAGAGTCTGGGATTGAAAAAAACCTTTCTTACATCCATTCTGTATGTGTAACCGTTTTCCCTGTGAAAGGTCTCTGCAGATTCTCCGGAAAGAAGTTCGAAGTGAGCTACCCTGCGCTCTCCTTCAAGTTTGCTGACCTTGTTGAGCACAGCACGGGTATTGCCTCTCATAGAAAGAATCTTTAAGACGATAGCCTCTCTATAAGCTCCAAGTTCCGCTGGAATCGAAATTACTGCAATATCTCCGATATAGTCAAAACGTTTCGGAACCAGTGGAAGAAGGGGCTCTTCAATGATTCCTTTCATTGCATCTCGCAGGGTCACTCTATTTCGAAAACTCATCTCAATATACCTCTGCCTGAGAGATTGCAGTCCTTTCATTCGTTCAGGGTTCTCTCAGTTCTCTCAGTATACTCAGGATATAATTATTCTGGCATTTCATCACTTATAAACATTAATTATATTTGACTTTCGACCCTACATTTTCTCTGTTGAAAACAATGTTAATACTCAGAGCTATACAGAGTCACAAAAGGATTGAAATAAAATGATTGAAATTTAAAAATTACAAAAAAAGAGCCTTAAAAGGGAAGACTCGAAAAGGGATAAAGCTAATCCTGAACGCATGCAGGAAAATTTTCCATGAAAATAGTTATAGAAACTCCCAAATACAGTTTTTCGAAGTACAGAAAAACAGAAGAAGGATATGAAAGAGCTTTCTTTTCTCCCCTGCCTACTATCTTTAATTACGGCTTCATAGAAGGTACAACAGGTCCTGACGGCATGGAAGAAGATGTGGTTGTACTCGGTCCCCGTCTCTCAAGAGGGAGCACGTTTGAAAGAGAGAATTTTGACGGGTTGGTAAAGTTCCTTGATAATTCTATCCGGGATGATAAGAGACTGATATATATAAGCGGCTTCTGTTCTCCAGCCCTGTTAGCTTTTTATTTCCGGCTTTACGCCCTTTTCAAGGTTTTTCTCTATGCCTGTCGTGAAAGAAAAATCACAACATGCCGGTTTGAAGGGATTATACTCGAGAAATCAAACTGATAAAACCACAACCTGACAAATTGACCAGGTCTTCAGCTTCCCTCTTTTTCTCCGAATTCTTCTTCGAGTACTATAACTCGTGCATTCGGTGCGTTTTCTTTTACTGACCGGATCCCTTTAATGCAACCTTCCTTGCTTTTATAACCCTGACTTACGGCAATAATCTGCCCGTTTCTTGCTCTCAACCTGAAACGGTATTCTCCGAATTCATCCCGATAAACTTCAAATTTAGCCATTCTATTTCCCTCATTTTACTCTCTCACGGGATTTGCAGGACAGGTTCCAAACGGTCTATTATCGGTCTTTAAATGCTCTTTCCAATTTGTTTCGGAGCATACCGAAGTGTCCGGTGTTTGATTTAAGGTTAAGAAATTCAGGATCCTTCCCGAATGATTTCTCTGAAGAGTTTCCAAATCCTGTAAGAGATTTTGTTTCGTTAAATAAAATAAGAATCTATCTAAAAAAGTATAGGAAACTAAAATCAGGATTAAACGAAAATTTTTATCTGTTAAGCGTATAAATTTCAACTCCTTTAAGCAGGATTCCTGTCACTTCAGTGGCAGGAGGAATGCGTCATCTTTACAATCCCTGCAATAGTACTATTCACACGCAAACTGTAAATACTTTCGTGTGAATGTAATATACTATGGAATCCACTAAAACAATACAACTAAAAATTATAGATGTTGATAATGACTTAGTGGAAACCATGCAGAAATATTCTGAAGGAATGAACTATGTTTCAGAAGTAGTCTTTCAGAATGGAAAAGTAATTCCTGCAAGAAAATTACAGGGAATTGTATATGGTTATCTGAGAGAAAAACTAGGATTAAAATCTCAGGTAAGTTGTAACATCCCTAGACAAGTTGCAGGATCTTATAAAACTCTTTCTGATCAAATTAAATGTAAAAAATCAGAATGGCAGAAGTTAGTTTATACTCCGTCTTCCATGACTCTTTCTTATAAAAGAGATTATACAATAACGGAAGATTCAGTTAGCATAACTACATTTAGTTCAGGAAGGAAAACATACAAAATTCAGAACTATGATTATGCTCTGCAATATTTTAAAGAACCTTGGAAGTTTGCAGCTTCTAAAGTTGTAAAACATTATAACGGAGATTACTATTTCCATCTAACAGTTTCTCAGGAAATAGAAGAACCCGCGATAGAAAAAGCATCTACTTTTATGGGTGTAGATGTTGGAATTAACTATCTTGCTGTTGCTTCTACTACTGACAAAAAATGTAAGTTTTTTGCAGGTGGAGAAATAAAAAACAAGCGTAATATCTATTCTAAAATGAGAGCAAGGTTACAATCTAAGGGAACTTTATCAGCTAAAAGAGTGTTAAAACGCTTAGCAGGTAAAGAGCAACGTTTTATGAAAGATGTTAACCATTGCATCTCTAAAGCTATCGTTAAATTTGCAGTTCACGAAAAGGTATCTGTAATTGGTCTTGAAGATCTAACCGACATTCGAGAGAATACTAATGGAAAACTCAGAAAGAAACAACGTTATTTACATAACAGTTGGGCTTTCAGACAATTACAGAGCTTCGTTGATTATAAAGCTAAACAGTAAGGGATTTTAGTTGAGTATGTTAATCCTGAATACACATCTCAAACTTGTAATAGATGTAACCACATCTCTAAAAATAATAGAAAAGGATTAAGATTCCACTGTGAAACTTGTGGGTTTGAGTTAAATGCAGATTTGAATAGTGCTCGCAACATAGAACATAGAACACGAGATTCCAGGTATATCTTAGAATCTCAGGGATGTTTGTCAACCATCCATACGGATACTTGATATCCAAGCCTCCTCCTTTAGGGGGAGGTAGTTGACTCAGTACCTCGAGTCTATTTAAAAGCCGACTGAATAGTATAATATTTAATAACAAGCAGGTTATACTAAGGTTCTTAATCGGTTATTTTTGACAAAGAAAAAAAGCAGGTTATACATTCTGAGGAGAGCATTACTGCTTAAAACTGCCTGAATTATATAATCTTCCAGAGTTTCCTGACTCTCCAGTGAAGATCACGATCCATTAAGATCCTTCTGATCAGTGATAAACATGGTAAAAGAAATGAAAAAAACCGGAGCATCTGGAGAAGTTCCGGAAATCTGCCGTACTGCTGATACTCATGATAATGCCGCAGAAAAAAAAGTTGTACTCATTATTGCGATACTTGCCGGATTTATCACTCCCTTTGACGGTTCGGCAGTAAACATTGCCCTGCCCACAATTGGGGCAGAATTTCATATGGATGCGATTTCCCTCTCCTGGGTTGCAACCGCCTACCTTCTTTCCTCGGCAGTGTGCCTTGTCCCTTTCGGGAAAATCGCAGATATTTACGGAAGGAAAAAGGTTTTTCTTTACGGCATTGCTATCTTCAGCCTTGCGTCCCTGTTAATGACCATGGTCCCTTCAACTGAAATGTTCATCAGAATACGGGTTTTACAGGGCGTAGGGAGTGCTATGATTTTCGGGACAGGGGTTGCCATTCTTACCTCTGCCTTTCCACCCGGAGAGCGTGGAAAAGTTCTCGGGATTTATATTACTGCGGTCTATCTGGGCCTTTCTCTTGGTCCTTTCCTTGGCGGCATGATGACGCATTATCTCGGCTGGAGGAGTATTTTCTTTGTAAATGTCCCTCTCGGCATCATAACTGTCCTTCTTATTCTCTGGAAGCTGAAAGGCGACTGGCTTGAGTGCAAAGGAGAGAAATTTGACCTGATAGGATCCATTATTTACAGTGCAGCAGTCATTGCTACCATGTATGGTTTTTCAGTTCTTCCCGACATTACGGGAGCTGCTCTCATAGCAGCAGGACTTGGCGGAGTTATTATCTTTGCCTTTTACGAGATGCGGGTACCTTTCCCTGTTCTTGATATTCGGCTCCTCACAAAAAACAGGGTCTTTGCTCTTTCAAACTTATCTGCGCTTATTAACTACAGTGCAACATTTGCAGTGACCTTTCTATTGAGTCTGGATCTACAGTACACAAAAGGTTTTACTCCCGAACATGCCGGGCTTATTCTGATAGCTCAGCCGGTTGTCCAGGCAATTATTTCTCCTGCTGCCGGAAGACTCTCAGACAGGATTGAGCCGCGCATCGTTGCATCTGCGGGTATGTCACTCACATGTTTAGGGCTCTTTCTTCTGATCTTCCTTACAGAGACTACTCCAATATGGTACCTGATTATCTGCTTGCTGGTGCTTGGTGCAGGCTTCGGGCTCTTTTCGTCCCCCAATACAAATGCCATTATGAGTGCGGTTGATAAAAGATTCTATGGTGTCGCATCAGGAATGAACGGAACTATGCGACTCCTTGGTCAGATGCTCTCGATGGGTATTGCGATGATGATCTTTGCGATTGTTATCGGTCCGGTACAGATTACACCCGAGTATTATCCCCAGTTTATTTCGAGCCTTCATTATGCGTTTATCCTGTTTACGATATTCTGCATTATCGGGGTATTCGCATCCCTGGTGAGAGGAAAAACAGGCCTGGATCATACTGGTGTGTCTGGAGTGAATAAAAAATCCTTACGGTGAATGGAACCCGAGTATATCTCAATTTTATATACTTTATCCGACATTTTCTGATAAGGAGTTATAATATCTACAATCTGGAGGGTTTTTATTTACTGTCACATATCCAGAGCAAGACTGTGTCTTGATAAAGCGCTATTGAAATGCAAAATACGACTGACTTATTGTTACCAGGGGGAATACTAAGTGGATCTTTTTGGCCAGAATAAAGAGAAAGGGGACCATGTTTCCGGAATTGACAGGGGTAAGGTCATAATGTACGGGCTGAGCACCTGCGTATGGTGTAAAAAAACAAAAAAACTGCTCACCGATCTGGGCGTAGATTTTGAGTATGTTTTTGTGGACAGGCTTGACGGAGACGAAGAAAAGGAGGTTATCGAGGAAGTAAGGCGTTACAACCCCTCGACTTCTTTTCCCACTACTGTCATAAACGATGAAAAGGCAATTGTGGGTTTTAAAGAAAAAGAAATTCGTGAAGCTCTTGGCTTTTAAGGGGGACTCAGGTTGAAAGAAGAGGAAGCTTCCGAAGAAGGCATATCAGAAGAAGAAGTTGATAAAGTTTATAGGCGGCTGAGAGACCAGGTTGAGAAGTCAGGCTATCACCTCAACCCTGATGTTGAGTTCACAAAAGACCTTGTACGTGGGCTACTGGCAAATGAAAGGCGCTACGGTTACTGGTCCTGCCCGTGCAGGCTCTCTGCCGACAACAAAGAAGAGGATCTTGATATTATCTGTCCCTGCTATTACAGAGATCCCGATCTGAACGATTACGGAGCCTGTTACTGTGCGCTTTATGTGTCTGACGATGTCATTAGAGAAGAGAGAAGGGTTGAATCGATTCCTGAGAGGCGCCCTCCTAAGGAACAGAGAGATGCTGAGAAAGCCGAAGAAAAGAAGAGAGAGGAGATGATGGATACCATGGAATTTTCAGGGGAACTTTCAAAACCGGTATGGAGATGTAAGGTCTGCGGATATCTCTGTGCCATGGATGAGGCTCCAGGAGTCTGTCCTATCTGCAAGGCAAGGAAAGAAAGGTTTGAACGGTTCATGTAACTGCTAGATGCAGCCTCTTTCTTTTTCTTATTTTTCAATTGAAACTTTTTTCCTCTCTTTCAAAGAGAGCATTTTTATTCATTTTTAAGCTGTCTGTTGCTTTTTTTGGTCTACTTTCTAATTATTTCTGAGGCGGTAGAGAAAACTGCTTCTCGTCAATCAGTCAATAATAAATACTTTAAAATTAAATATATACAGTCAGAGATTATATGATAAGCCATAACCCACACTTCGTCACCGTTACAGCACAGCAAAATGATGAAAGTATTGTTCTGTCCGAAACAAAGAGAGCAATTAAATCTCTGGACAATAAAGAAAGGACTTTTGAGCTTTTTGAGGAAATCTTTAAATTAGGTAAAACTGAAGACCTGGTTCTGTATCCTATAATGTTTTTGCAAACTTCGGATGCTTCAAAACCCGGAATTGGGCGCCTGATTATTACTACTGCAAGGAAGTTTTACAAACCTTCGGAGCATATCGTTGCTATTGCAGTTAAATACCGTCTCAGTGGTGTATTTAGAGATGAAGGACTCAAATACCTTCGAAGCCGCATCTTAGAAACGAAAGATCTGCATTTTGTCGGGGCTTTCCATAAGAAGTTCGAAGATTCTCCATGCACGATACAGGTCTGTACTATGACTGAAAAAATGTGGAACGATTATTGCGATTCTGTACATACAGACTCAAAGGATAATTTCGGGAACACAGGCTTTAGCCCTTTATTGCTCGTGTAACATTACAGAACACATGATCCGTACGTTCAATAGATTTTGTATGCATGTATTTTCGGACATTTTTCTAATCTTTGTTTTTTACTTATATTTCTCCTTTGTCATAACTTTTCGCTTTTTTTGCATTTCAACCGTGCCGTTAAAGCGAGTCACAACAAGCGAGTCACAACAATAGTTTTATCCATTATAAAAAAATATTAACTAATGGGGGTAATTTTTATGGAAACAATGGACGCACTTTTAACCAGAAGAAGCATCCGAAAATATTTGCCGGATCCGGTCAGCAGAGATCTAATTGAGAATATCCTGAAAGCAGGCATGAGCGCACCATCGGCAGGAGATGAACAGCCCTGGCATTTCATTATAATTGACAGGCATGATCTGCTTGAAAAAATCTCGGAAATACATCCTTATGCAAAGATGCTGAAGAATTCTCCGGCAGCGTTACTTATCTGCGCAGACCCTGAAACTCCTAAATTTAAAGAGTTCTGGGTTCAGGACTGCTCGGCTGCAAGCGAAAATATGTTGCTCGCTGCTCATGATCAGGGGCTTGGAGCTGTCTGGATAGGGATTTACCCGGCTGAAAAACTCGTCACCGGAATAAGGGATTTGCTTAACATTCCTGAGCAGATGATTCCTTTTTCTGCAATTGCAATAGGTCATCCGGCAGAAGAAAAAACAGGAAGATCAAGGTATGAAGTCTCAAGAATTCACGACAATTTATGGTAAAGCCTCCCAGAACACAGGTTAAAGAGCAAATTGGAGGCTTTTTCTCTACATTCTTACTTTTTAAGTACCTTTTAGTTTTTCTATGGGTTTATATCCGTTTATGGTATTAAATCGGGTATATTAGACAGAATTAGACAGAATATCCTGATATTTATCCGGGAAATTTGCTATAAACATTCCATTATACGATAATAGAAGGTGAATTTATGGAAAAGAAACTGTCACTACTACTTGTTTTATTTATGATACTTTTTTCCGTGCTGCCTTTTTCGGCAGGAGCTGCAGATGAAGAGAATTACCTTGAATATACGAGTTCAGGAAACGCTTTCGGTGCCGGAGATAACCTTCAGATCGACCAGGATATCCAGGGAGATCTGGTGCTTGCAGGGTCCATGCTTGAGATAAACGGAAATGTTACGGATGACTTCATCGGCGCTGGCGGGGAACTGATTGTTAACGGGGACGTTTCAGGAAATATCATGGCATTCGGAGGCACTATCAGGGTAAACGGAGACGTCGGTGGAGACCTGGTAGTAGCCGGAGGGCAGGTTTTTCTCTCTCAGGACAGCACGGTTGAAGGAGATATCCTGCTGGCTGGAGGGGAAGTCACTCTTAACGGGGTTGTCAACGGGGACGGTTCGGTTTCTGCCGGAACCCTCAGGACAGGAGAAAACTTTGAGATTAAAGGGGATCTTGAACTTGAAGCTGACAACTACCCTGTTGATCTTGAGGATGATGTAGGGGGAAACCTGAGCATCACTACCAGAACCGGAGCGCAGGAACAGTATGCAGGCGCTGAAGGTTTCAGTGTTTTCTCCTTTATCCTGGGTCTGCTTGCAGCTCTTGCTCTGGGCTTAATTCTTATCTATACCTTCCCTGTTTTCGTAACCGAACTTGCGAAAGTTGTGAGATTCTCGACGCTGAAAGCCGGCCTGGTGGGTATTTTGCTCCTTATTCTCATCCCGGTGCTCTCTATAATTCTACTAATTACATTCTTCGGATGGAGTTTATCTGTCCTGCTGATCTTGCTCTTTATGCTCGCATTGCTTATCGCTACGATACCGGTCAAACTGCTTGCAGGCGCAGCGATTTACATTAAGGTTTTCAAAAAAGAAGCCAGTAAGATGACATATTACCTTGTCGGAGCGATTGTGTTTGCGATAGTGTATCAGATTCCTTTTCTTGGCTGGCTCGTACGTTTTATAGCAGTGCTGATAGGGCTGGGAGCGATAGGGATCTGGCTTGGAGGGAAGGCAAAACCTGAAAGGTAACTGACGGCTTTCAGGCAATCTATTTTTTCCGCGAGTTAAAGGAGATTTAGGGAAGAACTTCTTCCCGGTATTTTTCGACTCTCTCGAAAAAAATGATATAGAATACCTGTAAGGAGTCTTAACGGACATAGAAAGACTAACAGAGGACTTCGAAATGCCTTTTGCGGATATAGCAGCGAGCCATGAGCCTACGATGAATTTCGGGGTAGATGTTGTTGGATATTGCCGGGATTTGGCATGGCTCAAAGAGGATGTAAAAGTAGAGTTTGAGATAGTAGAGTTTGAGATAAAAAAACAGCATAAGAAGAAGCATAGCATAATAAGAAACTCAGAGGCGCTGTTTACTGTATCCCCTATAACTGTTTTTAAGCAAAAATAATTTAACGTAAAATTTCAAGTTTATTGGACATTTTTTTCTTATGCTATTTCTACTATTTTCAATAGTACTAAAATCTTAGATATGGTACAATTTTTTAATTAAATTGAAATTTCAGATTAGAAACAATCTTTCGCATCAATTATGATATATATTACCCTGTTATTATATATACCTGGGTTAAGGGTAATAGGGTTTCCTCTTAATCTTTGTGTTGGACCGCAGGCAGGGACCTCGAGAATAGGGACTCGAACCCTACCATCTACTTATGAACTAGTTTTCTGAAGTATTCCGAAAGCGTTCAAGTAAGTAATTGAAGAAAATGAAAGACTTGAAGATATTAACGAGGTCATAACAATGGAAAAAGAAGCATATCTGACATTTGAGGATCATGAAGATTTCCGAAGGGCTATTGAAGAAGAGCTTCAGGATAGAAAGGAATTACATAGAATGCTCGCGAGAGCATAACTTACTTTTTGTATTATTTACTTTTCTGCATCCTTCCCGTATAATTAAGAAGCTCTGGAAGAGTATAGCAAAAACACACAATTAGAGATTATAACAATTTTTTAATAATTTTTTAATAATTTTTTAATAATTTTTTAATAATTTTTCCTGCCAGATACGTATATATTTCAGGCATGAGAATCCTGTTCATACATTGAGTGGATAGATAAACATAATTATCATTATTATTTGGACTATTGCATACTGTCCCTTTACTGGATGACGGGTTTGGGTTATCTAAACAATCAATTCTGGGCGGATCTTTTTTTGTTTTATCTAACTACGCTATTAATCTCCAGTGTGCGGCACACAGCCAACTGTATCTAAGTATTTTTCAATTCCCAGCCTATCAATAAGATCTCCGAGCCTCTCTCCGTCAAGGCTCTCTCTCCTGTAATACTCAAAGGTTTTTTCAAGAATTGAAAAAAGCTGCTCCTTGTCCGCAAGCCCAAGAAGTTTTATCCCCTGCCTGGGCTGACGTCCTGCCCTGCCTCCGACAAAGATTGTACATCCGGTTTTTTCTGCTCTGAGTGCATCTTTCCGGCAGGCTGCAATGCAGGCTCCGCACAGGATGCATTTTTCCGTGTCTATCCAGGCTTTGTTTTCCAGGACTTTTATTGCCCCCATCTTACATGCCTTTTCACAAAGCTTGCAGCCAACGCAATTTTCTTCGAGGATTTGAGGTCTTACCGTGCCCATGATCCCGAAATCGTTGTCCTGAGGTCTCACACAGGCTGAGGGGCAGCCTGTTACTGCAATCTTGAGCTTCTTCGGGACAGCCTCCCCAAAATATTTTTCATCGATTATGCGTGCCAGCTCCTGGCAGTCGACTAGCCCGTGTCTGCAGACCCTATCTCCCTGGCAGGCGACAACGGCTCTTACTCTCTTTCCGGCAGCGCCTCCTGAGATACCCAGTTTTTCAAGTTCACTGATTGCTGCTTCCGCATCTTCAAGTTTGACAAAAGGAACCTCAATCTGCTGCCTTGAGGTTATATGAACATAGCCGGAGCCGTATTTCTCGGCTGCATCTGCAATTGCCCGTAGTTTTTCGGCATCCAGATTCCCACTCACGACTTTCAGCCGCATTGAAAACATATTTTCCTGCCTCTGAGGCAGAAAACCTTTGCTTTTGAGTGAAGAAAAGTCAATTTTTTTATCAGCCATATAAAGTCACTTCACTTTAAGAGGCATGATCTATGGTATATATCAATATTGTGAATTATATAATTTACATAAAAAGTTAGAGAAAAGAAAAGACATTGAACTGCACAACCGCCATATAAAGTCCTGTGCCTGCAAAGATACTTAACATGGCATTTCGTTTCCAGAAGTGCAGTCCTGCAACAACCCCTATTGTGAAAAGCTCCGGAACCCCGTAAGGAGCTGCAAGAAACTGCACATCTTTCAGGCAATAAATAACTAGAAGGAGAAGGATCATTGGAGGCAGATTCTTTTCAATAGTTGAGAGCATTGCCGGAGGCTCTCTTGAGCCAAAACACAGGAAAGGGAGAACCCTTGTAGTAAAAGTCGCAAGGGCTATTACCACTATGGTTACAAGCATTTGAAGGGTTTCGTTCATCAGTTTTCCTCCTTTGAACCATCCTGAACCTGAACAGGCTGAGCTGCCACTGCATTAGGTTTCCTCATTCCTTTATTCGCACTTATATTTCCCTGCATCAATTTTTCCCTGCCCATCAGAATAAGAGTCCCCAGAATAATTGAAATCAGCAGCATGTTGTCAGGACTGAAAAGTATGAGGGAGAGGGCTCCTGCTCCGACTGCGGCTATGAAAGGAAAGCGTACGCTAGAATTGAAATATTGTTCTATGGTCAGCACCACAAAGAGGGCTGTCAGCACAAAAGCCATACCCTCAAGGTTGAGGTCCAGCAGAGAGCCAAGCACTGCTCCGAGTACGGACCCTGTAATCCAGTAAAGATGGTCGAGAGCTGCAATATATAAGTAAAATCTTGACTTTGACCCGCCTGCAGGAACTTCGGTTGTAGTCAGAAGGGCATAGGTTTCGTCAGTTAATGCAAAGATAAGGTAAGGCTTGACTTTCCCGACGCCGGAAAACTTTTCCAGCAGGGACAGCCCATAAAATGAATGTCTGAGATTAAGAAGCAGAGTAGCTATGACAAACTCCGTAAGCCCGGCTCCTGCAGCAAGTAAAGCCACTGCCAGAAACTGGCCCGCACCCGCATAAATAAGGAGGCTCATAAGGAAAGCATAAATCCAGTGGTAACCTGCTCCGTCAAGCAGGAACCCAAAAGCCATTCCGAGAGGTATATATCCGAGAAATACAGGAATTGTGGTCTTGAGGGCGCTCACAAAAAGGTCTGTATTGCCTTTCCGTTCTTTGCGCCTTTTTACCTCCTTTTCTGTCATACTATCTCTTCTGTTACCTTTTTGCTGCAGTTTTCCTTGAAGAATGAAAAACAAAAATTGTATTTATCATATTTAAAATTAATGAATATATGTAGTAATCTGAATAAATGTGAAAATTATCGATTTATTATGGTAAAAGCTGATTATTGCGTAATTTTAATTCACAACTTGAAGATCACTTAAAAAAGTGAATAAGATGAATTAGGTAAAAGTGAAAACACCGGTGATATTTTGTTAATCAGCTACTGACACGATCAAGGACAAGCTAAGTGATTTTGAATTAATTACCTCGCAGGGCTGACTATATTGATATATAAAAAAGTATTATATTTAATTACATGAGGATTCTCCAGCGGCTGAATTTATTTATCCTGCTGTTCTTGATAATTATTATTGCATATATTCGGTATTTGACTGACTATTATATCTTCGAGGACAGATCTCTACTGGATGCTCTCCTTGTCTCTTTAATTGTAATTTTTCTAGCCTATATAATTAATTCCATTGCCGACAGCCTCATCCTTAGAAGAGTTTCGACTTCCAAAGATAGATATACTATGCGGAAAGCGATATCTATTCTTGTAACAGTATTTGCTCTTGCCTCCCTTTTTGCGATCTGGGTTGAGAGGACAACCACCCTGCTCATTGCCTATGGTATTCTGAGCGCCGGAGTTGCGATTGCACTGCAGGACCTCCTGAGGAGCCTGGCCGGAGGAATTCTTATCATCATATCCCGCCCGTTTAAAGCAGGAGACAGGATCCAGGTCGGAGAGTGTACAGGCGACGTACTGGATATAGGAAGTTTCAGCACCTCAGTTATGGAAATCAGGGAATGGGTGGATGCAGACCAGTACACTGGCAGGATTCTCCACATCCCGAACAGTTTTGTTCTCAACCAGACGATAAAAAATTATACAAAAGACTATTCCTTTATCTGGGACGAAATCAGGATTCTTCTGATT
Source organism: Methanosarcina horonobensis HB-1 = JCM 15518 (assembly GCF_000970285.1). NCBI lineage: Archaea > Methanobacteriati > Methanobacteriota > Methanomicrobia > Methanosarcinales > Methanosarcinaceae > Methanosarcina > Methanosarcina horonobensis. The sequence continues at coordinate 2,459,958 of NZ_CP009516.1, read as the reverse complement.
TACGGCAGCAACTGGAAAAAAGCCGAAGAGATAATCCTTGAAACTGCAAGCCCTATTGTAGGAGAGTTCGAAAGCCTGGCTAATACTGATCTCCTTCTCATGGGAGAAAAGTACTTCATTACAACCTATGATGTGCAGACAAAACTCTATACAAAGCTGCAGGAAAACTGGATAGAAATGAGGTTAAGGTACGTGGTGAAGCCCAGACAAAGGAGAGCAATAAGTCACCTTCTGATCTCAAATATTCTTGAGGCTCTCGAAAAAGAAGAAGATATTATGGTAGGAACGGCAGTAGGCATTGATCTCATGAATGCTGCAGATAAAAAATAATACGTATGCTGTCCTCTCTGAGCTCCCATCAATTTTTCCCAAAAATATAGCTTTCTCAGTTTCCGAGATTTTAAATTTCCTCACACCTGGGTCTCAGAACTGACAACGATATAATACAACTAATTTACATATATAAAAATATCCGATAATAAAAAAACATAATTTATCTGGCCAGCAAGAAACATAACTTACCTCGTCAAACATAACTTGCCTGGTCAGTAAGAAAAATAACTTATCTAACCAGCATCCGCAAACTTACTCGGTTAATAGGGGATTGGACAATGGGCCTGTTCTTCAATAGCTGGAACGATATCGGAAGGATTTTTATCCTTGGAGTGATGGGATATATTGCACTTGTATTTTTATTAAGAATTTCGGGAAACCGTACACTTTCCAAGCTTAATGCATTCGACTTTGTAGTTACAATCGCTCTCGGATCTACATTCGGATCTCTTCTTTTGAATAGAAATGTTTCACTTACTGAAGGAGTAACCGCTCTTGCAGTCCTGATAGGTTTGCAGTATGTAGTTGCCTGGCTGACGGTAAAGTCGGACACTGTTAAGCGTATTATAAAGAATGAGCCTTCTCTTGTGTACTACAACGGGAAATACATTAAAGATTCAATGAAGCGCTCCCGAGTTGTTGAAGAAGAAATTGAGCAGTCTGTGAGGAATCATGGATATGCAAATATGGAACATATAGGGGCTGTCATCCTAGAAACTGATGGTAGTTTCTCAATAATAAGCCAGTCAGAAAAAGAAGGAAAGGAACCCGATATAATTGGATTAAAAGTTTAATGAATCAAACAAAATTAGGCTCAGAGTTCAGAGTCTTTCTGAGAGTCGATATTAAACTCGGAATCTTTTCTGTTTCTCCGGTTTAACCGAACGTTTCTTCGGGTTGAATCACTTGATTCGCGTCCTTCCTCTACTGGAGGAACACTCAGGACGTGGAGTTGTGGAGCTCTGATCCCTTTCTTCTTAAACTCTATCCAGGCTCTTGTGTGCACATCGGATTCAAACTCGAATTCGTCTCTAAGGTCGTTTACATATGCTCTGGCTCTTAACCTTGTATAAAAAGGAAGAGATTTATGCAGCAGGATAATAGGGCTTCTTCTGGAAATATAAATATACCTGGAACTCACAACTGTTTCCCTTAAAATTTTCATTGCACCGTTTACATCGGACTCGGATGCGATATAAAGATCTATTACAACCATCATCTCCGGGTCCCCATAATTGCTGCTGGCAATGGATTCATTAAAAATCAGGCTGTTAGGGATTGTAACAGTGTCATCATCCGGTGTGACTAGTTTTGTCGCCCTTAGCCCTATATCAATTACTTCACCATAATAGTTTCCAAGGGTGATTTTGTCTCCTACCTGGTAAGGTCTTTCGAAAGCAACTACAACTCCTCCAACAAAATCTGCAAAAATATCTTTTAATCCAAAACCAATGATCGCACCCACAAGACCTGTCAGGAGAAACAGTTCCGGTCCGAATATCGTGAGTATTTCCCCTAAGAAATAATAAAAAGCGATAACATAAATTCCAAACTTTATAGCAGGGATAATCATTTTGACTTTTACACTGCCACTGCGGCTCATTTGTTCCGATAGTTTTGAGAGTATAATGGTTACTATTTTTCCGAGTATGTATGCGACAAGGAGAATCAATATCATAGTTACTAGAGTTTGTGTCTCTATAGACCTTAGGGTCTCCAGAAGTTGCTCTCTGCCTGTCTCTACAGTCTCCTCTCCATTTACCATTTACCACACCAGCCTAAATTTTTCCAGATATGCGATGACACTGCGCAGGGCTTCTGGCCTTACACGAAAAGATCCGTCCTCATGCTCAAAAATTAATTCCTGATTCAGGAGCTGGAAGAGAATTTCATCCGTCCTTAAAGTAGAGTCTATCGTGTCGACAATCTCACTTTTTCTCAGACCCTGGTATGAAAGTATCAGTTCCAGGACAAAAGCTTCCTCCTGTTCGAGTTCTATGTCATATGAAAAATGGGGCACGTCATCAGGTTCTATACGGGGATAATCAATCCCGATTTCCCAGACCCTGAGTGCGATACCAGGGTTACCTTTTGATTCCCGGTAAATTTCTCCAAAAACCCGATTCTCAACAGTTTCTTTTTCTTCCTTTTTTTCTTTTTCTTTCCTGTTTAAAATACATTTTTTAAGGTAAGAAAGATTAATTCTCAGAATCGGGAGGTAAATTTTCCTTCCCAGGGAGGCCAATTCAAGCGGATAGTCTTCTATATAAACCAGAGCTTCTTCTTTTGCCTCTTCATCGTTACCAAATATGATTTCCCCTTCTTCATACTTTCTTAAAAGAAGGTCTTCGAAATTTTCCTTTTTAAAAGGGGGAACAGATATCAGTACAGGGAAATACTTATCAAGCCTGAAGACTTCGTTTAAATATTTCCAGGAGAAGGTGTTCCAAGTGGTAATAAATATCCTGTCCTGTGAGCTAACCATGTTCAGGAATTCATAAAATACATCAAAACCTCCAGGTTTTCTCATATACAGGAAATGGCAGTTATCTAAAATCACGACTCTTTTTGCGTCTTCGGGAAGAGAGGTCTCCCTTTTATCCCGGACAATCCCGGAAAATGTGATTTTTGTCGCCCTGCTTATATTTAGTTTCTCGATTTCGTTAATCAGGGTCGTTTTTCCTCCGAGAGGTTCGGCTATAATAGCTACATTCAGTCTTTTTCCAACGTCAAAGTCAGCAATTGCTTCCTGGATTTCTCCTATGCTGTCCCTGAGCCCCAGAACCTCGCCGAGGACCATTTTATCGGAGTCGTTACTGTGAATCTTCACCATATCCCTATATTCTATTTCGTGTATTATACTTTAATAGACACCGTGTAAGATAAGGACTCATTAATCTCAGATTAGTTTACAGTAGCTATTGTTCCAGAATCAATGATACCAAACGGAAAGCTGCAGTAGTCAAAAAATAAAGATCCGGAGTTCTGGAGTTTGTTCTTCTGAATAGAAAGTTACTCATCTTCCGGCTTTTTTGAGCTATGCTTCCCATAAAGTTTTGTGAAGTAAGTTGCAGTTATTCCGTGAAGCACAACTGACATAGATATCACCAGGCTAACAACCGGCCACAGTCCTTCTATCCCGGTTTGTCTCATTGAAAATCGGGCATAATAAAAAGCTGCTACTCCAATAGGACCAAACCAGCCTGTGAAAAGGATATCCAGCTTACTTTTAAGATTGGGTACAAGAGATTTAATAAGAAAAAGGATAGGTATTCTATGCAGGAGCAGCATCAAAAAAGAAAGAATCAAACCTGCCCATCCAAGCCTTATCCATTCCTGCCATGGGATGACCAGGCCCAGCAGGGCAAATATAGGAATCGTGAAAAAACGGTCTGCACCCTCCACTATGCGTTCTTCATCACGTCTCTCTTCATCGGTCGATGTCATGCCGAAAAATATCCCTGCAACAAAAACAGCAAGTATACCATCGCTTCCGATGAGCTTTACACCCCCCAGTGTAAGAAATGTAAGGGCAAGAGTGTAAGCGGTGTAAGAAGGCAGGTCAATAGCTCTTTTACTCTGCGCTCTTCTGAGCAGGTGACCTGATGTATAACCTATTAGAGCCCCAAGAACTATGGCAGCTCCAACTTCCCAGAAAATTGTGTATATCACCCATCGGTTCAGAGCTTCTTCAGGTCTGTGGGTCATCCAGAGAATAGGAAGCATTACGAAAGGGTAAGCCAGCCCATCATTAGAACCGGACTCTACTGAGATTAGGTCTCTCAGTCTTTCAGGAAGATTATCCTTTGCTATCTGTCCGCTTACAATGGTTATGGCAAGCACAGGGTCTGTTGGAGTCATAATTGCACCCAGAATCAGAGCTGTAAGAAAGCTGAAATCCAGAAGCCAGTACGTGAGCAAGCTATTCATAACCCACATGAAAGGCATTACAATCCCGAGCATAGCCGCTATGGACCGCCAATTTTTGATAATGTAGCTGGAAGGAACTCTTAATGCTACTCCCATTACACCGACAGCCAGAGCCAGTCTGGGAGCTTCTTCTAAAAGCAGAGGGTTCAGAAGTCTCAAATCAAGAGTCTCAAACGCCAAACTCAGCAAAACACCTATTACTAAAGCTAAAAGAGGTTCAGATAAATTCCATTCTTTAATACGCTGAGAAATAACTCCAAGAAAGAAGACCAGCCCACCTATAACTATAAGAGCAATATTTATCACTTCAGCCACACACTTCCCCCACTCAAATCGCTATTGAGCTAAATTGCTATCAACTTAAACCTGTCAACTTAAACTCTTCCGTTTCCAGAGTATTTCTATGATATATTTAGTTTTTATAAACATATATGAATACTTTTTATATATTTGAGGCTTTAGAATTAGAATAACGGAGAGAAGTGATGTTTGCTGGAACTTTTAAATATTTACAGCCGTTTATAGAGTCTAAGATATATTTATCGAGGTTTATTCTCGAGATCTGTTCTTCAAGATTTATACTTCGAGAATTTATACTTCACTTTGCTCTATTGAAAAACAAACCCTTTACGGAGAAACAACCTTGGACGACTGGATGATTTCAACCCTTATCCTTTTTCTTGCCCTCCTTATAGTTTACCTGCTCCTTAAATACATTAAATTGAAAGGCAGGGTCGAATCCCGTGCAAGAGACCTTTACGAAGCCTGGCAGACCAGAGAAATGGAGCGCCAGGTTTCCGAGAAAGCCGATACTCTTTTCAGGACCTGGAAACTTGACGAGGAGAAAAAAATCCGCCAGGACGCAATAAAGAAAAGCGAAGCCGTAATCCGCGGAAAGGTCACAGAACACCTTATCCCTTATTTTCCTGACTTCGAATACAACCCCAAGGACGCGAGATTTCTCGGAACCCCTGTGGACTTCATCATCTTTGACGGGCTTTCCGAAGGAGAAATGAATAAGGTGGTCTTTGTAGAGGTCAAGTCCGGGAAAAACGGCGCACTTTCTCAGAGAGAAAAGCTTGTCAGGGAATGCATAAGCAAAGGAAAGGTAAGTTATGAGATTATTCACAACAGAGAATGAGTTCCAGTAATTCCATTATCCTTTTTGGGAGGAAGAGTTCACAGGAAGAAAAGAACTTATCAATTACGATCCTATTCCTTGTATATACAACTCAAAACCTGTTGAAACTCAAAAGTTTAACTCTGAGGGGTAAGCATTGGCAGAAACAACCGATACAAACAAACCTATGATCTGGAAAGAGCTCGTACTTGGCTTCGCTGTAATTGAATCATGTATATACCACTCGATCCGTACAATACCTATCGTGACTGCGAACAATGCCGAAGAAGCTCTTTTTACGGATAATCTCACCAGACTTACGAAACTGGAAGAAGGCGAAACTGTAAAAGGAGTCCTTCAGGTTCCTTTCCCGACTTATGAGGTAACCGGATCTTTACCAGCTGAGGGTGAAGAATTCAGTGAGGTCCTTGTTCTGGGATATGAGTATCCCGGTGTGCAGTCTCCTGACTGGGTTGAAGTCCTTAAGAAGGAAGCGGCAAATCCAAGGAGATGTCTGTAAAACCTTGTCTGTAATATAAGATTCAGATAAGACCCAGACTCCGGATAAGACGTGGACTACGTAAAACTTGAGTTTGTAAACTGTACGGGAGTGAACTACCAGTAGAGTTCAATATTTTTAACCACGCCCATCTGGGCATATGTTTCTCCGGAAGTAAACAGTTCTTTCGGTTGATATATTTCCCCAATTTCGACCTTTACAGTGCAGTCCCGGCTACCGGGTTCATAAGGGTAGATCCCTGTGCAGTCCACAAAGATCAAGCCTCTATCTGTGGTATTAAAGGCATTGCAGGCGTGTCCTTCCGTGGAACCTATGAAGTCTACACATACCCAGGCAGCCTTTATGCCGGTCTCTTCAGCGTTATTGTGGACCATCTCCGCGAAATCTCCGCATGTGAAATTTTCCAGAGAGTATTCGATTTCATCAGTCTTATCAGACCTCAGGAATGTAATTAGTTCTTGATAAGTCGGATCAATTGAGTTCGGATTATTTATAAGTTCAATTGGCTCTCCGGTTGCCCCTACATAATAGAATTCGCTGGTTTCAGGATAAAACACGTCAGGATCGGTATTTCCACCGAAAACTATAACTGCCATGGTGGTAACTGTCCACATAAGCCAGTATAGCCCGCTTGTTATAAACTCCATACCCACTCCCTCAAACGGTTTTCGTATTATTCGATAATCTCTCAAAATATCGGAATATTCTAAAATCAATGTGATTTCCAGTCTAAATATCTTATCAGATTATGATTTATGATACTATTGAGATGTTCTTTTAAAGAAAAAATGACCGCTAATTTAGCGGAAAATTTCTATCCTTTGCTCTTGAGTAAAGCCTCATGATATCATTTTCTTGTTTGAAATACGGATTATCAGCTTAGACATATTTAATGTATAAAAGCCAAACTATATTTGCAATCAAATAAATTAAGGAGTAGAAAACGTGAATGCGGGGGATACAATAAGATGAAGGAAAAAAGAGTAAAAAATATAATTTTTGAAATGAAGAAAAATGGATTTGTTTGTATCTCTTATTTCGAGGCCTATCACGGTTTATTAAGCCTTTTTGCAAGCTCACAGATATAATACGCTATCTCCAGCGGATCTTTACCTACAAAAATGCTTACCGGCTCCTTCCCGACTGCTCCGGTCTCGGAAAAAACCCTTGGGACCTGTCCTCCAGCAGCCTGAATAGCTTCTGCGACTTCCCAGGATGCAGATACTTCGTCCGGGTCTTTTATACTTTCAGGCTCAGAACGCCTGTCTATTCCTGAAAATATCCACCCTTTTTCCTTACAGTAATCTTTCAGAAAACTGGTGATCTGCGGAGAATTTGCAAAATCTATCGCAGACCTTATTTCCGGGTCATGTTTTCTGATTTCCAGAATCAGGTTTGCCATATAGCCTGAAACTCCGAATTTTATTTTTCCGGCAGCTTTTGGAAGTTTATCTACAACAGTAATCCTCCCGTCAACTGCAAGAACATCTTCAGGATCGGTTGATTCTTTTGATGCATAAACGAAATTTGTCCTGACTTCAGGAATCAGAGCTGAGAATTCTTCACAGTTTTCGATTTGCTCAAGGGCAAGATATAAACGCCCTGTCATGTCTATTTTCTCGTTGAGATGCATAATTACCCCTCTCTACAGCAGTTTATTCAGGATTTTCATATCAGTTTATCCCGGGATTTTTCTGCTAACTTTGCCCCCGCGAGTTTGAACTGCTATTATCTGCCATCTTTCGGACAATAATTTAAAGCAATTTACAGGAAACTGACAACTGCGAATTTGTATTTTGCTCAATATATAATTACCGAGCGTGCCCCGAATTCGAGAAACTGAAAATAGCAAGCTTTGGCCTTTGAATGCTCATTGCTCATTGATACCTGCTTTTAAACTTACCTGTATGCAGTGCAGGAAACCAGAAGAAACCAGAATTTAGAAAAATAGCGAGGTAAAGACCTCAAAATTTAGATTTATACTGCAGTTTGAATAGCTGTGCAAAAGATATGTTTGTAAAATACGTTTGCACAAAAGAGAATTTATTGCTTCAAACTGCAAGAGCATTACTCATAGGTCTTTTTATTTCGTAAAGGCTCTGGCGTGAGTCAAGGAAATAAAACCGTTCAAGCAGAATCTTTTCTTCTTTCAGCCTGTTTAGTGCATATCGGACTGTGCGTGAAGGAAGAATTGTTTCACGGATTATATCTTTTTGCGTCATCTGCCCGTTTGCTTCAAGGGTTTTAAACACAAGCTTTGCAGATGGAGGCAGTTTTTCAAGCTTTTCATAATTAATGTCATTCAGACTGCTGTTCATAGGTTCATTAACAACAAAAACGATCCCTCATTGTGAGTCACCATCGACATAAAAGATCTCTTTATGTTTAAATCTTTTGGCTTAAATTTGGCAGATCGAGACAAAAGTGATAATTAATAATACAATAGGACAAACTTACGCTCTTAGTAGTATATAAAATACCATAAATGTATTTGAAAATATCCCAAATGTAGATCATCTCTGTAGTCGTTTTTGATGTTCACTTTGGCGATAATGCTTTTAATTCACAATTGTGAACTATCCTTGCTTTTTAAGTTATAAAAACATTGCGTCCTGAAATCGATTTTTGGCCTGAATCCCTACTGATATTAGAAAAAAGTCACTTAACCTGATCAGCACTTACAGTCAAAAACCTGGCTAATATCCGGGCGGAAAAAGAAAAATAGAAGAGCTCGCAGGAATAATAACCTGCTAACCCTTAGTGAAAGAACTAAAACCGAAACCGCTGGTACCAGTAAGAGCTTATCAGGTACCGGTGTCATTCGTCTCTAACTGGTAGAAATGGTACTCGTATGGTTGCCAGGTATCTTTAATGGTTCCATCCGTAACATTCAAGGTTCTGTTCTCCCATAAGACATCATATGTTCCGTCTGGCACGCCGGCAATTGTTGCATTATTTGCCGTACCATTTGCCTCGGTAAAATCGAGCATACTTGATGAAGCAACTAATTTTCTACCGTCTGCATCAGTAAATATGTAGGCGGTAACCGCATCGATTGTGCCACCCGGATCCGAAGTTATACCTGTCCTGCCGCTGGTTACGTCTGTTGTCAGAAGTGTCCGGTTACCTTCCATAATCCAGGACCAAACCTGTTCATATTTGGGCTTAAAGCTGACCCATCCGGTATAGCCTGGAGTATCTGCTGCATATTTATAAGCATACGAGAAAACACCCTGCGCTCCACCTAATATTCCCATCACAATCTGACTTTCATGACGATCAGCCACTTTTTGCTCAGTATCCAGATCCGGATCTAAATCATTCACCTCTATAGCCTGACCAAATGCTTCTGTTGCTACATATACTGTTTTTCCCGCATTTTTCCAGTCAGGGGCGTTGGCAATAAGATTACCATATACCCAGGCATGCGGGCGTTCAGGATGAAATTTCGTGTAGGTGGTAAAATAACAAACATCCAGCCCCGGAATAAATTCATCATCATCAGGTCCGGTCTGCATATCGCCCAAATAATCGCCGGCAACGGCATTCGGGAAGTATTTTTTCATACCTGTATACATACTGATAAGCGTTGAAGGACTTCCTTCCTCGTCAGGGAAATAGACCCCATAGAAATCATTATCAGTAACACCCATATCCCTGACTTCTTTCCAGAAGCTTTCAGACTCCATTTGCGGGCCTCCGGTAGCTACCAGATATTTTGAAATTCCCAGCTGTTTGCCTCTGTTAACGTTATCAACAAACTGTTGTGGAGTTATGTAAGTGCTCCATCCAAAGTGAACAAGCGTAGCATTGTCTATTAAAAATTGAGTACCAGTCTCCCATCCCATCATTCCGTATGCGGGTATCGTACCACGCGGATACGGAAATTCATTATTGGCCGATGAGTCATTATATGAAGCATTTTGCTCGCCAGATATCTGTGCAGCAGATGAGCTGGTAATTAAAATACAAACCAGGATTACTGAAGTCAAGAGCGTTAAACATAAATTATCCTTATCTTTCATCTATTTCTGTCCCCCATTTCCTATTCGGTCGTGTATTTGAGTTATGCAGTGATTATTATAAAATTAGATTATATTTATAATTGCAGGCGCATGATCTACCGATTAAGAGTATATTGAAAAGTAAAGAACTTTATTCAAAGTAATATATAGTAATGACAAAACAAAAAATCGGATACAAATTGAGATCTCTGGTAGTTGTGGGAAAAAAGAGCACTCTTTATTTGATTTTTACGAAAAGAGCTGAGGAAATTAAATAAGAAAAAGGGTAAGTTACCTGTTGAAGTGATATCGAAATACTGCAAAGGCGACTTTGAAAATTGTCAAAGATTTGCATATCGTTCACGTTTGATGGGGCAATAAAAGGATTTAAGTTCTTATCGTTTTTAACCTGACTGTTTTTCTGTTTTTGCTTCATTTCTTCGTTGTTGTGAAGTGCTTTAATGAAATGCCTTAATATGCCCTCAATATCTCCCAGCGTGTTTTTGGGGAGCTGATCTCAAAATTGTTTTAGGGGCGAGCTTGTTAATTAAAAATAATATTTCAGGAAGATATTTTAGTCGCCGAATTTAATGAACTTTTTAGGCTCGAAGTTAGTTGCCATTGTCCAGAAATATGCTTCACCTTTAGCAATGCGGAAAATTATAAGCCCTGGGTGATCAAATGTCAGACCAAACTCTTTAAGAAATGGCCTATCCTCCAAGACCTTCTTCTTAAGTTCCGGATCATCTACGAATTCTATATTACCTGCAACTCTCATCATTTTTCCTGCTGCTTCACCGGGTTGCCAGAAACATGCCTCTACTTTTGAGTTTGCCTGAAGTTGCCCGTACATATCTTTCATAGCTCCGATTTGAAAATCAAATTGCGGGCGGCCACCCCACCCTAAAGGATGGGGTATGCTTCGGGCCGCCCGCCCGGTTGTTCTGGTAATTAGAAATCATCAAGTCTTCTTTGCTTGGATCTCATGAACCTATGCAATCGAGACTCTTCACTCGGTTTTCCTTGCGATTCTTTAATGTAATGCTTAATTGTATCAGCAGTTACGTTTCCAACGGATCGATAGAACTTTCCACTTGACCATAGATTTCCACCCAATATCGTTTTTTAAGATCAGGATGAAGCTTGAATAAGCTGTAAGAACTACCTCCTTTCAAATACTGAATTACCTCTGACAGAGAATTACTTGGATGAAATTCAAGAAACAAATGAACATGATCATCTACTACTTCCATTGCATGTATTTTGTAGCCATTTTTAGCACAAATTATACTGAGAATCAACTCGCAATCCTTTTTAATTCTCTTATTGTAGAATATATTGTATCGATACTTAGGCACCAACACGATGTGGTAAGTAATCTGACCATAGCCATGGCTAAAACTGCGTAATTCCAACTTATATCACATCCTAGCCAAAGGTGGCTGGCACCACCTCTGGTTATGGTGCCAAAAAAACCTTATTTTACAAAAAAAGTGAGGATTTAGATAATTAAAGTGAAAAAACGAAGAGGCGAGGGTTCACTTCATCCCCGACCTGAAGGACGGGGTATTCGTGACCCTCTGCGCTCCATTAGTAATAAAATCCGCTTTCGTCGGCGAACCAGAACCCCAGTGCCCGAACTCGAGGTTGATCTCCCTCTACTGTTGCTAGATAGCAAACGGGAGTTTCATTTGCAAACTTAATACAGTCTTTAAAATCCATATTGAACTTCCTCCAAATTATCGTTAATTTTTAACTTGATAATATTTCAAGCTAATTGCTTCAAAGTAATTAATGATCAATCCCAAAAATGAACACTATGTTTCCATTCTAAAACACTAGCAGAAGGACAGACTTATATAGATTAATAAGGCAAATTTGCCCATCTGCCAGGTTTGATCAGGGATCTTACACTACCTGCATAGTTTGCTCTTTTTATCTTCTAAGTCCAGATCCTTGAAGTTACTTTCTGGAAAAGATCATAAAACTGTACTCTCAAGGGACATAACCTTCTGTAATCTTGCTATTGAAGTCTGCAACCGGAATGTTTGGATCGGTAACAACTATGTAACCCGGCTTTGTCGCTGTACTGTTCCCTGCGGCATTTTCTTCAGTTAGACCGACTGTATAATTTCCTGGCTTTGTAAACGTGTGGGTTGCATTCATGGCATGTTTTGAGTCAATCCCGTCCCCAAAATCCCAAATCCAGGAAGTAGATACTCCGCCAGTGCTGATATCATCGAATCGCACAACTAGAGGTGCAGCTCCGTAAGTTGTGTTTGCAGTAAATTCAGCTATAGGTGGCAAGGTGTTTGTGACAGAAAGATCACAGATATAGATGCCAGTATCATTAACCCCACCATAACTACTGTCTATTCCCCATACAATAATATCATTGTAGATATCAGGTGTTGTATCAGTTTCTCTTGGATAAATATAGACGGAAGTGCTTTTTGCTGAGGGAATATCATAAATGTATACACCTGCATAACCAAATTGGTCATCGCCAGATTTTGAATATACAACTTTGTTCCCGTTTATGTCAATATGAGTACCGGTGTCATCTCCAGCATCAGCATATGAATTTGCGTATTCAGGTAAGGTATTACCTGCATTATCACTGGTAACATCTATAGCCTTTTTAGTGACAAGATCATACATTTGTATAAATCCACCCCTGGAATAGAAGTTTGACCATATCACTTTATTACCATATATATAGGGATTATTAAGGTCGCTTGAATATGGACTTATTAATTCAGTTTTCTTGGTTGTGATATCATACATAAAGATATCTCTTATATCCCTACCATTGGCAGAATACACTATTTTTGTATCGTATATTTCTGGATTTTCTCCTTGTGCTATCCAGGCTTGTGTTGAGGTAGATATATTCCGCATATATATGCTGTAATTATAATTTGATTCATTGTAATTTGCACTCCAAACGATTCTATTACCGTAAATAGAAGGAATACTGCGATTGTCTATATCTTTAGTAATATAAGACCGAGCACCCGAAGGTATGTCATAAACTGTAAATCTTGGCACTCCACTGCTTTCATCACGCCAAACTAATTTGTTGCCGTAAATAGCTGGATGAGATGCTGCAGAAGAGTTAACAGCAGTGTCAGTTTTCGAGGTCAAATCATAAACATGAATAACACTATCATCTGTCCATACAACTTTGCTACCATAAATAGCAGGATCGGATCCGTTGCCAATTCTCGTCACCTGCGTCGCTACCTGTGACGCTGACGCCACGGATGAAATTAAAATTAAAAAAATAAAAATTAAGGCTGTTAACACTAAAGGTATTGAATTTAACTTTTCCTTATTTGCCATTTATTTACCCTCACTACTCCCCATTAAAAAAATATTATTACTGACCTCTTTTCAATACTCTTTACTCTTTCTTTAGAATCTTAACCTGTAATTGGTTGAGTACTCTAAATATGACAATATTTAAAGTTGTCAAAAATACAACTGTTCATTCAAAAATGAAAAACACAATCAGTAACTGATAGTTGAAGAAATAATTACAAATAACTCCTGCCTAATATAGAGCTTATCCGGAAAGCAATAATGGGATGCTGAAAAAGTAAGTAGTTTCCCATGTTCATTTTTCTTTATTTTTCCCCCATATTGCTAATGAGCAGCAATGCTGATGTAGTTTTCCAGTATTACATCCTTTACTTAGTAATATTTTGAAAATCTTGATCTGAAAAAAAGTAACTTTTGAAATAGAAGATTACTTTCATCCTACTTGGCAAACAATAATTAATTTAAGACATATTTTAGAAGTAAAGGTAAATGTAATAGTAAGGGATTCAAACAACTATTAAATATACTCAGTACTTTGAATCTCTAAAACAGTTACTCCTCTTAAATATCAAAAATTTGCTTATAAATACTGAAATTGTTTCGGAAGGTATAAGATGGTTTGTGTATGCGGAATAAATTGTGATGAATGCCCTCATCTGAATAATGAATGTATCGGTTGTGATGCAATTGAAGGCAAGGTTTTTTGGACCCAGTACATTGGTGCTGATGTTTGCCCTGTTTACAGCTGCGTAAAGGAAAAAGGTTATCGAAATTGCGGCGATTGTTCGCAAATCCCCTGTGAACTCTGGGTTTCTTTAAAGGATCCTTCCTTTAGTGAAGAGGAACACCAAAAATCAATTCAAGACAGGCTTTCCGTCTTGAAAAGATTAAGGTGAACTTCAGAGCAAAATTAAAAAGTTTGACTTTTATTGGGCTCAAACAGAAGCTTTCGGAAATACTCAGCGTAGAAGTGAATCCTGTCATGAAAAGTGCGTTAAAAGAGGTTGATCTTCAACATGGCTTTTGCTTATGTCCAATATCCTTCAATATGCAAGGATTACCCAACAGAGTTAAAGGCTATGGATTTAATATAAGTTTATGAATTTACCTGTTAGTTCCAGTCTCACAACTCGCATTAGAGTGTGGGGATATATGCATCTCGAATTTTTTGTACGTTGTTTTGCATGACCAGGCACCATCATATTTTTTAAAAAATTGCCCTAGCAAAAAATTACTCTATTTCTTATAAATGTTAATCCGATAATAAGTCTAATTTTTGGTATGTTATTTTGTGGAGTTTACATAACCTCTATTTTTCAAAATTAGGCTTAACTAAAAATTAATTATATACTTTTTATGTAATCATGTAGAAAAGAACAAATTAAAAAAAGAAAAATTTAATATATTTTTTAATACTTGACTGGATTAGAACCATACCTTGAACCAGTTCTTTTTTTGCCTTCTTCTTTTGTTTTGAATTCTTGTACTTTTGTTTTGAATCCTCGTAATTTTGTTTTAACCCCTTCCATTTTTGTTTTAGACCCTCCTACTTCTGTTTTAAAAGAATCACACAAACAGCACCCTTCTTTGCAACTTGTGATACGTATATGTTTTGCAACACAAGCAAGCCCTATTATGGCTAAGATATAAACCATTATTTTCGTAAGTATATTCATATTTATCTCCCATCTATTATTGCATCTTATATATTATGAATTTAATTAATGCATTGAAAAATTAGATGTAATTGGTGAATTGTCCTGCTTAACGGTTTGAAATATTGAGATCTTTCCTTAGTTTCCCCAGTTTCATAATCAATAAATGGTTCATAAACTATCTTCTGAACCCTTAGTAAAAGGAGACAGAGGTTTAACAGCCTTACCATTTTCTTCAATTATCTGAAATCCTACAAGAATAAAAGTTAAAAGGCTTAACCTGCTCTTTCCAGGGTTTCCTATTATTCAGTTTTTTAAACCTGTTCAATTCATGGGGAGTAATAACAGTAAGTTGAGAAATTGAATAAAAGTTTGAATACTTCTCTTCAATATCTCTTCCAGTGATTATCCCATAATGAAGTTTAAGAATATCCTGCCAGATTTCAGCCTTACATTCTCCAATTGAATTGTTAAAAGGGTTTGTTAAGTGCCCAAGTCCATGAAGCTTGTAATACCTTTCATCTTCCATGAGCCTGATGTTTCCATTCTCATAAGTGTATAGAGCATACCTTTTAGAAGCAACTCCATAAAACTAGAGATCTTTTTTCTCAAGCTTGAGTAATTGAATATCAGTTATGGGGTTAAAAGGTTGAAAGAACTCTGAAGCTCCTGATCCTTCTCAGGAAGTACAAAAACCAAATCAGTGCCCATGTAGGCGTGAATTGCTCCAAGTTCCTTTAATTGGTTTCACCCATTGCTAAGAAAAATACGTAAAAAAGGCAAATCTGAAAAAAGGTAAGACAAAAACTAACTTGTATCAAAAAATAATGGTCCTGACTACGCAGTTTTTCAGCCACATCAGCAGGACTTATTGATAGCTGCTCTCTGAGCCTTTAAACAGGAAAACTTGGTTCTAACGTAATGTTCCAGACCATATTTCCATTCCTTGCATTCGGGTCGGCCCCCGTTAATGAACATGGCCTGGTGGGCACAGCCTCCCATGCAGATGGGCAGCATTTTACATTTTACGCAGTCCGGGTACTCGAAGGGTTCCCAGGTAAGCCACTAGATCTCGTGGTTTCCCTTCTCTTCGTTTTGTCGGGTCAGGTCACCAATTTTTCCAATACTTGCGGTCTTATTGCCTATTTCGGTCCAGCACTTGTATATGTCCCCATCGGGGTCCAAGACAAAAGCATTCGTCCGGTTGGCATCGCAAGCCCGGGCAAATCTTGGATAAAAGGACTCTCTACCTGCCTCGAATCCCATTAGATTTAGATTTTTGTAGAAAGTCTGGTTTATTATCGAGAATTCTTCTGTCAATATACAGGAACTCTCATACGATTTACATCCTGCGGTATAGGGTATAACATGGCCCAGGTAAATGAATATGTCACTCAGGTTGTTATCCTTTAACACTTCCAGGAGTCTGCTCATATTGTCAATATTGGAACGGTCAACGTTTACGCGGATATATGTCTCAATATCGCTTGCCTTCAGAAGTTTGATTCCTTCAAGAATCCGATCGAAGGTCGGGCCGTTACTCCCTTTAAGCATTCTGCGGCTGTCATGCACTTCGCGAGAGCCGTCCAGGGTAACATGAATAAACTTAATTCTGTTCTTCTTAAGATTCTGCACTGTGTCAGGATCTTCAGAAAGGAAATAGCCGTTAGTAACCATGCCAGCAGAATATCTGACTTTATGCTCTTCCGTAATGGCAATTATCTTCTGTGATAAATCAAAAACAGTTTCTTTTGCCAGGAGAGGCTCCCCGCCGTACCAGGTTACGAATACATCTTTTCCCGTCTTTACTATTTTTTCAATGTAGTTGAGTAAATCCTGTTTTATATTGTCTGGCATGAAAACATTTTGCTCACTTTTCCTGCTCTGGCTCTTATCTGATTGTTCGAAGCAATAGGAGCAGGCAAAGTTGCAGGCTAAAGTGGGGGCGATAACTAGCCTGGCCATCGCGCCGTCATACTTGTCGCTGTTATAGGCAAATTTGATCATTCTCAGTTCATCGGCAGTGTCGTCAACTAGGAATCCTCCCTTTTGCAGCTCGTCAACAAACTGCCTTTCGTTTTCCGGCAAGAGAGCGTAATCAAACTGAGAAGCGTTCAATAAACTCATGCGGCTTTTTCTCACTTCAGCCAGGGCTGTAGTAAGACTGTTAAAGATCATTACCTTTTCCGGGTCATCGGTTGACCAGACAAAATTATAGACGGATGGTTTCATGGTTTTAACGTATATTTAACCTATTTCCTATACTGCTTTTACACTCGCAGAATCCGCAGCCTCCTACACCATCGCACCCAATACACCCGCCTGTGATTGCCTTCAGTTTTTGGGGTAATACCAGGTAAATAACGTCGGCGGATTCCTCCACAACTTTAATATTCACGTCTCCATTAACCTTCAGGCCTAGTTGTCCGATTGCTTGCTTCGGATCACTCAATAATGCCCGCTTGAACTCCGGGCTCGATTCTGCTTTGGAGATAACATGCTGCTGGAATTCCTCGCGGGACAGTGTGTCAGCTACTTTAATTTCCTTGTTAATTTTGTTCATTTTTTACCTCCTCTTAATTATCGGCAAGTGATTTTATATTTCTAACTGATTATTGATAAGCTTAGGAATCGTAAAAAAGAACTTCAAGTTCTTACTTCGAGAGTAGATCTGCAATTCGGTTTCTCAAAACCAATATCAAGGCAGATACCAATAACTGTAATACTTGAAATATATTTTTATCGTTCCTAAGCAAACATTTTAAGTTATGTTAATAATTAATACTGATTTATAGTATAAGCATTTAACGACGTATATACATACAAATTATAATAGATAAAAAATAATATAAAGTAACTTTAATAATATAAAGGAATTAACATTGCAAAAAAAGTGAAAATGCTATTATCTTCCCAACTTTATTGTTATTCGTAAGGTTTTTATTCTATTTCGTAACTGATCAGTTTCTGTGAGTAAGTTTGTAGGCAGAAAAATTATCATTTTACTAATATTTTGCTTGAATTATTTTTATATTATTATAACCTAACACTAAACGAAGGGTGGGTAATTAATAGGGAAGGAAAAAATACCTGAGTACACGGAGGTGAATTTATAAAAAGAGGCCCACGTGATGTTAAGGAGTTTATTACTGGAAGGGGAATTGGTTATCCTGCAAGCAGAAAAGATATTATCAGATTTGCTGAAGGTAAGCAAGCTGAAAGTGATGTTCTGGATCTTTTGAAGGGAATACCCGAAATAGAGTATAACACTCCTGATGATATTACCAGAGAAATCGAAAGGCTGCAAAGTGAACGTATCAAGCCACCAACTCCAAAAGAAGAATAAGTTTTTCTTGTTTATAGAAAAAATAAAGTACTGGGGGAAATTGTGAAATCAAGTGTGGCTTCTGTTCAGGAGACTTTAAAAGATACAGAATATCCTGCAGAAAAGAGAGATCTAGTTCTGCATGCGAAGAAACATCATGCAAGTGGGAACGTATTGGAGGATATCGGAAATCTTCCGGATAAGGTATACACTAGTGCTGCCAAAGTTGACAAAGAACTTGAAAATGAATAAATTTATGGGGAAAGAATGGAGTAAGGGGGAAAAGATTAGATGGAAACTGTTCCTATGGATATTCAAAATATGTTACAAAATGTGAAGTTCCCTGCAAAAAAGAACGACATTATTCAGCAGGCAAGAGGAAGCGGGGCAATGGCAGATCAGTTACTTGAGAACCTTGGCATGCTTCCAGACAAAGAATATGCCAGTGCTGATGAAGTTATTAAGGAACTTCAGAGGAGATAAATTTTAAAAGCAAATTACTGAAAAAAACCAAATTCTCAAAATTGTCTGGACTTCTAGATTTTCGAGCATGTGTATTCCCTTCAATTAAAAATTAACAAATTTTTGAAAGAATTAATACAAACATGAAGATCTCTATAAGTCCATTTTCAAGCTTTTTTTTAGAAGGACTGACAGATCTATATTAAATCTATATAATGTAGGTCAGGTCCACGCTGGTCGGAAGTATAAATGGAATTTGGAATTATTACTAAATCTGGGTTTTACATATTATATATAAACAAACAGATTATTAATTTATAATATAAAAAGAATATTATAAAAGAATATATTTGGAAAATATTCTTATCTATAGATTACAGGGTTATTCTTTGTTCTGTCAATTTGTAGGCACTGGTTCTTTGGATGGTATGTTTACGTTAATGAGCGAGAGGAGTTTAACAAACATATTGAAGTGACAGATTATGCTACTCAGATGATGCGCGACACTTTAGAAAACTGGCAATCAGAGTTCTTGCAGCTTATCTGGCAGGTAGGAGGGTTTTCTTTCCTGCTGTACATTGGCTCTCTGCAATCTAAAGAGGGAGATGAACGAAAAGAAGCAAAGCTAGATTTAATCTTGAAGCAGATTAATCCTGACGAAGCAGAAGAATTAATTAAAAACCTAGACCTCAAATACCCACGGAAATAAGTTTTGTCCTAGTTAGTACCCGTCACAGAATAGATTCTACAACGATGTGATATTATTTGAATAAAATATGTGAATCTGTTATGAAAATGTACAATACTCTGTAAAATGTCTGCATAATCTATTTTGCTGCGGCTACTAAGAACCTATCCGAAAAGTCAGTAATACATGTTGAAAAGTCATAACAGGTCTATGATATCAAATTACCCGTTGAGGTTTGCAAACTGCATATTATAAGAATTACAGTAAGTAATCACTTTTCGGATAGGCTCTAAGTGGAAGACTGGCTGAAAAGAATATACCTGAAAAATTGAGAAACTTAATTTCGATAGAATCCGCTTCTAATGATGGCCTGGGTTACCCTTTTTTAATGCTCCCTATTCTCTGGATGACTTATAAGCCGGGGAAAGCTTTAAGCTACTGGTTGACACACACTATTCTCTGGGAAGTTTTCGGCGCTGTAGTACTTGGAGCCGTAATAGGATATCTGGCTGGTTATCTATTAAAAATAGCTCTGAGTAAAAAGACTATTGATGAATCTTCTTACGCTACTTATACAGTAGCTCTAGCCTTAATTGTACTTGCCAGTGTAAAATTAGTGGGTGCTGATGGAATCCTTGAAGTTTTTG
Source organism: Methanosarcina horonobensis HB-1 = JCM 15518 (assembly GCF_000970285.1). NCBI lineage: Archaea > Methanobacteriati > Methanobacteriota > Methanomicrobia > Methanosarcinales > Methanosarcinaceae > Methanosarcina > Methanosarcina horonobensis. The sequence continues at coordinate 2,439,950 of NZ_CP009516.1, read as the reverse complement.
CTGCGGGAAAGACATTTAGCATCACATCAACTGTAGAAGAGAGAAGAGACGAAGACCGCATTGTAGAAGGTATAGATCTCTTTTTCACAATTCCAATATTTACTTTGCTAGGCCTGGTTGTACCCTGGCAGGAATGGATGAAATTTAGAGGGGCAGGTCTATTGGTAGCTTTTTGATATTGCTGCTGCATCGGATATCTATTCTTTTCCTCATTAAACCTCTTGTACCCAATCTTAAAAGTAAGCTGGATATCCTTTTCACAGGCTGGTTCGGGCCTATTGGAGTTGCAGCTTTTTACTATGCCCAGTTCTCAATGATAGAGACTGGAATAGAGCAACTCTGGCCTATTGTCAGTCTAGTTATATGTGTATCAATTATACTTCACGGAATAACAGCAACTTAGTTCACAAAATTATATGGAAAGTATTCAAAAAATTTGGTAACAAGTAACTCGTTTAATAGAGAGCTCGCAATTCAATTTTGTGGTTAACTTTGTTGTCTACTAGCTACTCCAGAATAGGTTATGAATAAACTGCTACAAGTCCTAATATTTCATTTGAAAGACAGTTTAAATTTCTTTGTTTTTTGCAACTATTATATAATTTTAAAGTGAAACTTTGATTCAAAAGAGTACACCCTGATCGAAGAGAAAACATATATCTAAATTAACTTCTCACAATTGAGGCAGGATAACGCCTTCTACTGATAACGATTTTATATATTTCTTAAAAATGTTCAAAAGACATCAAATCTATACAATATAGTTCTTAGAGCATGACCTCACAAAAACGCATACCTACTTTTACCTGAAAGTAATTTTTTTAATCGAGTGAACAAATTTACTGAAAAACAGGGTTTTATTTGTAATTTCCAAATTTTTAAGTTTCCACAGGAAAACTGTCCGCTTTTCTTTATTAGTACTGTATAAATTTAGGGTTCTTAATGAGATTTACTAAGAGATAAAAAACCTAATTAATTTTACAACACCTTTACAGCCTCTCCTTAAGCTATTTTTACTATTTTTACTGTAAAATTTACATTTTTTACTTTTATAGTAAATTCATACACATTTTTACTTTTGACTTGAAACCAGAGCCTCCCATTTATTTACCCTTTCCAAAACGTGAGCATTAAGAGTAAATGGTTTATCTGACTTGGCATTCTGCTTCATGTAATGCAAAGTCCCCTTAGAGAACCCTAATTTCTTCCAGTCAACATAAGAAATGCTCAGGATTTTTTGCCTTATGTCATAAGAGTCAATTCTCTCAATTTCATATTCAGGCTTGACAAAATCCAGTTTTTCCTTTTTGCTTGTGAGGTAATGGGTTAATTCTCTTACCTTAAGAAAGATAACATAACCCCATGTGTTTTCTTTTCCCTGGTAGCTTACTTTTTTATTCAGCATATTGAAATATTCATTAACAATCTTCCTGGCTCCGGTAGGTTTTAGCCTGAGATTGTAATTCTCAGTCCTTATGAAATCTTTAGTTTCCATAGCTCCACTTTCAACCAGGCTGATAACTGCCATATCTACAAGGAACCTGAAAGGCTCCTGAAGGTCATGGGCCAAATTGTTTTTTTCACATAACATAATATTTAACTTCGCATATTTTTAATCCCCTTGAAAGTTCCTTTCAATTTCTTTCCCTTCCTTTCCGGCAGCGATAGTATCCATGATCCAGGCCACAACAAAAGCGATGAATCCGTTTGACAAAATGGCTACTGCCAGATAGAAATAATATGATTTCCTGGAATCGTATCTCTTCTTTAAGTAATCAAGTCCTAATGCAAAGAAAAGTGTCCATGACGGTATTAATAAAAGATATATCCTTGAGTCATGGTGGTGGTTAATGAAGTTTATAATTACAAACGCCATGTAGTATAGAGGTGCTATTGTGTTTCTTTGAATTTCAATTCTCAAAATATGTCTCTTATTTAGATAATTAAGTCCCCATTCAAAGAAAAATACCCATAATGCTGTTAAGACAATAAATATCCATGTGTAGTGGGAGTATTTGGTAATCATGTAGTTTCCGATTAAAAACCCCACGTAATGTGGAGCTAGGATCGTGCTTCTCTGGATTCTCATTACGACCGCATATAAAATTAATTACTTACTAACTTATAAAATATATCAAAAAAGATGAATCTATAAAAACAGATTTTATAATTTATTAAGTCGCTTTGATCTCGCTTGTTCGGTATAGAAGTGGATCTCGTAATGAAAGTGCGTTAAAACCGAGGATTGGAAAAAGGATTCTTAACGAGTCGGCAGGTATGATTTACTGAAAGAAAAAACTTAGAGTAAAGCCTCCTTTAAGTATTGAGCCTATCCCAAAACTTCATTTAATCTAATTACTGCTGCTACCATTACGACTCCTAGATATGATTCCTCTTTTATTTCATATCTTGGAAATACTTTCTTACATGACTCTATCCAGCTAAAGAACCTTTCTACTATACTTTTCATTTTGTATTCTTTCTGATCTACCTTTATTGGTCTTCCTATCTTCTTTTTCTTCCTATTTCTTTTATTTACTGGTATATTGGACTTTATTCCTCTTTTTCTGTTATATTTTCTAATTTTAGCTGTATCATACATTCCATCAGCTGTTACTTTTGAAGGCCTGTTAACAGGCCTTCCTACAGGTCTTTTTATCTTGAAATTTTTAAGTGTAGGTATATAAAGTGTTGAATCATTCTCATTTGCGGGAACAACAATTATAGAGAGAGGTAGACCCTGTAAGTCTACTAAAACGCTTAATTTTATTCCTTTTACTTTTTTATGACCGTCGTAGCCGATATTCCCCCTTTTTTAGTCGGAATATCCTTTGTATCAGTAAAACAATGAGAGAGATCTATTTTCTTCAAATCATAACCTTTGTTTAAAAGTTCATTAAAGATTTCCTGATAAATTCCATGTTCACAGAGGTAGAGGTGGAATCTATGAACGGTTGATTTAGAACCATAGCGGCGAGGAACATCTTTCCATGTACAACCTGTCATAACAACGTACAAAATACCATTCATTAACTTCCTCATATTTGCACGTGGTCTTCCTGTATGTGGTTTCTGAGGAGGAAGATAAGGCTCTATTGATTCCCATAGAACGTCATCGATTTCATGGAATGACATATAACTATATTTATAATTTCAGCATAATATTACTTTTGGGATAGGCTCATTCATAAATTCATTCGTCAATTCCTGCCGGGCATAAATTATGGTCACTAAACCAGAAACATCTCTTACATCCGGAGCACATGTTTACAGGCTCGCTGTTTATCACATGGTTGGCAAACTCAGGGTCAGCTAACATTCCCCTGCCAATAGCAGCAAAATCTACATAATCATTTTCAATTAAGAATCGAACCTGTTCTTCCGTACGGATTTCATTGACTGCAATAACGGGAATATTTACTTCTCTTTTGATCTTGCATCCGCTATAGGTTATGGGACTGCATATGAAACCTTCAGGAACCGGATTTGTCGGGGGCTGCATACCAAATGAAATGTGAAGTAAATCAACACCGGCTTTTTCAAAGGCTCTGGCTGCTTCAATGCCGTCTCTGCTTTCCGGCAGATACTCACCCATGCGCACGCCAACAATGAAATTTTTATGAGTATTGTTCCGGATCTCCGGTAGAATTTGTGTTAAAACTCTTGCTCTGTTTAGAGCATCACCGCCATACTGGTCTGTTCGGCGATTATAAGAAGCATCAATAAACTTGCATAGGGTAAACCCATGAGCGAAGTGATATTCAACGCCGTCAAAACCTATTTCACAGGCACGAATGGCTGCCTGTTTCATATTCATCTGCATTGAATGAATTTCTTCGGCTGACAACTCGTTAATATCCATATTGCCGCAATGAAGCTGCATAATTATCTTTGCACCGTATTCATGGCAGTTGCTCGCAATTTGCTTTAAAGCTGCAATATCACCTGTTGACCACATGCCTGTGAAATCCACAGCCCCAAAAACGCTGGTAGCCTGCACAATGATAAGACCAGCACCACCTTTCGCACGCTTCGTATAATGCTCAATGTGCTGCTTACCATAATAAGATCCGTTATCCCCATGAAAGGAAAAAGTGACCATAGGGGCCATTACAATTCTGTTCTTAATGTGATTCCCACGAATCACCAATTCGTCTGTTATCTTGGTCATTTTATTCCCCGCTAACTTCTTTCTTCTGGGATTAGTGAATTTTAATGAATTTTCTTGAATTCCTCCTATATTGCTTTTTGCCGCAAAAGTTCGGATAATGAGAAACTAGATCACATTTTTGCTGAATTCCCGATTTATATATCCATGTAGGTTCCGTTGAAACCTGTGGCACGGAAAAATCCACAAAGAACTCACTGGTCATTTTTATAAATGTTGAGGAGGAAGACGAGGATCAGAAGGACAAAGTTGTTAAAAAGGCTGTAAATAACATCAGCTGGCTAAAAAACAGGTAGAAATAAGATAGTCCTGCGTTCTTTCGGACATCTATCTGAAAGCAAATCAAGTATAGAATTTACAGAAGATGTAATCAGGACAAGTTACAAGATAATCGTAAGAGTTGCACTCTTCAAAAACAGAGAGTTCATACACCTTTTTTGTGATCTGCATTCAGGTTTTACAAGTTCTATAAATCTAACTTCAGAGGTTCTCTCCCTGAAAAACATTTTCATTTGGCTCTCCAGCCTGTAATTTAATGATAAGGGCCTGAACTCACTCCCATTGTCCCTTTTTTTCATCCTTATCTTTCAAAATGGCTACCGTCACAGAAAGGCTTGTTCTCCGATTTTCCGCACCTACAAAGAGTTACACGGTTCCTGATTTCGTACTTTCTACCATCTGCGGATTCTACAGGGATTCCACCTCGTACCCAGAGTGGTCCCTGTTCATTTCGAGATGGATATTCAACAACAACTATAGACTTTTCAAATTCGGGCTCAATCTTCTCTCCGGTAGTACTATCTATGATTACCAGCCTTCCGGAAGGGCAGTTGTATGCCTCCTCAATAGCTATATCCCTTGCCTCAGGATAATCGGATCGCTTTATAAGCTTCCATATTCCGCCTGCTCTTAAGCAAAACTCGGCGTGGACACAAAGGTGTTTATTATCTTTTAAAGTCAGCACAGGACCAGAAACAACGATCGCGCCTTCACTAAAAGATTCATAGTCTCCTTTTTCGGTTCCGTCAAAGTGAATCTTCGTATGAGTCCCATCACAGAAAGGTTTGTTCCCGGAATGACCGCAACGGCATAGGGCATACTTTTCCTTCAAGGGGTATCTTTTGATTTCCTGCCAGTTTATGCAGTAACCTTCCTCATCACTGTGAATCTCCGAGACAATGAGTGGGACCCTACCGGTCACGATATACGGACCATTCCTGCTTACAGTGATTTTCATAGAGTTTTCCGAAGTTTTTGATTTTTTTTCAGCTTCATTTGCCATAGTTACATTGTATTCTCCTTTTTGGGATTATATAATATGAGAAACTATGTTTGGATTTCTATAATTATCCTGGATGCTTGAAAATTATAAAAAGAGCTGTGATGAGCCAGTGCTCATCAAAAACAAAAAAGTTCCTGTTCCCTATATTATGCTGTCTGGAGTCCGTATGGATCTTATAGGAGCCTATCCCAAAACTCTAAATTTCCTCCCTTAATCTCGAGTTTGGAATAACCACTCCCCCCTCTGACAATGAACACAATTATGAAACTCTTATTGATATGAAAATAAAATTGGTTTTGGGATGAGCTTTAGATGTATACAGGTCACACTTTCGCAAGAGCCTGTTCCAGATCTGAGATTATATCGTCTATATCCTCAATGCCTACGGACAGGCGTATATAGTCCGGCGTAACTCCTGTCGCTGCCTGTTCCTCTAGAGTCAATTGCTGATGTGTGGTGGTTGCTGGATGGATAACAAGGCTCTTGGAATCGCCTATGTTTGCAACATGTGAAAACAGCTTCAGAGAGTTAATAAACTGTTTCCCTGCTTCTGCGCCGCCTTTCACGCCAAAGCCCAGAAGTGCACCGTAACCGCCTTTGAGATATCTGGATGCAAGCTCGTGACTTGGATGGTCCGGTAAACCTGGATAATTGACCCATGAAACTTTAGGGTGCTCTGACAGGTACTTTGCCACTTTGAGGGCGTTTTCTCCGTGCCTTTCTATCCTCAGGTGCAGGGTCTCAAGCCCCTGAAGCAGCAGGAATGAGTTGAAAGGTGAAATCGCAGCACCTGTATCCCTGAGGAGCTGAAGCCTTACTTTAAAGACAAATGCTACATTCCCAAGCCCCGGGAAATTTGAAAAAGTATCCCAGTATTTCAGGCCGTGGTAACTCGGGTCAGGATCTGTGAGTTCCGGAAACTTGCCGTTGTTCCATGCGAACTTTCCGGAATCAACTATCGAGCCCCCGATTGAATTACCATGCCCGCCTATGAATTTGGTTGCAGAATGCACGACTATATCGGCTCCGTAGTCAATGGGACGGACAAGCCCTACAGCACTCGTATTATCAACAACGAGCGGAACTCCGGCTTCATGTGCAATCTTTGCAATCGCCTCAAAGTCCGGAACGTCAAGCTTCGGGTTCCCTACTGACTCGATATAAATAGCCCGTGTATTTTCCGTGATAGCCTGGCGGTAAGCTTCAGGATTGGCCGAATCTACGAAGGTTACTTTTCTTCCTAACTTTGGAAATGTGTAATTAAAAAGTTCATAGGTACCGCCGTAGAGGTTATTTCCGGACACAATTTCGTCTCCTACTCGTGTAATTGCAAGCAGGGCATAAGTTATTGCTGCTGAACCGGATGCAACCCCGAGGGCGCCAGTTCCGCCTTCAATGGCAGCTATGCGCTGTTCGAACACATCAGTGGTAGGGTTCATCAGACGGGTATAGATGTTGCCAAGCTCTTTAAGGCCAAAAAGGTTGGCTGCATGCTCAGTATCCCGAAAAACATACGATGTTGTCTGGTATATCGGTACTGTACGCGATCCTGTAGCTGGATCAGGAGTCTGCCCAGCGTGAAGGGCAAGTGTTCCTAATTTATATTTCTTTGCCGCCATTAGAATTGTTCTCCTTTTTGCCTGATAATTTTCGTTTATCTGAAATTTTTGTCGAAGCGTTTTCTGTGTCTTTATACCACAAATTACCTCTAAGCTGAGACCCGGAATCGAACCGGGATGTAATGGATTTGCAGTCCACCGCGTAGCCATTCCGCCATCTCAGCATATATTCACAATTGTGAATTGACAACAGATCATACCCATTATTAATATTTAAACCTATTTTTCAAGGCAAAAAGTACCTGAAAACAGATCAATAAACGATCAATCACTGAAAAATAGATACAAAACAGAAAGAAGAGAAAAAACTGCTGCGACTGCTTCTCCTTCGGGAGTTTCGGAAACAAGCATATAACCGATGTCTTTTTTCCGGATCAGGTCAAAGACCTTTTCGAAAAAGCTCCTGGGTAATGGTATTTTCTGGTCCTGTCTCTCATATACTTTAGAAAGAAGGCCATAATATGTTTCAGGATCGCTCCAAATCCTTGTTTCGAGTCCTGCCTCAGCTGCGGATTTAAGGTCTTTCCGGATTGTCCTTGAAATGTTATTATCTACATTTTCTTTCAGGTCCAGGTAATGGGTATAGTGAACCTTTGAGTCCCATCCATTCCATGTAAATGGTCTGATGTCCTCAAATCCCGGAGAGAATTTAAGGTGAATGCTGTCAAAGCCCTGCGTACAGAGAAATTCTCTGAGAGCGTTAAGAATTTCATGATTTTCCTGCACTCGTTTACTTGTTTTTGAGCTTGAACTCTCATTTATAAGGGGTCCGCAGTAGTCAGTCATACTGCATATCGAAGATGCTACCTTTAGGATTCCTTTTAGGCTCTTAACAAAAATGGGACATCCCCCTACAAGCTCATCGTTTCTGAAACACCCGTAAATCCTTATATCTCTTAAAAGGACATTCCTGTAGATTTCCAGCCAGTCACTTGTGTGAAAGGGTGTACCGGGTTGGGTTTTTTCCACAAGCAAATCCCATTCTCTGAATTCGGATGGCATCAATTCTCTAACTTCAATTTCATTCATTTTAAGCCCAGCATAAACAGATGATTGTTCGTATTTGCAGTGAACTCAGGACTTACGCAGCTGAGCTAGGAAATAGATAGCAGCAAACCTCATCCGACTCTGATAGTTTAAACCGGAATATGTTTACTGTAACTGGTTATAACTCAATTGCGAAAGGCTTAACGTGAAAACTTCACGGCTCTTAATTAATCTCCACAGTTTTTTCGTGGGCAGTTACCACATCATCGAGCTTCATAACAATATTCCCGTCCGAAATCGTGTAAGGGATACTTTCCTTGGAGAAAGACATACAGCCTCCTCCGATGCCAGTTCCTTCTGCAGCATCAAAAACAGTGCCGCAGGAATCGCAGACAAGGGTGTCCTTATCAAGAGTAAATCCTATTGAGTTGCATGGAGGGCATACATTGGACCTGATAAAGATCTCATCATTAAATTTGTATGTCATAACCGCAATTTCTCCGCTGTCGGTGTTTACTTTAAAGTGAACATTTGTGTTCTCTTCTACGAAACTGAGTGGAATGGATACCTGGTCCGCACTGACTCCAGCAGTAATCCAGGTCGCTTCTACAGGGCTTGCATTAGCTTTACCCGAGGATCCGATATCCGTGCACCCCGCTACCACGAGAGATACTGCAATCGCTAACAAAACCATACCGATTAATTTTATGTTCATTTTTTCACTCCGCCACGTTTCCGTCTTTTAAATATACAATGCGGTCCGAATATTCTGCAAGCTCCCTGTTGTGAGTGACCATTATGACAGTCATCTCTCCTGCCAGGGATTTTAGTAAAGAGATTATCATTGAACCTGTGTTTGCATCAAGTGCCCCTGTGGGCTCGTCTGCAAGCAGGATCTTCGGTTTCATGACTACAGCCCTGGCAATTGCGACCCTCTGCTGCTCTCCCCCGCTCAGCTCTACCGGCTTATGATGCATCCTGTGTGCAAGTCCGACTCTTTCAAGAGCACTTTCTACTGCACCTCTCTCTCTGTCCCCTGCAAATGTCAGGGGTAGGGCAACGTTTTCATAGGCAGTGAGAGAGGGGATAAGGTGAAACTGCTGGAACACAAACCCAACAGTTCTGCGCCTGAAATCGACAAGTTCTTTCTGGGATTTTTTTGTAATATCTGTATTTTTGATGAGGATGCTTCCGTCAGTAGGTCTGTCCAGCATCCCGATAATGTTCATCAAAGTGGTTTTTCCTGAGCCCGACTGACCCATAATGGATATGAATTCCCCTTCTTTGACTTCAAGATTAATACTATGCAGAACTTCGACCTCATTGTGTCCAAGCCTGTACTTTTTCGTAACATCTTTGACTCGAATCAGGCTTGCAGGCAGGTTTTCTGAAAAACTTTCAGGATTACTGGACATTTCAGGAGTTTCAGGATAATCAGACACTTCTCAACACCTCCGCAGGGTCAACTCCGAGAGCTCTTTTTGCAGGGATAATAGAAGCTACCATTCCGGTAACCATGCAGATGCCGGCAACAGCAGGCAGGATCTCCCACATTGGAGGAGGCGACACCGAAACCAGCATGGGTGCGGCAATCGACGAGGCTGCCGTTCCGATGGCAAAGCCGATACCACCACCGATTATTCCTATGATAGCCCCTTCAAAGAGAAGCATTGAAACTACCTGCCTGTCGCTTGCTCCGACCGCACGCATGATTCCTATTTCTTTTAGCTTTTCATTTACGGATGCGAGCATTGTGGATGCAACCGTTAATGTGCTCACGAGCAGGGTAATTATCGAGACTGCCATTGCCGAAGACTCGGTATGCTCTACCACTGCCATTTCGGTTTCTACGATCTGGCTCATGGACCTGGCTTCAAGTCCGGGGAACACTTCTTCTATCTGCCTGCTTATTTCTTCGACAGGACAGTCATTACACAGCGCCCTTACCTCCAGGCTGCTCACCTTACCTTCTTTGGAAAGCAGGTGCTGGGATGCTTCAAGAGGGAGAATTATATATCCGTCTTCATTGCCGCCTGTACTCTCTATTACTCCGGCTACCTGAGCCCCAATGGAAATATAACCCTGGCTGAGGGTTATAGGAGAGCCTTCTTTAAGCCCGAGAGGACCGGCTATATCCGAGCCAACCATTACTTCGGTCTTCTCTGGAGTTTCTGCAGCCATCCAGTGCCCCTGAATTTTCCACCAGGGTTTGAGGATTTTTTCCTTTTCAGGGTCCACGCCCATTACAACTACGGAAGAATTGCCAAGTTCTGCAATTCCATACAATCTGGGGGCTACAACTGCGAGGTTACTGTTATTCTCAATAGTATGAATTCTGGGAATTTCCGATTCCTCAATGTAGTTCTCTCCTGTAGACAGAGAACCAATAGAGGTCGAACCTGCCACTAGTGGAATAGCTGTTACTTCGGGCTTGACTATGATGTTTGCACCGAATTTATTTGATTCTTCATAGAGACCGTCAGTTGCTGCGGAAAATGTGGTGACCACAGCTACTATTGCTGCAGCAGCCACTACCACACTCAACACTGCCAGCCCGAGTTTTGTTTTCCTGCGGGATATGTCTTTTAAGACTAAGGTGTGTAAACGCATTTCTACTCCTCAACACTTATTCCCGGTTCACAGATCCGCTTGGTTCATAGATTCGCTTTAATGCCCTACTTTTCAATTTTGACGTTAAATCAAAGATCAAACTGAATCAAATGTCAAATAAATTGGATACCAACCGAACCGAATATCACGTTGAACTGAACTTGCAATCTAATTTACATTGGATAAAACTTGCTATACATCTGGCGTAAAGATCTGGCTTTACGTTGAGTGTAAACGTACTTTAACTTTACGCCAGATGTAAAATACCTGGTACTAAAAGGACAAATTATCAGAAACTGAACAGGCCCAGATAGAAAAACAGCAATCTTAAGCTTATCATAAGACTTATATTCGTTTACAGCAGTTGTAAAGCCATGGTTAAGTTAGACCGGATAAATCTTTCCAATGAGGGTTTGACCAAATTTTTCAGCCCCATTGAAGCCCAGATTATGGAGGTTTTGTGGACAACTGAGGAGTCAACAACACCTGAGATTTCCGAAAAAACAGGAATTCCGTTATCCAGTGTGGCAGGGACGCTTGACAGGCTTGTAAAAGCCGGTTTTGCAAAAAGAACAATGGATAAAAGCGGCAATCGGGTCAGGTATCTTTACTCTGCGTCCGAATCCATGGACAAAACCGCAAATACTATTACAAAAAAAGTTCTGGACAGTCTTGTAGATACTTTTGGGAAACTGGCTGTTGAAAACTTTCACACTTACAAAAATAATAAGTGAACCCTAGTGAATTCTGAATGAAATCTGAGTGAGTCCTGAGTGATTTCTGGAAAAGTGCTTTTTAAGTGTTTTTTTGAGTAGTCATGAGCAGGGGATATGTTTTCTATAAAGCAGGAAATTGACTGTTATATTACATGCATCACCGGTTCCGACCTTTTACCGATAATAGGAATAGAAGCATTCCTGGCTTTGGTATTCTTCACGCTTTACCTTAAAGCCGGAAAGCCGATTCTCAGGCTTGCTTCGTTTATTGTTGCACAGCTATTCATGGTTTTGCTTATAGGCACTATTATTTCGGCTATGCAGTGCAGTCAAATGCTGACAATCGAAATCTATACAGCCTACGCTATTCTTTCAACCGTAATTATTCTACTTCTCCCAAGAGTATACTACAAAATCCTGATCCGAAGACACAGAACCCTGCCGATTACGGATATAATGGACTGGCCTCAGGTATTTGTAAATACTTTAATCAAAGGAGCAAAAGTCTATTTTTATGACTCAGCAGTGCCAGCAGCTTTTGCTTCGGGAAAAACCATTTTTTTATCAATCGGGATGCTTGAGCTCATGGATGAACAGGAGTTAAAGGCTGTAATTGCCCACGAGGCATGGCATATCCGGCATAACAACAGGACTCCTCTATTGAGACAGCTATCTCTAATGACTTTCACAAAAAACCATTCCGAAGATGAACTTGAATTTCTTGCTGACGCTTTTGCCGGAGAAGTTGTTAGTGAAAGTGCAGTGAAGTCTGCGAGGAAAAAACTGAACTAAAACCGAGTTTTTCTTCGCAAAGTTAGCCTCAGGAACATGATTTTTATTTCGAGTTTCGCTTCCCGAGTTCCGCTTCCCGAGTTTCGCTTCCCGAGTTTCGCTTCCCGAGTTTCGCTTCCCGAGTTTCGCTTCGGGAGCACGAGGTCCTTTTCGCTTCGCTCAAGAGGACTAGTTTATAGATAATAGAGTGAGCTGAGCTCGACAGGATCGATTAAAATTCTGACCCATGTAACGTCATTCGCTCTACCTAACCGTTCTTGTCACGCTCGACGAAGGAGAGCGGCCTAGCAGACAAAAAAGAAGAAAAAAAGATGGAAAAATAACCACCATAACGTAAAAACAATAAGAAACCAACAAGAAACCTAAAAGAAAATAACGATTAAAAAACCTGACTGAAAAACGTTCAAATGAAACAGAATTAAATCATAAATGAAAAAAATACTTTTTTCTACGTTTATTTTCATTATTTTATTAACTTTCAAATTTTCTCTTCTTCCATTTTCCTATTTTTATTAAGGAACTTACCGGGCTCTTGTAAAGATTTTCAATTATTTCTAGGCTCATTTCTCGCACTTATTTTTCATAAGATCAACCCAATAATTTAATGTAATACTTATTAACACAACTAATTGAAAAACCATAATAATTATGGTTAAATACGTATTTTGAACTAAACATTAATGGAATATTATAACTAACTGGGGGAACAAAATTATAACTAATTGGGAGAATAAAATGGATCGAAGAAACCTGGCAATTATTGGCATACTGGTTATATTGATTGCAGCTGCCGGTATTTATGCATATACGGTGTCTACACAACCAGATACATCACGATTAATAGTTTCTACTACAACCAGTTTAGAAGATACAGGGCTTTTGGAAGAAATAGAAGCAGCATTTGAGGATAAATATCCCGGAACAGACGTATCGGTGATATCCGGAGGTACGGGTATAGCCCTGCAGTACGGTGAAAGAGGAGATGCTGATGTTCTTCTTACTCATGACGAAAGTCGAGAAGAGGAATTTATAGAGAGCGGATTCGGTACAGAGCGTACAGAAATAGCATATAATTATTTCTGGATTGTGGGTCCTGAAAATGATCCGGCAGAAATAAGGGGCCTTAATGCTACGGAAGCATTTGAGAAGATAATGGAAGAAGGTCAAAGTAATCCCGATCAGGTTAAATTTGCATCTCGCGGAGATGATTCAGGCACACATGCAAGAGAGAAACAAATCTGGGAAATGACTGGAGTAAGCTATGATGAAGTTAGTGGTTCGGGTGAATGGTACATTGAAAGCGGTAGAGGCATGGGAGAAACCCTTTTACTTGCCAGTGAACTGAATGCTTATACTTTGACCGATTCCGGGACATTTCTTGCATATACGAACGAGGGGAGAATCCGGATTGTACCAATAGTAACAACAGGGGATGAACTGCTTAATGTTTATGCAGCTATGCCAGTAAACCCGGAAATTCATCCAAATGTTAATTATGAAGGGGCTCGAAACTTTGTAAACTTCCTTGTTTCTCCGGAAGGGCAGGAAATAATCAGAAATTATGGTATAGAACAATATGGACAACCTCTTTTTACTCCAATATCTGAGGGTTTACCATCCTGAGAATGGATTAAACCTTAAACTATCTTTGGCCAGAATAACTTGAACAATAATTTTTTAGCCGGAAAAACTCGGACAAACTGAAATAACCAGATAAACTACGAGATTACCAAACTTCAAGGCGTATCAAATTCAGGTGGTCACTTGAATGAAATTATCCAGGCAATTTTACAGGCAGTAGAATTAATAACAGAACTCGATCCTGAATTGATAAGAATAACGAAATTAAGTCTTTATATCTCATTAACTGCAACGTTCATAGCTTCCTTAATATCCATTCCCGTCGGTGGAATAGTCTATTACTATGAATTTCGAGGAAAACGAACAATAGTCAATCTCATTCAAACCCTTTACAGCATCCCTACAGTTTTAGTGGGGCTTTTTCTTTTCCTGCTGATATCTCAACAGGGCCCTTTCGGGTTTTTAAACCTTCTTTTTACTCCCACCGGGATGATAATAGGGCAGACATTGCTAATACTACCTATTCTTATAGGATTTACTATCACTGCTCTTGTCGGGGTTAGCACCCAGATAAGAGAATTAGCAATATCTCTGGGTGCCAGTACGCATCAAACAATAATTACCATCATAAAGGAAGCTCGTTATGCTATAATGAGTGCTGTAATACTTGGTTTTGGAAGGGCTATATCAGAAGTGGGAGTTGCCATACTTATTGGGGGTAATATCAGAGGCTTTACAAGAAATTTTACCACTGCCATATCTCTTGAAACATCCAGAGGTAATCTGGTACTTTCAATAGCTTTAGGATTTATACTTCTTTCCCTGGCTCTGATAATCAATTTATTATTGAATTATTTGCAGGGTAAAGATTAATGCAATAACATATAGTCAGGTGTAAGAATGCACATAGTAGAACTGGAAGAAATTTACAAAAATTATGGAGATCTCCAGGTTCTCAAGGATATTAACATACAAATAAAAAAGGGAACCAGTACTGCTCTTGTTGGACCAACCGGATCTGGAAAAACCGCTCTGCTCAGACTAATTGATTTACTGGAAAAACCGTCCTCCGGAACCATATATTTTGAAGGTACCGATGCTAATGAATCCAGTAATACCCGCTTGGCTATAAGAAGGCAAATTGGAATGGTTTTTCAAAAGCCGCTTGCTTTTAAGGCCAGCGTTTACGATAATATTGCTTATGGTTTGAAAATCAGGGGAAGAAAAGAGAATATGGATGAGAGGATCAAAGAACTCCTTGAGTTGATCGGTCTTTCAGGTTACGAGAATAGAAATGCACTTAAATTGTCAGGTGGAGAAACTCAAAGGCTTGCTCTTGCACGGGCAATGATTACCGATCCCAGGCTACTATTACTGGATGAACCTGCTGCAAATCTTGACCCTATATCTAAAAAGAAACTGGAAGAACTAATCATAAAAATTAACCATGAGTCTGAAACAACCATTATAACGACTACTCATGACCTTTCACAGGGTCAAAAGCTTGCAGATAAGATGATTATACTTTATAACGGTCAAATTCTACAATCCGGAACGCCTGAGAAGATATTTAGAAAACCGAAAAATAGATTTGTGGCTGACTTTGTTGGTATTGAGAATGTAATGAGTGGTAAAATTGAGGATAGTTCAACTGGTTTAGTAAAAATTAAAACAGATTCGATAACTGTATTCACTTTAACAGAAAAAAAAGGTAAAGTTAATTTTACTGTACGGCCTGATGAAATAACAGTATCCAAGGAAAAAGTGCAAACCAGTGCCAGAAACACAATTCAGGGTAAAGTTAATGACATAATTGACACAGGATCACTTATAAAACTACTAGTTGATACCGGTGAATTATTTACTGTTTTTATAACTCGCGAATCTCTTAATGAACTCGATATTTCTGTAGGAACCAATGTCTGGTTATATTTTAAAGCATCTTCAGTTCATGTGTTTTGAATCACAAATGATTAGTTTGACTTTTTTCCAGGAGAAAGCAGAGAAGCTGGCATGCAAAAACCGGGCATGGCTGATGTTTTCTTTTTTAGCTGTTATACGCGCCAGGTCAATGGTGCATAGCGCTGCAAAGAGTAATCAGATAGAAAATTCCGATTGCAGAGCTCGGATGGCATTAACTGATTTTTCATAAACTGCTTCGCAATTCAAGAATTTCTAATATGATTATTTTTTTCTTTCAGACTGGAAGTATCGCAACCTTTATAACTTCACAATTGTTACTTTACTAAAGTTCACAATTGTTAATTCATAGAGTGTATAAATATGGATACCAAACTTAGTGCAACTGTCAAGGCAAACCTGCTGAGCATAGGGAGTGTTCAGATAGATCCCGCCCTTCTTCCTTCTCAGTTCAAAAACCTGGCTACAGCCGGGCCCGGTGCGGGTGGTTCTTCAATCTTTTTCAGGTCAGGAGGTCGACGGGTACGCCTTACTATTAATGAGTTTTCTCCTTTGAGGGCAGTACCTGAAGATGGAAACCTTGTCCTCATAAAAGGCGACGATGTGATTGCCAGAGGTATACTTGAACACCCGATCTGCCACTGTCCGGAACAGGCATATATTACACTGTCTGAGAAATGCATATTTGATTGCCAGTTTTGCCCGGTGCCTAAAATGCAGGGCGGGATAAAAGACAGCAAAAAGGTGCACCAGATGGTTGCCGAAGCTTATGCAGCAGGTGAATTAAAGGCAATTTCCCTTACAAGCGGGGTTGAGGTTTCGCCAGATAAAGAAGTCCAGAGAATGGTAGAAACCGTAAAACAGCTCCAGCGCGAATATGACCTCCCGATAGGTGTTTCTGTTTACCCCACGAAAGACTCCTCTGAAAGGCTCTGTGCTGCAGGGGCGTGCGAGATAAAATACAACGTTGAGACAATGGATCCTGAGCTTTTCCGCCGTGCCTGTCCTGAGCTTTCCCTCCAGACGGTTCTTGATTCGCTCGAAAATGCAGTAGATCATTTTGGCAAAAATAAGGTCTCTTCCAATTTTATAATTGGACTCGGAGAAACTGACGAGACTGTCCTGAAAGGTCTCAAGCAGCTTACGGACCGATGTGTAATCCCTATCCTCAGGCCCATATCGCCTCATCCTCTCAGGAAAGATGCGATAAATATTCATCGACCGGATGCTACGCGGCTTCTAAAACTGGGAGGTATGCTCAGGGAGATGCTTGACCGCCAGTCCCTCTGTGTAGAAAAATCGCGAACAATGTGTCTCTTTTGCACCGGCTGCGACCTGACACCTCATAGAGATATTTGAACCCTTGATTGGACTGTTGAACTTTAAATCAAATCACTATTGACTCCGATTTGAAGCCTGATTAATTCCGGTTCATAACTTTGAGGTCTCAGCCTTCTTCTTACATGTCCATCAGGCAACTCTTCAGGCAATTTTGAGGACTGTTATAAGATTATTATAGTTCAAATTAGTTTATTATTTCCGTAAGATTCATTTTCATATCCTAAAAGGGATATTTATTAATTCTTTTTAGCTTAAAATGATAAAATTTATTAATTTACGGAAAGACTTATAAAATCAAGATCTAATCAATTGAATATATGACGCAGCAGTTTACTCTTACCATAGAATCTGGAAAGAACAGATTTGGTGAACAGGAAGGGTTTGACAGGATAGAAATCAGACCCGGAGACACTCTGTCAATAGTTGGTCCGACAGGTTCGGGGAAATCAGCTTTAATCAATGATATTGAAACTCTAGCACAGGGAGATACAATAACAGGCAGGAGGATACTCATCAACGGCGAAGAACCTCCTGAGTCCTTTGTACGGGAGCCTGCTTTCAAACCCATCTCCCTGATAACTCAGAACACACGCTGTCTGGCAGACCTTTCGGTCGAAGAATTTCTGCTCATGCATATAAGAGCACGAAGACCGGGCAGGGAAGATCTGCTCGAGGATACAATAAGCCTTGCAAACAAATTTACCGGGGAAGAAATCAGCCTTAAAAGCCGGATGAGCGGTCTCTCCGGAGGGCAGACCCGCTCGCTTATGATTGCAGACGCGCTTGTAATTGGGGATACTCCTATACTTCTTCTTGACGAAATTGAGAATGCAGGCATCTTCAAAGACCGTGTTATCCATGCGCTCCAGGGAGGAGATAAGGCTGTTATCCTTGTGACACATGACCCTTACCTGGCTCTTACAGCTGGCAGGCGTATAGTAATGAGGCATGGGGGAGTATTCTCGGTGATCGAGCCGACAGGACAGGAACAGAAACTTATTGAAGACCTCGCCTTAATCGAAGACAGGCTGCACCATATCAGGGAAAAACTCAGACTGGGAGCTTCTTTTTCTTCAGCCTCTTCGTCCGGTTCTTTAGCCGGCTCTTCAGAAATTTTAATAGTTGCAATCGGGCAGGATGTGGTCTACAAATGAAGCTCCTGATAATCGCAGGCCCTCCCAGCGGAGGAAAAACTGCTGTGATTCGCCAGATTATAAAGAATCTGCCTGAAGGGTCGTTTCCTGCTTTCCTTAAGATTGACGTTGTGCATGCAACAGAAGATCAGGAACTTGAAGAAGAGTTTGGCATTCCTGTCAAAAAAATATATTCCGGGGATGTATGTCCTGACCATATGGGAATTCTCGTCCTTGACGATGCACTGCGCTGGGCTGAGAGCCTATCAAGAAATATGCTCATAATTGAAAGTGCAGGGCTCTGTCTCAGGTGCACTCCTTACACGACCGATTCCCTAGGGATTGCAGTTGTCAGCTCGATATCAGGAACAAATTCGCCTTTTAAAATGGCACCTCTGCTAGCTCTTGCAGATGTGGCAGTCGTTACGAAAACCGATCTCGTGTCCCAGGCAGAAAAAGAGGTCTTCAGGGAGAGCATCAGGAAAGTTGTCCCGGATATTGACATCGTAGAAACAAATGCAATTCAGGGAACAGGGCTCAGATATCTGATGAGAAGAATTGTTAATCAGCCCGAAATAGGTTCGGACCCTATCGTGCTCAAAGGTTCTCCCCCTCTTGGCGTATGTACGGTATGTATCGGGAAAAAAGAGATCGGATGGAAAAATCACTTTGGAGTCATCCGACCTATGGATATGCCAGATCCCCTTTACAGAGGTGACTGATGGTGATTAGCTGGAACCCCCCTGGTAAAAATTGTGGGGCATGCGGTTCTCAGACCTGTTCTGACTTTCTTGATCGGGCTGGAGCCGGATTGGTAGAACTGGAACTGTGCCCGTTCTACGAAAAAAACAATATCATAAATCAGGACAACCTTCTAAGCCGGAATAATGTTCTGAGCCAGAGTAGTACTCTGAGTCAGGATGGCATTTTGAGCCGCGAGAACCTTTTGAGCCGGGAAAAGCTTGCAATCCAGGCAAGAAACATCAATTACTCAGGCGTGGACGTTGTCGGGAAAGAGTACGATTTCGTTCTCCTTCCGTTTCCGGGTGAGCCGTCAGCCCGCAAATTCATAGTGCCTTTCAGGGCAGACCTTGTGGAAAAATGGGATATTAAAAAAGGAGACCTTGTGACCGGCAGGCCGGCAGGTCCTGGATGTCCTGTTTATCATGCTTTAAGAGTTCTCAGTGCAAACCCGGTTACCGGGGTTATTGAGTGCCATACTGTTGGTCCCATGGCTGCAAGAACAGAGGACGTTCATGATGTCCAGGCATACCATGTCCACGCTTTTGAAGGAATTGCAAGTACCGTAAGAAAGCCCCCTGTCTTCGGAACCCGCCAGTATTTTCTGCCTGGAAATTGCATGATAGGGCTTGCGCATACTGCCCTTGTGAACATGAGTTTTCAAAAACCTTCCGGGCTTCATGTCAGACTTGAAGACATAAGGATTCTTTAAAGGCTATTTGTTCCGTGTTCGATACAGGAAAGCGACCTTTCTCAAAAAAAGAGAATAGGCAGTATAACCTGAATCTGCTTTTACTGCACTTCCAAATTTTTCTGTAGATTCGATATCATTGTATGCGTGTATTCGTTTTAAGGACAAAAAGTATTTTACCAATAGAGGCCTTACAAGGCTATTCACAATTGTGAATTAGTTTGAAGATTTAAATCGCGTGAAACTTGCAAAACAGGATCTCCCAAAGTAAACCGCCGGCATATATCATGCAAAGGGAATGTTTATACGATACGTTGATCAAAAGACTTTCAAGAATCAAAGGCTTGCTTATTCCATAGTCGGGTATAGGCACTATCTTACTTATACATTACCTGTACAGAAGGAACTCCGTACCGTAAACTTTACAAGAGTTTTAAAAAATATTTAAGCAGTATTATACTGAAACGGCATTATGGATGAGGTATTATGAATATTGAAGACTGTCTGGCTGACTTTCAGATCCCGCAGTATCTCCATTACTTGGATAGCGCTGCAACCAGTCTTATCCCCGAGCCTGTCATTGTTTCAATGAACGAATACGAAAGGCAGTACCGCGCAAACGTAGGCAGAGGAATGCACAGGCTCACAAGGGTTGCAACACAGAGATATCAGGATGCGCATGACAGGGTCAGCGGTTTTATCGAAGGTCAGGAAGGCACAACAGTCTTTACCAGAAATACA
Organism: Methanosarcina horonobensis HB-1 = JCM 15518; assembly: GCF_000970285.1. Taxonomy (NCBI): domain Archaea; kingdom Methanobacteriati; phylum Methanobacteriota; class Methanomicrobia; order Methanosarcinales; family Methanosarcinaceae; genus Methanosarcina; species Methanosarcina horonobensis. The sequence continues at coordinate 2,419,628 of NZ_CP009516.1, read as the reverse complement.
ACAGAAGCCATTAATATGGTTGCAGCCGGACTGGAATGGGAACCCGGAGACCGGATAGTTACAACAGTTATGGAGCATCACTCTAACCTGCTCCCCTGGCTTCGATTGCGTCAAAAAGGCGTTGAGGTAATCACTATTCGACCGGATTCTGAAGGTACTTTTGATACAGGGTCTTTTGACGAGGCGATTACTGCTGATACAAAACTGGTTGCAATAAGCCATGTTTCGAATGCGCTTGGTACCGTACAACCGGTCAGGGAAATTGCCTCCCTTTGCAAAGAGTATGGATCGTATTTCCTGATTGATGGGGCTCAGTCCGTTCCTCATTTTCCGGTAAATGTCCAGAATATTGGCTGCGATTTCATGTGTTTTTCAGGACATAAGATGCTTGGACCAACCGGTACCGGTATTCTGTGGATGAAGGAGGAGATCCTTTCTCCCTTTATGGTGGGGGGCGGCACTGTTGATGATGTAGATATCGAAGGTGGCACTGCCGAAGGATATGTTTTAACTGAAGGCTACAGGCGGTATGAAGCTGGCACACCGCATATCTCCGGAGCAATTGGACTGTCACAGGCAGTGAAATATCTTGAAAATCTGGGAATGGATGACATATTCAGGCACGAACAAAAGCTAACCGAACGTCTTCTCGCAGGGCTTGCCGGAATAGATAAAGTCAATGTTTATGGACCTCAGGACATTAAAAACAGGATAGGGGTTGTCTCTTTTACCATAGACCGAATTCATCCCCACGAAGTAGCCTATTTGCTTGACGAAAGAGCATCAATTCTTGTTCGTTCGGGGGATCATTGCTGTATCCCATTGATGAGATATCTCGGACTTGAAAATGGTACTGTAAGGGCAAGCCTTTACTTATATAATACTCTGGAAGAGGTCGACCTGCTTATTCAAACAGTTGAAGAAATCGCTCGTATGGTGTAAAGAGCATGGTATAAGGAATACTGTATAAGGAGTATGGTGTGAAGATGTACATCACGGTCCCCTGTATAAAATATGATAACGGAGAAATGTTCCCTTCATCGCATGAGGTTGTAATGGAAGTCCCTCTTGCAGTCTTTGTCAACGGCCGCCATGCACTAACTGCTATGGTAAGCCCGACAATGATCGAAGAGTTTGTAACAGGATTTTTATACACAGAAAAGATTATCCGGAAACTTGAGGACATCGAGTCGCTGCATATAGAAGGAAATGGGGACAAAAACAGAGAGGAAAATAGAGAAGAAAATCTTCCTCTTACTCTAAGTGCCAGTGTTCTTACAGAAAATCCCTCTTCGATAATGCTTTCGGGCAAAACCGTCCTTTCGGGATGCGGCGGTGATACATCATACGTGGATGCTGACAGGCTTCCGAAAATCCAGTCTGATCTGATCACCGATGTCTTAATAATAAAGAGCATAATGAAAGAAACTCTGGTCTCAGACCTACACTCCAGAACAGGTGGCATACACATTGTAGGGCTTTTCGGGCAGGATGGAAAAATTTGCGTAATAGAAGATATTGGCAGGCATAATGCCCTTGATAAGGTAATAGGTTACGGGCTGAAACATGGTGTGGATTTTTCCAGAACGGTTGTAACCTGTTCGGGAAGACTTTCCTCTGAGATGGTAAGGAAATGCCTGATAGCTAATATTCCTGTCATTGCATCCAGAGGTGCAACAACCACTCTTGCTATAAGTATGGGAGAACAGGCAGGTCTTACTATTATTGGTTTTGTCCGGAGCCAGAAAATGAATATTTACACCGGCAGCGAGAGGGTCAGGAATCAGGAGTAAACGTAATTGTGAGCCTTAGCCTAACATGAGTATTTAATGCCTTGAATGTAAGTCCTGCCCATTTTTCAAACAAATAATGTAAGGATATATCTTCTACTCGATACATACCACTCATATTTTATCATTATAACTTTAAACCACGCAGAATTTAAAACATCTATTGAGGAATACTGATGAATAACTCGCTAAAAACAATAAGGGAAACAAAACCCCTTGTACACCACATCACTAACTGGGTAACAATTTACGATTGCGCAAATATAACACGCGCTTTTGGCGCACTCCCTGTAATGGCGCATGCCCCTGAAGAATGTGCTGATATGACAAAGATCTCATCTGCGCTTGTTCTGAACATAGGAACCCTGACGTCTGAAATCATAGATTCCATGCTTCTCTCTGCTGCCGCTGCAAATGAAACGAAAATCCCCGTAGTACTTGACGCAGTCGGAGTTGGGGCTACCAAATTCAGGGATGAGATGGCTGCTAAAATTCTTAGTTCCGTCAGTATCGATATAATCAAAGGCAACTACTCCGAAATCGCAAAACTTGCAGGCGAAAACGCTGAAACGAAAGGTGTTGAAGCAACCTCTATCAGCGCCGACCCCGAAAAAGTTGCAAAAGAATTCGCAAAATCAAGTTCTTCCGTTGTTGTAATGACAGGAAAAGAAGATATAATCAGCGACGGGAACAGAACATTTATTGTAAAAAACGGGCACGGACTGATGGGCTCAATTGTCGGGACCGGATGCATGGCTGCGTCAATAATCGGTTCTTTTGCTTCGGTCAATCCGGATTACTGTGATGCCGCCAAAGATGCCTTATGCTATTTTGGGGCTGCAGGAGAACTTGCTGCTGAAAAATCGATCGGGCCTGGAAGTTTTAAGGTTAACCTGTATGACGAAGTGTTCAATCTGTCCGATGAGAAAGTGAAGGACATGATGAAAGTCGAAGAAAAGTGAACCTGGAAAAAGGGCTTTCAGCACTTTCAGCGGTTTGTTTAACTGGTCAGATGCTGTTCCAGGGCCACCCCGGAGTGAATTGTAATTATTATCATTCCTGCCCCGCTCTGGCAACCAGGGCCTGCCCTTTTTGAATAAATGGAAGTCATAAATATCAGGCACTAAAAAGTTGATTATCAAAACTTTATCAATCTGGTATTTGACTTTCTGTAACTTATTTTTAAATCATATACCGAATGGGTTGAAACATAATGAATCCGAAAAACTGCAGTCAGAAGATTTCCAATCAAAAAATTTCCACTCAGAATGATGTCTCCCTGAAAAATTCTCTTTTAAAGGAGATCGATTTTTATCTTGTAACGGATTCCGGGCTCTCAAAGAAAGGAACCCTGTCAGATGTAAAGGAATCAGTTGAAGCCGGCTGCAAGATTATTCAATACCGGGAAAAAGACAAGAGCACAAAAGAGATGATTGATGAAGCGTCCGAAATCAAGAGAATTTGCGGTGATAGAGCAATCTTTCTTGTAAATGACAGAATCGATGTTGCTTTAGCAGTTGATGCGGATGGAGTCCACATAGGCCAGGATGACATGCCAATTGAAACTGCAAGAAAACTTTTGGGTGCAGATAAGATAATAGGTCTCACAGTACACAACGTTGATGAAGCAGTCGAAGCAGAAAAAAAAGGTGCTGATTATGTAGGTCTTGGTTCCATATTCGATACTTCCACTAAAAAAGATGCAGGAAAGGGAATCGGGCCTGCAAGAATAAGAGAAGTTAAGAACGCGATAAAAGTTCCCGTAGTTGCAATTGGCGGAATAAACAAAGAAAACTGCAGGAGCGTTGTTGAAAATGGGGCTGACAGCCTTGTTGCGATTTCTGCAGTCGTATGCAGTGACGATGTAAAAAAAGAAACCAGAGAGTTTATTGATATTATTAAGGAAATAAAGAATTCAAGCAGCCCATAATCACTCGATTGATATTCCGGAATAGTCGAAAATCTAATTTTCAGTTTTTCTCTCCCGTACTGCACGGGTTTAGCCGGACTGCCAGCAGAGAAATCTGGTCTGAAATACCTGGGTCTGGCCTTGAAGACCTTTTTAGATCCAGAGATTATATTAGCACCTCCACCAGCTTGCATGGAGGTCTGGAAAAAAGGCAGAAAGACAGAGAAGAAAGAGGAAGGAAGTTGAAAAACACAAATAAAGAACACAGAGCATCGAAAAACATCCTTTAAATGGATTTAATTTTGCTCTGCTTGGTATAATTGAAACTCGGGGGTAGCTAAACTTATTTTAATGGAAAAACTGCCTGTTTGTCCTATCCCATTTCCAGGGCTCGTCAAGGATATTAACATTAACGTTTTCTACCCCGTTAATGCTCAGAACCTTTCTCTTTACCTGATCTTTAAAGTATTCTATCACCGGACATGAGCTTGTTGTCAATACAAGGTTCACGTCTACATTTGCTCCGTCCACAATAACTTCCTTGACAAACCCCAGCTTGACAATATCTACTCCAATTGCAGGATCGATCACGTCTTTTAGCAGGGAATAAATTTGCTCATCTTTTTTGAGCGGAATTTTTTCCGAGGTTATGATGGATACCGGCACGGGCATAGGTGATGCTTTTTCATGGGCTTGAAACTGTTCCTCTAATCTACTCAAGCGGTCAAGTACCTGACTTATTACGGTAAGCACGGGATCCGGCAACTTATTGTGATCCAGTTGCTCTGAGGGTGTGGACGGCTGTGGCGTTCCTGCAATCTTGGCGGGAACCCCGACTACGGTAGCTCCGGGTGGGACTGACCGAACAACAACGGATCCGGCACCTACTTTTGCCCCTCTCCCGATAGTAATCGGTCCGAGCACGATTGAGCCTGAGCCGAGAACTACATCATTTTCAACAGTAGGGTGGCGTTTTTTTTTCTCAAGAGCTGTGCCCCCGAGCACTACTCCCATGTATATGAGAACATCATCCCCAACCTCGGCAGTTTCTCCGATCACCACTCCTGACCCATGGTCAATAAAAACCCGCTCCCCGAGCTTTGCTCCCGGATGAATTTCAATGCCTGTGAGCGCCCTTGAGATATGGGATGTCAAACGAGCAAGGAAAAATAAATTTTTATTCCAGAGAGAGTGCGCTACACGGTGCATCCAGATCGCGTGCAGGCCTGGATAACAGAAAATCACCTCAAGTGTTGATCTTGCTGCAGGGTCTTTCTTAAAGACTATTCTTATATCTTCCCTGATTCCCATTGAAACCTTCCGAATTAATTATCAGATGTTAAGTCAAGTAAATCAGTCAAATAAATCGGTGCTCAGATAACGCTCTCCTGTATCCGGCAGGATGACAATAATCGTCTTTCCGCTCATCTCTTCCCTGGACGCTACCTGCAGTGCCGCATATGCAGCTGCACCTGATGATATTCCTGCAAGGATTCCTTCTTCTTTTGCCAGTCTTCTGGCTGTGGCAACGGCATCGTCTGCATTTACTTTGATAATTTCATCAATAAGGTCTAGCTGAAGTACATCAGGAACGAAACCCGCCCCGATCCCCTGGATCCTGTGCGGTCCCGGTTTTCCGCCGCTTAACACCGGAGATTCTGCGGGTTCTACTGCAATTGCTTTAAAAGTGGGTTTCCTTTTTTTGAGAACACCGGCAACACCTGAAATTGTCCCTCCTGTTCCCACACCGGCAACAATCACATCTGCTTTACCGTCCGTATCTCTCCACAGCTCTTCAGCAGTTGTCCTGCGGTGAATTTCCGGATTTGCAGGGTTCTGAAATTGCTGGGGTATATAATAAAGAGCGGGATCTTCTGCAGCCATCTGTTCTGCTTTATCGACTGCACCTTTCATTCCTTCAGGCCCTGGGGTCAGGATTAGTTCTGCTCCGAGAGCCTTGAGCAGTTTTCTCCTTTCTACAGTCATGGTCTCAGGCATGACAAGAATGAGTTTATAGCCGCGGGCAGCGCATACGCCTGCAAGTGCAATGCCGGTATTGCCGCTTGTGGGTTCAATAATAGTTGTGCCTTCTTTGATTCTTCCGGCACGTTCGGCTTCTTCGATCATTGCCAGGCCGATTCTGTCCTTTACACTCCCCATAGGGTTAAAGGACTCCAGTTTAACCAGCACATCCGCATGCAGACCTTTTGTTACGTGATTCAACCGGACAAGCGGTGTGTTGCCAACTGTCCAGGTAATATCGGAATATATTCGCCCCATACCATTCACCTTTTCTTGCAGTTTACTTCTTTCCGGATTCCCTATATTTCAATTGTCCAAGCCTATATTTATACGGTCAATAGTGTGTGTTTTTTCATTCAGACTCACAGTCAGCCCGGGATTTCACGATTATTTGTCTCAAGCACATTGACCTGCGGAGAGTTCGAACCCCGTAATGTCAGCAGTGTAATATAAGAGAATTTATATAAGAGATTCACAATTGTGAACTATGCTTATCTTAGGTTATCCTGGATATATAGTTATCGAAAAGCTTCTTCGTTTAAAAGGTATATAATGGGCCTGAAAACGATACAGGGATCGTTAAAAGAGATCTTCACATGCACCTGTGTCTCAGGTTTCATTTTGTTGATTTATTTTGTTGATTTATTTTGTTGATTTATTTTGTTGATTTATTTTGTTGATTTATTTTGTTGATTTATTCTGTTGGTTCATTCTGTTCTTGTTCTTTCGGACCGCAGGTACTATTGCAGTTACTCTCAATTCCTCTTGCACTTACGCAAATCTTGCAAATCCTTGGAACAAAGTCGTCGACAGCATTGTCTATCAGGTCCTGGGCAAGTTTTTCAATCAATTCTTTTGTCTCGCCCTGGAACTCTATCCTGTACCCTCTTTTCCCCGAAATATACTGGGAAACTGCCGATGGGGCAATCCCCAGCAGCTTTGCGGAAGCCGCCTGTGACTGTCCTTTGTTTACAAGTTCGATTGCGAGACTGGCCCTTATTGTGGGAACCAGATCCCACACAATCTTCTGACACGGAGTTTCCATAATTACCATCACTTTTTGAGATTTACAATTGAGAACGATATATCTTATATACATATATATTTATTATCAGTACAAAAAATAATAATTAGATTTCCACGCGAAGCAATATTTTCAAAAAAACTGCCAGATTTTTGAAACTTTACTGTTTTTACGGCTGTTTATTAACTGGTTACTCTATACCGGCATCCAGAAGAGAATCTCTCGGTATTCTTCCTAACGCCTCCGCCAGCTTGTCTGGCTGCCCTACCCACAAAGCAGAGAATGGTTAGGAAAACGAGTAAGGTTGCATTGGTCAAAAGTGTCTGTGATCAAAAAGCAATGGTAAGAACGCACTTTTTTATTTTCTTCTATCAGATTCCCTCCCCAGGATATCTTTCAGGATAAAACTTAAATAGTCACAATTGTGATACTCATAACAATTGTGAAGGTGCAAGTATGACAGTGGAAAACAGGACCATTTACATGGATAACTCTGCTACGACTCCTGTAAGAAAAGAAGTTGTCGAAGAGATGCTTCCCTACCTGACAGAAAACTTCGGAAACCCTTCCTCTATTTATGATCCTGGAAAAGTCTCAAAGCGTGCAATAGAAGAGGCAAGAAAAAAGGTTGCGAGCGCCATCGGGGCAGAAGAGAATGAGATCTATTTCACGTCCGGAGGTACGGAGTCCGATAACTGGGCAGTAAAGGGGGCAGCCTTTGCAAATACGAACAAAGGAAAGCACATAATTACAAGCTCTATCGAACACCACGCTGTCCTGTACGCCTGTAAATGGCTTGAAGGGCAGGGGTTTGAGATTACTTACCTTCCTGTTGACAAATACGGAATGGTATCACCAGAGGATCTGAGAAATGCAATTCGGGACGACACTATACTCATTTCCTTAATGCTTGCAAACAACGAGATAGGGACGATTCAGCCTGTTGAGGAAATCGGAAGAATCGCAAGGGAGAAAAGGATATGTTTTCACACGGATGCGGTGCAGGCAATAGGGCACGTTCCCATAGATGTTAAAAAAATGAATATTGACCTCTTATCTCTTTCAGGCCATAAGTTCGGAGGACCAAAGGGCTGCGGGGCGCTTTACATAAGAAAAGGAACAAAAATCGAATCCCTTCTCCACGGTGGAGCCCAGGAAAGAAAACGCAGGGCAGGCACGGAGAACGTCCCGGCTATTGTTGGTCTCGGAAAAGCCATAGAACTTGCAATAGATGAGCTTGAAGAGGAGAATAAAACCCTTCTTGAGATGAGAGAACGCCTGATTGAGGGACTTCTGAAGATCCCTAAAACCCATCTTAACGGGCATCCCACGGAAAGGCTTGCAAACAATGTGAATGTCACATTCGAATACATAGAAGGAGAATCTCTCCTGCTGCTCCTGAATGCAAAAGGAATCTTTGCATCCACAGGAAGCGCATGCAATTCTACATCTCTCGAGCCATCGCATGTGCTTACAGCCTGTGGAGTTCCGCACGAGATTGTTCACGGTTCCCTGAGGTTGAGCCTTGGGAGAATGAATACCCCTGAAGAAGTGGAGAGAGTGCTTGAAGTTCTGCCCGAAATTGTTCAGAAGCTCAGGAATATGTCGCCATTGACTCCTCGGGAGTACAGGACCCTTTAAATGCAGGCTTCTTTAACAAAAAACCGTTTAGGTAAACTAGTTTGGAAATCAGAATTAAAGATCTGAAAATTAAATTACAGTGCAGGAGGACAATTCATGGATTACAGCGCTAAAGTGATGGATCATTTTTCGGATCCCAGAAACATGGGAAGCATTGAAAACTGTGATGGAGTAGGAGAAGTAGGAAACGCGAAATGCGGAGACATAATGAAGATATTCCTTAAAGTAGAGGAAGATCGGATTGTCGATGTGAAGTTCCAGACCTTCGGGTGCGGGGCTGCGATTGCGTCAAGCAGTATGGCAACCGAACTTATTAAAGGAAAAACACTCAAAGAAGCCTGGCAACTTTCAAATAAAGCAGTTGCAGAAGCACTCGATGGGCTTCCTCCTATAAAGATGCACTGTTCTATGCTTGCAGAAGAGGCGATCCATGAGGCAATTAACGATTATCTGCGGAAAAAAGGACTTGAGCCGTGGACAGAGTGAGTTGCAGTGTGTTTGAAATATAGTCAGTTTGAAAACAAAGCCACTTGTAATCTAAAATAAAGTTTTTAGAAATTAAAGTCACTTCGAAATGAAAGAATTTTGAAAACGGAATTACTATGAAAAATGGAGTTGTTATGGAAGATCAGTTAATTATAGAAGAAATAAAAAGACTTAAAGAAGAAAGAAACGCGATAATTCTCTCCCATTTCTACACACGCAGGGAAGTACAGGAAGTTGCGGATTTCGTCGGAGATTCCCTCTCCCTCTGCAGGGCAGCAGTGAATTCAAAAGCCGACGTCATAGTTTTTGCAGGCGTCCATTTCATGGCAGAGTCTGCATCGATTCTTTCTCCTGAAAAGTTAGTCCTTTTACCAGTCCCGGATGCGGGCTGCCCTATGGCAGATATGGTCACTGTGAAGGCTCTCAGGGAAGAAAAAGAAAAACATCCTGATGCAGCGGTTGTTTGCTACGTAAACAGTTCAGCTGCCGTAAAAGCGGAATCGAATATTTGCTGCACATCTGCAAATGCCGTAAACGTGGTAAATTCAATAAAAAACAGGGAAATTATTTTTGTTCCGGACAAAAACCTTGGTGCTTTTGTGTCCCTTCATACCAATAAAAAAATACACCTCTGGCCCGGGTTCTGCCACGTTCATGATAATATCAGCGAAGATGACATACATAATTTACAAAACCTGCATCCTGATGCGGAGTTTCTCGCACATCCGGAATGCAGGCCTGAAGTCCTGCGCCTTGCAGACCATATTCTCAGCACCACCGGAATAGTGAAACTGGTAGAAAAATCAGGTTCCAGAGAATTTATTATAGGGACCGAGAAAGAGCTTTTTGAAAAATTGAAAAGAAAACACCCGAATAAAAAATTCTATCCTCCTTCTGAAAAGGCTCGTTGTTATAATATGAAAAAAATTACCCTAGAATCCATCCTGAACAGTCTTGAGAACATGGAATATGAAGTCAATGTTCCGGAGCATATAAGGGTAAAAGCAAAAAAGGCGCTTGACAGAATGATTGAAATCGACGGAAGTTAAGTTAAAGCAGTTGAGAGTCATTTCCCTTTTAAGCCATTTTTCACTTTACCCGGTATGTTTTTTATTTTCTCGGTCTTACTTTCTGGCAGGATTTCCAGGCAAGACGTCTGGGGTTATAATATCAGGATTTAACCATACCTTGACCTGGGGGTTATTTTTTCTGTTGCTTTTTCCAGGTGAACAGATAATTTTTTATATTAGTATCACAATTGTGAATGTGCAATCACAATTGTGAACACGCGTAAAACGTTATCCGTCAGAATGGCAGAGTGGTTATGCTTCCGGCTGCAACCCGGAATTATGTGAGTTCGATTCTCACTTCTGACTTTTAAACAGTTTATGAAGAAAATTTCCTTGGACAGGTTATGGAAATAAGGTGAGATGGTGGATAAAAACGGAAATAAGAAGGAGGCAGAGCATGGCAGTTTCTTCCGGAAGCCCTTCTTTTAAAAGTATCTTCTCGGGGAAAAAAGGTCAGAGCGTCGGGATAGTCCGCTCAATGAACTATAAAATCCCCGGACCTTTCGAACTTGAAAGCGGAAAAATCCTTCACGGTGTAAGGGTAGAGTACGAAGTCTACGGAAAAATGAATGCTGACAAAAGCAATGTTATCCTGATCTGCCACGCCCTTACAGGAGATGCTCATGCTGCCGGATTCCACCAGAGTGACAGAAAACCCGGTTGGTGGGACATTGTAATCGGTCCAAACAAGGCATTTGATACTGAAAAATACTGCATAATCTGTTCAAATATTCTCGGAGGCTGTAAAGGCTCTACAGGTCCCTCCTCCATAGACCCTGAAACAGGAAAAATTTACGGCATTACTTTTCCTGTAATCACTATCAAAGATATGGTAAATGCCCAGAGAAAACTGGTTGAGCACCTTGGAGTAAAACAACTTTTTGCGGTTGCAGGTGGTTCCATGGGCGGAATGCAGGTGCTTCAATGGACAGTAAGCTATCCCGAGATGGTGAAAAAAGCAATCGCAATAGCGACAACAGCATCTACAACCCCGCAGCAAATAGCATTCGGAGCAATCGGCAGGAAAGCCATAACCGATGACCCTAAATGGAACGGAGGGGACTATTACGGAAAAAAGATCCCGTCCCAGGGCCTCGCACTTGCCCGCATGATAGGACATATTACATACCTGAGCGACGCTTCAATGCAAAAGAAGTTCGGAAGGCTCCAGCGGGATGAAGATACGGCATGCATGACAGGCAGCATGGGCAGCACCGCAGGCACAACAGGTACAACAGGCACGACTTTGTCTGAACTCTCTCCGGAACTTTCCCATGAATTCGCTCCAAACTTCCAGGTTGAAAGCTACCTGAACTATCAGGGAGATAATTTTACAAAGCGCTTTGATGCCAACTCGTACCTCTATATTACAAAAGCCGTGGACTACTTCGACCTCTCAAAGAACGGCTCCCTTATAGAAGGCTTCTCCGGAGTTACTGCAAAATACCTTGTAATCTCCATATCCTCTGACTGGCTCTACCCTCCTTACCAGTCTCAGGAGATCGTATCAGCCCTTACCGCAAACGGAGTCGATGCCAGGTATGAAGAAATCAGGTCCCAGTACGGGCACGACGCTTTCCTGCTTGAAGAGGGGCAGCTAAGTTATCTGATAAGAAGCTTCCTTTCCGAGGTCCTTGTAAGTGATGTCATGAACCGGAATTTCTATACGGTTTCAAGAGACGAAACAATCGAGCACGCATCAAGGCTGATGGTAAAGGAATGTGTGAGCCACCTGCCTGTCATATCGGAGGACGGAAAACTCGAAGGCATAGTCACTTCCTGGGACATTACAAAAGCAGTAGCATGTAAAATCAATGAACTGGACGAAATCATAACACGGGATGTAAAGTACGTATACGAAGACGAAAGGATTGAACATGCATCCTCAATAATGGAAAAACATTCGATTTCCGCACTCCCCGTAATAGATTCCAAGCACCGTGTAATAGGCATTGTTACAAGTGAGAGTATAAGTGCGCTTATTTCTGATTAAAGATAAGTAATGAATAGTCAATGCACAGCGGAAGTATCAAAGATCGGTTTATTTCAGCTTGCAGAGTGCATTTTTGACGATCGCAAAAGATTCAAAATTCGGCACTCTTCATGCATAAATCATTATTTAATCGAGTCTTACAGGGCCCAGTCTTCTCCAGTATTTGCAATTAGTACAGTAATAGGTCTTGCCGTCTGAGCTCACTTTCAGTTTGTCTTGGCATCTTGGACAAAATTCAAGACGTCTCGTGAATATAAACCTCTTGAACTTTCATTATCAAATTTGATAAAAATCTTCAGGATTCGTAATGTAAGAAGAAACCCAGAGGCGCTGTTTTACTGCATCCCCCAATACAGTCAATTCGAATGTTATGCTCCCCCAAGCAAGTAATTCGAAGTAGGATCAGCGACCCCCAGGTAATTCTTTTGGTGCTAGATGATACCCCAGTTCTGTTCCCCAACTCCAGTACATAGTAATAGCATAAATTATATTAAATAAATTGTATCAAAAATTGTTTTCAAGCAAAAATTAATTTGAAGTAAAAAATTTCGAGTTAATTATAGCTCTTTTCTCAGGCAGGACTAACATATTTGGAGCACAAAATTAAGCACATTAGGCGTTTTCTCAGAAATTCGAGACCAAATTTTTTGGCTTTCATATGTTTGATGCGTATATTTTTTGAAATTTAGAGCTAAATTAGCTCTAAGCTGAAAGAGTGCTATTACATTATGCGTGCTAGTAACCTATGAGCTGGTTTTTTAAAGCCGCAAACTTTCTGCTATCACTTTTTCTAGAATCGTGCTGTAATCTACAGGAATTTAAATTTTTGAAATTTCTTTTTAATTATCGAGATACATCAAAATAATGATCAAACATTAGCATAATTTATATACAGATTCAACTATCTATAACAATAAGAATTTATTTAAAATGTGTGTGAGATTGATTGTTGAAGTGAGGTATGAAGCATTGGTGGATTATCTATTTCTGTTAAATATTTCTGTATTCTTAATTTTTATGAAATATATGAAAGGTAAAGGCATTTGTGATAAACAAAATGACTTTGTCAAGCTACACCCTAACCAGGCATATCTTTTTGGAGTTCTTATATTTTTATTAATATGCTGTAATATAGGCAAATTCGTGGGAATAACTTACTCATTAACAATGGGCACACAGCTAAACAAAACAATATCAGATTCTATTTTTATAGTTCTATATTTTGTAGTGTTTATTCCTTTTTCAGCGGTGATCCTGAAAGCAAAGAATAGAAGTCTATGATGGCTATTGTTGGCAAACTGGTGGTCGCCCTTGTGGCTGAAAAACAAATCTACAAAGGATAGTGACCATGTTAAACAAGATAATCTATAAATTGATAAAGAAACAGACAGTTACTTTTGGTAATATAGTCAATCATATGAAGCTTTATAATTGCATCTATGAAGAGCTAATTATAATTATTTGCCTCACTCCAGTTATTGTTACAAGCTTCAGAACTGTCTTCACAATCAGAATTCGATAAACTGCTCTAAGTCTGATATCAAGGAGATAATTTCGAGTTTTATAATCAGCTTGTGAAATTTTTCTTTCCAATAGATCTGTCAGAAGTTCAAGACAGAGTTTTCTTTAAGCTTAAAGTCTGTTTCATACCGGATATCCGAGTCTCAGATTGTAGGGTCTCTTGGCAGGTTTGACTGATAAGGAGGTTTAAACAAATAGCAATGTATGTCCTTTCTTAACATCGCTTACCTGTTTCACTTCTTTATTCTCATCTTTTTGCTTTTTTCATGCTCTTTCTTTTTTAGCTAACGTATTCAAGACTATCACGAAAGTGGATACGAATATTACAGCGAGTACTGTCATGTTTAAGGAGCTGTTTATAACTGCGCTGACAAAAGGACTGGTAATTGAATAAACCTCGTTGTGCAGCCCATAGTAAGCTGATTCCAGAAGCAATGCCAAAAGGGATATCAAACCGGCTATCAGAAAACTTCGAATTATAGTGTCAAATTTCATTGTCTATCATCTTTTAGAAATACATCCTGAGATATAAATAAATTTATTTCAACCAGGTAACCTACGGATTTTCAGGAATGTACTGGTGCAATGTTGATCTAGGTTGCTATAATTGTGTTGAAAGGTAATTTGTTTAGAATAAATCTCACCCTAATAAGTCTATTGCATTTATAGTTCCCAATGCAACTTATTACACTTATTAATACTTATATTCCCTTGTGATAGGGAAAGAACAAATTCCTGTTGGTCAAAAGGTAACTCTTGATAAGATAAATTCTTTAATCAAACACAAAAATAATTAAAGAGTGCTTAAAAGGCTCTGTTTTTCTATTCAACATGAAATGTAAAAGTCACAATGTACAGGAAGAGCATAATATAAGAATAAAATTTTAAACTTACTGCTCAACCCTAACCCTCTAAATGGTTTCATAAGAGTATACAGTCCTTCCTTCGAGTTCTATTTTCTCCCACGCGTTGAAAAGCAGCTTCCACTAAAATAGGGATTGAAACTCTTGATCACTTTCTCCTGCATTTTTCAGCAGAGCTTGCCTGTAAGCAAGATCCACTGACAAATCAGCATGTCCACTGACAAATCGGCATGATTCCAGGGAAAATATTTTGTGGCGCCTGTTACTATATCATAAAAATATTAAACTAAAAATTTTTAGTATGAAAGCAAATATCATAAGTCACTCAATAACTGTTTTTTACCCTTCTTTTTTTCAATCTTCCAGTTATTTCAGCCCCTTTATTCCTTTCTTTGCAAAGTCCAGGCACAGAACATGAGATGTCCTTTCATTTCGCAGCATGCGGATTTTATAGTACGAGTATAGCTATGCCGGAGAAAGGATCTGCAAATTCGTAGCAAGAATTACTAAACAGCGAATAAAACCGGAACCCATTTTATTCAAAGTCAGTCGATAACGGCCCAAATGAAATATTAACCATTACTGCCTAAATAGCATAAAATATATAAAATGTTTTACAAAAATTTGAGGAAGTATGCTGACCGGTTAAATGAGAAGAGGTTCCGAGTCAGGTACATACTTTCCAGTATAAAAACGGTGTTCAGAATGCCTAATGGAAAAGCTCATACAAAAATAAACATTGCACTGCTGTTTGGTATATTGCTGGGTTTACACACGCACTATATAAAAGCGCATATTCCACCTGAATATCTTGAATTTGATATTATTGCAATATTTTCGTTTGCACTCATATTCGGGACGTACTATCTAAGTCCTGACCTTGATACCAAAAGCGAGCCCTTCAAAAGATGGGGTATTCTCAAATACATCTGGTGGCCTTATCAAAAAATATTCAAGCACCGTGGAAAACTGCACCACCCATTTTCAGGCCCCATCATAATCATCTCAACTGTAAGTTTATTCATTATAGCACCGGTTGTCAAGTTATTCGACTTCGACATAACTCAGATCCCTATAGAATACCTTATTTCATTGTTGACAGGAATCGTTGTGTCTATTGAATCGCACATAGTTGCAGATATAATTTATACCAGAGCAAAAACAAAATCCACAAAAATAAAAAAGAAACTGAAAAATATTCACACCTCCAGGTCGTAATAATAAAATTGAACAGCTTTCAGTCCATTTTCGAAGAATAATATGCCGCTGATCCTCATATACCCTAATGTAATAGGGGAATCAGCGGAAAAAGTCAAAAAATATATATCGAAAAACATCTAAACTTCTAGCAAATGCGTAGATTGCTTTACCGGAATATCTGCGTATGAGATGTTTTTCTTGTATTTATAAAGGATTTGATAATTTTCCAGCAAGAATTTTAGCTCTGAAAAAGAGCCAGTTTCAGGCAATTTCTGGCCAAATAAAGGAAATTTTTGCCCTATTCGAGAGCAAGATCCACTAAAACAAGGATTGAAACTATTTTCTTACAAACTTCATTGAAACAGTTGCCCGCGATTCGAGAGCAAGATCCACTAAAACAAGGATTGAAACTTAGTATGATATTCATATCTTCAGTTGCATACGTTATTCGAGAGCAAGATCCACTAAAACAAGGATTGAAACTACCTGCAATTACAGTATCGTAAACTGTAACAAGATATTCGAGAGCAAGATCCACTAAAACAAGGATTGAAACTTTCCATCATTTTGAATGAGACGGCTGCCTCGTGGATTCGAGAGCAAGATCCACTAAAACAAGGATTGAAACAAAATGAAGTATTTGACCCCAAAAGAAATTCAATATTCGAGAGCAAGATCCACTAAAACAAGGATTGAAACGTCAACTAATGCCAATCGCCCTAGTAATCGGTGGAATTCGAGAGCAAGATCCACTAAAACAAGGATTGAAACTTGACAATCATTGCTTTCATGCCGTCAACATTGGTATTCGAGAGCAAGATCCACTAAAACAAGGATTGAAACCTCCTGATTCAGTTGCCGAATTGCTGAGAGTCAGGATTCGAGAGCAAGATCCACTAAAACAAGGATTGAAACTCTCGATGTTTTGAATTTTAAGCGTTCTCTGATTGATTCGAGAGCAAGATCCACTAAAACAAGGATTGAAACTGTGAATATGCAACCAAAGATAAAGATTAAATATTATTCGAGAGCAAGATCCACTAAAACAAGGATTGAAACATTCTGCTACATCGTAGGATTCTATACGAAATCCACATTCGAGAGCAAGATCCACTAAAACAAGGATTGAAACACAGGTGATCCAGTGTAGTAGTCTACTACTACACCGATTCGAGAGCAAGATCCACTAAAACAAGGATTGAAACTTTTATCTGTTCTTTCTAAAGTCGCACCTGAAACGGAATTCGAGAGCAAGATCCACTAAAACAAGGATTGAAACCCTGTAGTGCCTGGAGTAATGGCCGCGGCATTTGCAATTCGAGAGCAAGATCCACTAAAACAAGGATTGAAACCAGACAGTTTTGAGTAGACCGATAGTTCGACCTCAGATTCGAGAGCAAGATCCACTAAAACAAGGATTGAAACTTTCACTCGCGAGAGTGCAGACTGTCTGTTTTCCGAATTCGAGAGCAAGATCCACTAAAACAAGGATTGAAACCTTGGATTAGATTTTGATGACACTACAGGAAGAGATTCGAGAGCAAGATCCACTAAAACAAGGATTGAAACAAAATGCATCAACATCTGGAAATCACATTTCAATTGATTCGAGAGCAAGATCCACTAAAACAAGGATTGAAACAGGAGAGGTTCACCCCATATGTCTTTTTTTGGCAAATTCGAGAGCAAGATCCACTAAAACAAGGATTGAAACATTCTGCATCCACATCTACTAATAGAAAAGATTGAATTATTCGAGAGCAAGATCCACTAAAACAAGGATTGAAACATAAGTGTCGCATAAAAGCTGAAATATATTATGATTCGAGAGCAAGATCCACTAAAACAAGGATTGAAACTACATAAGTCCCAAATAGAAAAAAATAGGTCTTCATTCGAGAGCAAGATCCACTAAAACAAGGATTGAAACGTTTCTCAAAGTCCGGCAAGGGTTGTATATCTCGGCATATTCGAGAGCAAGATCCACTAAAACAAGGATTGAAACTCGAGAAATACACAAATTTTCAAGAAAAATCTAAATGAATTCGAGAGCAAGATCCACTAAAACAAGGATTGAAACAATCCTTAGGAGATTGGCGCGCCCAGGTCCAGATTCGAGAGCAAGATCCACTAAAACAAGGATTGAAACAGTCCAGAGTGTACAAGGGCAATTAATGAGTACCTATTCGAGAGCAAGATCCACTAAAACAAGGATTGAAACAAGTGAGATGAAAACACCCCACTGAGTAAAAATGAAAAGATTCGAGAGCAAGATCCACTAAAACAAGGATTGAAACTAGCCCCATACCCAAAACCTGTCCATGACTGCAAGTTATTCGAGAGCAAGATCCACTAAAACAAGGATTGAAACCATCTCTAAGAGTAATCATTTTCTGAAGATATGCGTTATTCGAGAGCAAGATCCACTAAAACAAGGATTGAAACCCGGGTCCACTCCACAAAAGCAAAGACAAGCAGAAGTGATTCGAGAGCAAGATCCACTAAAACAAGGATTGAAACTACAAAGGGCAAAGGTGGACCCGAAAAGCAAGTGAAATTCGAGAGCAAGATCCACTAAAACAAGGATTGAAACATGCAATGCTCAGGGATATGAAAAAGAATGCAGTATTCGAGAGCAAGATCCACTAAAACAAGGATTGAAACCCCAAATGGAAAAATAGAAAATGTAGAATTAGAAAAAATTCGAGAGCAAGATCCACTAAAACAAGGATTGAAACCGTTTTTACTTACTATTACAATTAATAGTAATAATTCGAGAGCAAGATCCACTAAAACAAGGATTGAAACATTGTTTGATCGATGACGGCGATAACCCAGAGGGTATCACATGAGAACATTCGAGAGCAAGATCCACTAAAACAAGGATTGAAACCCCCCGGCTAAACCAATTCTGCGCCATAACTATTTTAATTCGAGAGCAAGATCCACTAAAACAAGGATTGAAACCCTCGTTTCGGTCCCTGTTGGGGGAGAGTATGAAAAATTCGAGAGCAAGATCCACTAAAACAAGGATTGAAACTTGATGGGGGATCTCCATAATGCCTCGCAGGACTCTAATTCGAGAGCAAGATCCACTAAAACAAGGATTGAAACTTTTCTACATCGAATTTTTCAAGCATTGCAGGAATATTCGAGAGCAAGATCCACTAAAACAAGGATTGAAACAAAATCAACCAGTTGATTTCGTAGAATGGGTTCCAATTCGAGAGCAAGATCCACTAAAACAAGGATTGAAACTCAAAGTGCTGTCCTCTCCAGGACCGGAGACAATTATTCGAGAGCAAGATCCACTAAAACAAGGATTGAAACGTTTTCATTTTTAACACCGGGAAGCCAAATGGTTCTAATTCGAGAGCAAGATCCACTAAAACAAGGATTGAAACAGTATTATCTAAAGGCGAGCACTTCCTCTAAAAAGGATTCGAGAGCAAGATCCACTAAAACAAGGATTGAAACTGGAAAATGAATTAAGCTTAGTAGGTTTTGATTTTAGATTCGAGAGCAAGATCCACTAAAACAAGGATTGAAACATCCAACCATCTAACGTTCCTACCTCCAGTTATTCGAGAGCAATCTGTACATAGAAGCACTCGACCCTGAAGATGTGCAGTATCAAGAAGATATATTCGAAACGATGCATGTCCACAACACAACAACTATCGAGGGCAATAAATTGTCTGAGAACCAAGTCGGAGATTTGCTTGAGAAAGGAATCGTACCTGAAGACAAATCACTGCGTGAAGTCAATGAAGTTCAGAATTTGTGCAGGTCAGGAAGTATACGTCGTCTTACAAGGGAAAAGTCACTCTCAAGTTCATCCTGAAAATCCATGCGCTTGTAATGGCAAATATCCAAAGTGATGCTGGAAAGTTCAGGACACTCAAATGTGTATATTCGTGGCTGTCCTATCGAGGTTGGAAACGCTGAGACTCTTGAGGAAGACTTGCAGAGGCTAATTGATGGTTATTATGCCGATATCGCAGCTAAGAAACATCCTTTCGAGTGTGCTGTCTTATTTCATCAAGCATTTGAAGCTTTACATCCATTTACGGGCGGGAATAAGTAGTTATGGCTCAGCAGGGTGAAACTTACTTTTACGCACTGAACTGTGGTCACCAGAAATTGTTAGGTAACCAAATATGGATGTTGAAATGGTAAAAGCTTTTGCTGCTTTCATGGAAATTAATTATGGTAGAATGATTAGGGATGTAAAAAACGAATTAAAGAAACGAACTAATGTAACACACAACTCCTCCTGAGCCTTTTACTGTGTACGTACCAACCGATTCTGTTTTGCTTCCACGCCAGTGCTCGGGCAGAAGCCAGAAGGCGAACGGAGAAGGACGCTAACGTACAGTTTATATTTTTCATAATTCCTTAAGGAGAACCAGGTCTTTTTACTAAATTTTGCCATTCAATAATCCCCTTTAAAAATTTAACTTTTCCCAATTTTCCAGGTATTCTCCCGTCCCACCATGTAACTGGTATCAATCCTCCAAGTATAAGAATTCGAATTAAATTAAGCTGAGGGGATGGAGGTAAAGCAAGAGACCCTATAGTTGCTATAGTTGTGAGTGATTGATAAGCACGCTGCGCTTTACTAAATATATCACTTTTTATATTTGCAGGTAAATTCAATTCGGCAGCAATTTCAGTAACAGCGTCAATTTTCTCTTCTGGCTTTTTATTTTCAAAATCAGCCTTTCTTTTAAGAGTTTCTTCATGGATTAAGGGAATATGATTAATGAGTAAATCTTTTTTATTAAAATCCTTATTTCTTGACATTTCTGAAACAAAATATTGTCCCCATGACCACTCATAGTCGCTGGGTGTTTGTAAGCTCCAGTTTAATTGTGATGGAAAATCAAAATTATGGATGATTGCATTTGCGCGATATTCATGCGGAAAATATGTGACATCATTTCCAAAAATTTCGTAATACTTTATTGTTCTTATCCAAATGTCAAAAGAATAGATAAAATATTCCTCTTTAATGTTGAGAACTTTAGCCATTTCTAATCGGTTTTCACTCTTTAAAAAATCATTAACTTCATAAGTAGGTATGACCGCCAATTTTCGTTTGAGCAATCTTTCTTCTGTCAAGTGATACTTCAGCCAAATTTTTAATTTTTTGTAATTTTCTGGATTATAAATCCAAGCTTTAAATGCATCAAATTCTTTAACTAATTTCTCATCGCTCAATGGAATATCTTTTGCGGTTCGACCTAAGTATGGTTTTACTAATCCAATATTTTTTGAATAAATTTTTGGCAAATAACTATCGCTTTCCTTCAGATCCAGCATTTTAATTGATTTGGGAGATGGAGAAGGAAATACTGTTGATTCATGATTAATTACAAGATCAATGAAATCAGCTGTGATTTTTTTCCCCCAAGGATCAAAATTTCCTGATTTCGTAGGGAAAAGAAAAGAATCGACTGCCCATCCGACTGCAATATCAATTCCTGCAAGTTTCGATTCTAAGTAATCGCTCATAATTTTTTTATTGGGAATATCGGTATATAAACATTATGTTTTTATTTACTGTGTAGTCTATGAGGTATGAACAACTTTACATGACCGACTACAGCTGAAAATAACCCTTAGCCCTCATAGACTACACAGAACC
Organism: Methanosarcina horonobensis HB-1 = JCM 15518; assembly: GCF_000970285.1. Lineage (NCBI taxonomy): Archaea > Methanobacteriati > Methanobacteriota > Methanomicrobia > Methanosarcinales > Methanosarcinaceae > Methanosarcina > Methanosarcina horonobensis. Next base: position 2,398,459 of record NZ_CP009516.1, on the reverse strand, counting down.
TAAAATAGAAAAATTAATTTATACGTTTTTAATAATGAACTGCGTTGTTATTATGAAGTGCCCAATGTCAAAGGGATATGAACGATAGATCCGTATTTATTATCATCATTATCTTTAGTATTAGCTTCAGCCTACATTTCTAACATAATTTCTAGCTTACTATACGATTCTATCAAAAAATATCTGGAAAAATTTTTAATCTTTATTCAGAAGCATATAATGGGACACTTAAAGAGTTGAATAAAAAATATAAATTAGATGAAAAACAAATCAGCGAATTTTTTCATCGAATCTTGATAAAGTAAGAAAGATGAGCACTTCAGAAATAATTGAAAAGTTACAATCAATGAACATTGATTTCAAAATAGAACGTTTTAAAAAACAGGCTCAACATCATATCTCTGCAATTCAATTAGCAGAAGATCATTATTATACACAGGACTTCCATGCCCCAGGTCCGGATGAAGATTTCATCTGGCTGGCAATGATAGAGTTATGGAACCGTATAACCCCGGAGAAACACAATGTAGAAATGATCGATGATTTGATGCAGGAAGGCTACGAAGACATTGATAAACAGAATTACGGCGAAGGACTGGAAAAGTGGGAAAAAACCTGGAACATGATAGTAAGTATTGTCCCTCCTCATATAAAATCCGTTACTGAAGCCGATAAATTCATTCCGGATCTTATGCAAAGTATTTTTAATTGGTGTCAGGATTTTGAAATTGAACTGGGCAACGCAGGGCTGAAAGATAAAGCCTTTTACGTAAAAAGGATAAAATACTGCCAGGATTTCCGTCGGCTTTTCCCTCACTCGGATGAATCGATAATAAGAAATATGCTCGGAGCAGAAGCTGAATCATACACTGAGCTTGGGGATTTGGAAGCAGCAAAAAAACTATTACAGGAGATAGATTGAGTTGTTTTCAGATGGTTTCCGAAGGTTTGCGAGTATGAGATAAACTCTAAGTTAACTCTTAAACGCTAAGTTAACTCTCAAAACCCTGATTTAATTCCTCTACTTTCCTTGCTAAAAAAGTAGAACTATCTCCCAGATGAAGCCTGAACTCACCTTCGAGTTCATCGTTTTTTCTTATCCTGACCCAGCCGAAACCAGAGACAGGGTCGCACTCATCATTTCCTTCCCAGGTGAATTCAAATCTTGTGCCTTCAACGTAATCAACGATCTTTCCATCTATTTCACCACAAATCAGACCAAATTGAAAAGACCCGAGGTTATCCGGCTTTATCTTAATATAAGCCTGAACGTCCATATTGAAATAGTCCTCATCCCATAGCTCCATCTCGTAAATATGCCATGTTCCTGTAAAATCCGCATTTTTGCCTTTATTTTCTTTCATGATAAATACCTATACAACATCACGAATTTTAAGCTTCCTTAGATGATTTTTATAAGCAAAACCTGACCATCGCATTCGGTTAAATGTTTTGGCGTTCTACTTTATATCATGCGAAGCTTTTCCTTACTGAAATAGGCAGCATAAATCTTTCCTTCATCTGTCAGACTCCAGATTTTTACTCCAGATTTCCCTCCTGCGGGCTCTCCTCTTTTTACTGCGCCTTTCCTGCTGGAGAGAAGCCCGGAAAATTCCAGGGCCTTGAGGGTTGGGGTGATGGTCTGGGGGGTGACTCCGAGGTGGTTTGCTATATTTTTAGTTATGAAGGGCTTGAGTTTTTCATCACTGCACTGCTCGAGGGGCTTTTTCAGCTTCTTTTCTTCCTGCATAAGGTAGGAGAGGATCTTCTTTCCCTGCTTTCCTATTTTTTCGAAATAGCCGGAATCAGGCATTGGGAGTTCAAGTTTGATGCTTCCGTTTCCTTTTTCCTGGATAACGAAAGCTTTGCAGCGGCACATGCCTGCAGCACTCATGGCTGCAAGGGATAGAATTTTTGTTCCGCCTGTTACGTTTAAAACAACTTCAACACCTTCAGGCTGGGAATGGATCAGCTCAATTATCGTAATCAGGCACTCTTTAAAATTAAAAGGGTCTACTTTGAAAGTTTCCACACCGATTCCAAACCCGTCAAGGAGCTTAGTGAGTTCTGAAGCTTTTTCCGGGGGATTTACAATTTCCGTACCTTCTTTGATTTCAGATTCAGGATAAAGTTCGTATAAGGGCTTTCCGGCAACAATCAGGACCTTATCTACATTTTCCATCAGCCGGACTCCCAGTTTTATTATATCTCCAGACCCTCCGAGGGTTGCAATCATCACAGCCATATTTTCCCGTTCCTGCAGTGCTTTTTCTACTTCCTGTTTTTCTTGGACTTCACCCCGTTTTTCCTTATTCTATCTTTTTTCGCTTTATTCCTGTATTTTTTCCTATTTATTTCCTGTTTTTTTCCTTACAGTTTCAGCTCATTCAGCAATAAATAAGCATTCTTTTTCTGCGTATGTGTCAATGTCGAAGTTTTTCCCGATTACAAGCCTTTTTCCAAGGCAGGCTGTGCAAACCGGTGAAAGGAGCACGGAATCTTCTTCGGTACCTTCCTCATGGTCAAGGACCTGTTCGATTTCTTCTGCAAGGGAATACATCTTTTCCTGTTCCAGCTCCCCGAAAAATACGCTTTTCTGGAACCTGTAGAGCCCGAAGTCCAGGCACTTTTCCGAAACTTTGTTCCGGAGGCTGTTATCGGTTATGTCATAGACAAGCCATAAAAACATGTTGAATCTCCAAAAACTTCCTCAGTACCGTCCTCAAATCCTTATCTCCAGTAAACAAAAGGAGCATAACCGTTTCTTTCACCAGTCAGGAATTTTGAAACCGCCCTTGCCTGCAGCAGGACGAGGCTGGAAAAAGAGTGCCTGAAGTCCCGATAATTTATAACCTTTGCCAGCCTTTCGGAGACGGCTTCCAGAGTTTTATGCCTTCCAGCCCTGTTCAGGTAAAAACCGCCTTCAACCGGTTTAAGGTCGTTTTTTGTTACCAGATTTTTTGAAATCAGGCTGAGCACAGACCTGTCCACAACCGGCTGCCGGAATTCTTCAATCAGGTCAAGGACGAGGGAAGGCTTTCCCGGCAGGTCGGTATGCAGGAAACCCATGTAGGGGTTAAGGCCTGAGAGTATGCAGGCTTTTTCCACTTCTGTATAGAGGATACCGTACCCGTAACTGAGCATTGCGTTGAAAAGGTCTCCGGGCGGCCTTTTTGTTCTCGTCCCCGAGTACACGGCTTCGGGAAGGACGTTTGATAGGGCCTGAAAGTAAATCCGTGAAGCTTCGCCTTCAATCCCGAAGAGACTATCCCTTGCTTCTTCGATATAGCCCCATTCTTCAGCCCGCTTTTTTATTTTTTCTGCCTGGGACATGATCCTTTCTGCCTGTCCTGCCAGACGCTCATTGTCTCTGTTTTTTGCCAAACTCTTTAAAAAATAAGCCTGATTCCGGATTTTAGCCCCGATCATAGAGCTCATAAGAAAAATCCCTTTCCCGTCATCATAAGCTCTTGCCTGGTAGCGCTGTACGGTTGCAGAGTTTTCCTGTCCGCAAGAATAAGTCCTTGCAAAAGGCTTCCCCATCCTGTCCAGGTAAACGATGTCAATTCCTTTTTTGACCGCAAGCTCGATTGCATCAGCAGTAACTGCAGCTCCCGTGTAAATCAGGATCTGTGAGACCTTATCTGCCGAAAAGCCCTTTTTAAGCAACTTTTCAGTCTTATCCACGAAAATAAACCGATTGCTTTTCTTATGTATATAAGTCCCATATTCATCAACAATCAGGCGAATTTAGTAATTCCCCCTGTTATTTGAGAACTCTGTACTACAGGTCCCATATTCTTTTAACCCTACAGACATACAAATACTATTTCGCGAAGAATTCGGCTTTTTTCCGAATCCTGGAAATTATTGACCGTTTTCCAGAAGAATCACGCTTTTTTTCAACTTCACAAACTAATTTACAGAAAAACGGATTCGTCCGAAACATCGTAAATAACTGTTTTGAAATAATTAGAAATAATTCTTTCTTTTTCTGTTCGAGATGAAATGTAAAAATCACAATGCACAGGAAGAGCACAACGTTATAATTAAATTTTAGATTTGCTGCTCATCCCTAACTTCCCAAACAGTTTTGAAAAAGTATACAGACATGTACATTGATAAAAAAATAATATCAACATCGAGCAGTTAAAAATGAAAAAGTTTATAACTTGCTGCTCCTTATATACTATCCAGTTATTTGTCGACCAGCAAATTTTGTTGACCAAAACAAAAACAGGTAAATTCCAAATATTAGACAGTCAAAGTGAAAAATAAGCTGTTTGATATTAGTTTTCAGATTTGAAATTACTTAATAATTTGCTGAAAATAAGGGAAAACGACCCTGTCGAGAAGTAGCTTCCACTAAAATAAGGATTGAAACTCGCAAATTCTGGATGTAATGTCACAGACTCTCGGAGTCGAGAAGTAGCTTCCACTAAAATAAGGATTGAAACCTTTTCAAATGGATCTGGCGTTGGTTCTGTATTCCTGTCGAGAAGTAGCTTCCACTAAAATAAGGATTGAAACTTTTCTAGAGGCTCATAAACATCCTCTACTTCTAAGTCGAGAAGTAGCTTCCACTAAAATAAGGATTGAAACCACTGCTTCCTTTAGAGCTGCATCCGCTTGATCATCAAGCATTCCAGTCGAGAAGTAGCTTCCACTAAAATAAGGATTGAAACTCGCTGCTTTTAGCGGGAAGGTTCTCATTTCTTTCGTCGAGAAGTAGCTTCCACTAAAATAAGGATTGAAACTATTTGCTCTTGCTTTATTCGCTATCTGTTCTACTAGGTCGAGAAGTAGCTTCCACTAAAATAAGGATTGAAACAATTTTCTCTGATGCTATCGACCGCTTCTTCTGTCATAGTCGAGAAGTAGCTTCCACTAAAATAAGGATTGAAACCTACAGTGGATGTTCACATTCTGTACAGCTACGACCATAGGTCGAGAAGTAGCTTCCACTAAAATAAGGATTGAAACTTGAAACGGGCAAGCCTGTACTCTGGATTCTTCTTTCGTCGAGAAGTAGCTTCCACTAAAATAAGGATTGAAACCATGTCTGTCTGGTTTAAAGTAATAAGTTTTCCAGGTCGAGAAGTAGCTTCCACTAAAATAAGGATTGAAACAGAAATAACCAGGACTTCTCCGCATTTCAGAAGTTCGTCGAGAAGTAGCTTCCACTAAAATAAGGATTGAAACTTCCGATATCAATAGCTTCTTCTATTATTTTTCCCTGGTCGAGAAGTAGCTTCCACTAAAATAAGGATTGAAACTTCTTCGATTGTTTTTATGCCGTTTTTATCAAAAATAGTCGAGAAGTAGCTTCCACTAAAATAAGGATTGAAACCCTCATTCTTACGCTCGCACCGCTTGCTTCAAACGGTCGAGAAGTAGCTTCCACTAAAATAAGGATTGAAACTAAAATCTCCCGAGCGAAGCAATTCTTCTCTATGGGTCGAGAAGTAGCTTCCACTAAAATAAGGATTGAAACTTCTTTAAAGAAATATTGTTGTTATTCAAATATAATGCGTCGAGAAGTAGCTTCCACTAAAATAAGGATTGAAACCTTTTCAATACGTCAACAAAGACGATATCACCTTCCTCGTCGAGAAGTAGCTTCCACTAAAACAAGGATTGAAACTCCTTTTCAGCTTCTTTTTGGTAATCTTCTTTTAGTGCGTCGAGAAGTAGCTTCCACTAAAACAAGGATTGAAACCTGTGGCATCCTATTCTTTCACCTCCTTCGATTTTTCCTGGTCGAGAGGTAGCTTCCACTAAAATAAGGATTGAAAATTATCCCCTGCACTAATAATTTTTTTGAAAAGATCTCCTAAAAAACAGTATCAGCAACTCTAATTCGGAAAAAAACCGAATTCTTCGCGGCTAAGTATATCAGGTTCTGTAGCTGACTGAAAATTAATGACCATTTAAGGAGGAACCTGATATACAGAACCAGCCACTAGCCGAGATTCAACTGAAACTGTACAGCAAAGCGAAGAGAAACCCAGAAAAGAAGTTTAAGAAACTTAAAAAACTGCTTTTGAAAGACGAGGTCCTGTACACGGCCTGGAAGAGCCTTAACAGAACCACAAAGGGTACAGGTGTGGATTCCCTTACCATCCAGCAGGTAGAGGCTTCAGGGATTGAAAACTTCATCCGGGCAGTAAAGAAGGAACTTGAAATAAATCGGTATGCTGCTGACGAAGTCCGAAGGGTCGAAATCCCCAAACGAAACGGGGAGACAAGGCAGCTTGGAATTTTAACCCTTAAAGACCGGCTTGTCCAGGGAGCTGTAAAACTCGTCCTTGAGCCTATTTTTGAAGCTGATTTTGAAAACTGCTCCTACGGCTACAGGGCGTATAGGTCTGCAAAACTTGCCAGCCTTGAAGTTTACAAATGGCTCGAAGCCGGAAGCACCCATTACTTAAAGGGAGATATAGAGGACTGTTTTGACAGCATCCCCCATGATAAACTGATGAAGATCCTTAAAACGAGAATCGAAGACAAATTGATACTTTCCCTTGTCCAGGACTGGCTCAAGAAAGGCTCACAGGCAGGCAGCTCCGGAAAAGCTTCCGGAAAAGCTTCCGGAAAAGGGCTGCTCCAGGGCGGGATAATCTCTCCACTTCTTGTAAACTTCTACCTGGACCAGTTCGACAACCACTGGACTGAGATCGGGCTCAAGAATGTTGAAGGAGAATCAATAGAGCACCTTGTGCGTTTTTCCGATGACTTTGTGGTCCTTTCAAAGGAGTGGATAGACCCGGAAAGGATAAAGGCTTTTATGGGCGACCTGGGCCTCGAATTGAATAAAGAAAAGACCTATGTCGGGACTGCCGCAAATGGGTTTGAATTCGTGGGGTTCTACTTTGAGGTAATTGAAGAGGAAAACGGGGCTGGAAGCGTTATAAGAGTTATGCCTACTGAAGGGTCTATTGAGAAGGTCGTCGAGAGCATCGAGAATATTGTGAGTGCTGAGAGCATAAATAATAAAGAAGGAGTAGAAAATGTCTTTTCCGTCAATGAAAATAAGGTTAAGGCTCTGAATACTGTAATTAATAATATTTATAATGTTGTTGACCCCTGGGTGAACTATTACAAACATACCGATTATGCAGCCGGGCTTGAAAGAATTGAACAGTGTTTCAATAAAAAAATTAAAGAATTTATTTAAATATATACCCAGTAATTTCTTATGTAGAAAGATGTCCTAATGAATGCAAAAATTTATTTATTACATTACAAATATAACCAAAATTAAAGAAGTATTCTCAAATAATTATCTACAGATATTGTAAATAAGGGAAGCATTGAACTTAAAATCCTCAGAATGATCCAGAAATAGTCTTGAAATCTTTAAATCATGTTGGTTGGGAGATTTATGTCAAATAAAGTTGCTAGAAAATTATTGAATACAAATGAATTGGTTCCTTTTTTGATATGGTCAGGCTTGTTTGCAATTTTTATAAATCTCCTCTCCAATATTTTGAGCTACAACATTGGTAATTTTCAAAGTGTTTTAATTATTGTCTTCTTATTTCTATGTCTGATCCTTTTATTCGTTGCTTTTGAGAAAAGAAATGAAAAAAAGCTGAGAAAATTAATAGACAGCTCAATTAACAGTAGAAAATTACGAGGTGAGTATAAAGGACTGATAGCTTTCGTAAGTGACAATAAAGAAAAAGGCGACAAAGAAAAGAGAGAATACCTGGAAAAATGCAAAAAAGACATCAAGAACTATAAAGAAACAGGTAATGTTGAAACAATTGCTGGTATCCGCGGGATTGGGCAAACTTTCAGGGCTCTGGATTATCATTTAAAAACAGGAAAATTAAGGCATTGCTGGTTGATCTATTCTGACCAGTCCGGTGTGAATTTAGATGTTGTGAAAAGCTTTTTTGAAATAGTAACCGAGAACGCGATAAAACCAGAACCTGTGAGAATTAATGATCCAAATAACAGTAAACACATAAAGGAAATTATAGATGAGATATACGACGATTTACCTTCTGACTTGAGAGAAACCGACATCGTTGCAGACATTACTGCAGGAAATAAACCAATGACAGCTGCAATGGTATTATCGTGTTTAAATTCTGACCGCGGCCTCGAGTATATAGAACAAAGTAACAAAAATGAGTTAATTGAGGTGAATATATCCCCCAAGTTTAAGGGAGTTGAATTGTAAGACTTAATTAAAATTATGATATTGATTTGTAAATTTTCAGGAACGACAGAAGTCTTATGATATTTCGGGATTTGTAGAGTTGGTTATACATGAGCACTATTTACGCCGTTTTATTGGAAGTTGCTTCTATCCAGAGATATGTTTTCGGAAGTAACAAATTGAAGGAGAACTACGGAGCTTCTTATCTTGTCGAAAACGTATTCGAAGATAATCTTAAGACAGCCTGGCAAAGAGTCGGTCTTGATGCAAAAGATTTTGAAAGCTGGACTGAGTGGACAAAAAATGAAGATGCTACGGATGGTTTTGCCGACGAGATCCGAATCCTTGACTCTGGGGTTGAGGCCGAAGTGGGGTATATTGGAGGCGGAAACGCACTTCTTTTTTTAAATGATCAAGAAAAGGCAAAAGATCTCGCAAAAGAGTGGTCAAAAGAACTTTTAATAAATACTCCGGGACTGAATCCGAATATTGCAATTTGCGCAATTGATGATGGATACCTGAACAATAAAGACAAATTTCCGGATATCATTACCAAAATATTTAAACAGCTGACTGAAAACAAATTAAAATACCAGCCTCAGACAACTTTACCCAGACATGGGATAACCGCCGAGTGCAATAGGACGGGGCTGTCGGCTGAATGTTTGGATAAAACAATGAAAGATAAAAAAGTTTACATTTCTTCAGTTGCCAGGGCGAAATTAGCTGTTGCTGATGCTGCAACCGATAAATTACATGAGGATTTTAAAAAAGTTTTAAAGCAAATATATAAGTTTCCCAAAGAGTTTGAAGAACTTGGACAGTGCGATGACGACAGCCACATAGCCATCGTACATATTGATGGAAATAGCATGGGTTCTGCATTCAAATCATGTAAAACACTTCGAGAAATACGAAACCTCTCTAAATCAGTAAAAAATTCAACAAAGAAATCAGTGGAAGAGCTTTTAGGAATTATAATCGAAAAGATAGAAACGGACGATTATATTTATGATTATTTTGATTTCAATTGGCACCTTTTACCAATCAGGCCTATAATCATAGGCGGGGATGATATTACTTTCGTATGTCCCGGAAAACTAGGAATCTACTTTGCTAAGATTTTCATGGAAAAGTTTGCTGAAAAGGAAGGTACGAAAGGAGATGAGAAGATACAGCTGTCATCCTGCGCAGGTGTAGCCATCACTAAAACAAAATATCCTTTCTATCGTGGTTACGAATTAGCTGAAGATCTCTGCAAGAATGCTAAAAAAGAATCCAGAAAGAAGAAGGAAGAAAACAGTTCCTGGCTGGATTTTCACCTTGCATATGGGGGTCTCTCAGGGGAACTGGACGACATCCGCAGAGCCAATTACGAAGTAACTACTGGATACCTTTGTCTTAGACCTTACAGAGTTGTTGGTAATGAAAACGATTATCGGAACTTTTCCAAATGCATAAAGGGTATCAAGCATTTCAAAGGAATGGATGACGGCGCAGAGGCTGAAAAACCCGAGCAAAAAGGATGGCCTAATTCCAAAATTAAAGAATTAAGAGAAGTACTGACGATGGGCTCCAACTCTGCTAAAATTTTCATTCAAGAAATGAGTTATCGAGGTCGTACTTTGCCTGAAATTGAGGGATATCCTGAATGTAAAGATACAGGGTGGTTATGTGAAAATAAGAAACAATTTACACCTTATTTTGATATGCTTGAATTGATGGAAATTTACCCGATAAAACTCGAAGAGAAGGAGGTGAGTGATGTCCAGCTTTAACCTGAATATTGGACTTCTTTCTGACACTCTTATAGGATCAGGTGAAGGATGGGGAGCTACAATTGATTCTGACATTGTTTTTGATAAATATGGGCTTCCATACATTCCTGCAAAAAGGATCAAAGGCTGCCTCAGGGAATCAGCAGTAGAAGTACTGGAAATATTCGAAAAAGCAAGTATTGGGTTCGTTTCACAAAAAGAAATCGATTCTCTTTTCGGGGAAATAGGCCAAACGGAAAGTGGTGAGCTTTCTTTTTCAAATGCTTACATCGAAGATTATGCTTTAAACAAGCAGTGGGTTGAGTGGCTGGAAGACAAACATAGAAGTATTTTTTCAAAAGACACTGTCCTCAATACTTTCACTTCTATCCGGCGACAGACAGCTATTAAGAAAGAAGGAATAAAAAAAGAACATTCTCTAAGGACGTCAAGAGTCCTGAACAGAGGATTAAAGTTCTCTGCAAAGATGGAAACTTCAGGAGAAATAGAAATCGAAAAAGTTGATTTTCTATCCTTTGCTGCTAGGAATTTGAGACATATTGGCACAAACAGGAACAGGGGATTCGGGCTTGTAAGCTGTTCTTTAAGTGGAGAACAGGTTCCCGAATATGATGAATCCATTGTAAAGCTTCGAAAATTGGTGGAGGTTTAAAATGTATCAACTCACTTATGAAATAGAAACATTGTCCCCAGTGCTTCTGACACAGATTTCAGGAGATACGAACATGGTCTCTACTCTTGACTACATTCCGGGAACTGTCGTTCAGGGTATTTTCGCTAATAACTATATAAAAAAGGCGAATCTCCACTCAGATGCGCACGAAGACCCCACGTTCCACAGGTGGTTCTTAAACTCTGGGCTTATCTTTACCAACGCTTACATCGCAGACGAAGAAAATGGTCAAAAAAACTATTTCTTCCCCACTCCATTCTCAATCAACAAATATAAAATTGCCGAACCTGAAACTGAAGCAAATAAAGCCTTTGATTTGATTATAGAAGACCCAGATACGAAACAAAAAAATCATGTAGGCACTTACTGCAGGATAGAGAAACGGCAACATATAGAAGACAGTAACATAGAAGACAGTAAAATTTTCACTAAAAATGTAAAAAAGTCAATAAATTTCCACCATGCAAGAGAAAACAGGTTAAAAGGGCACAGTGAGGAAGGAACCATTTTTAACTATGAATCTCTGGACTCTGGCCAGATTTTTGCTGGAAGAATTCTTGGAAGTGAAACTGATCTCAGACAAATAAAAACTTTGCTTGAAAGCCGCGGGAAAATCAGAATTGGAAGATCGAAAAGTACCCAATACGGTGAAGCAAAGCTTACATGGGTCTCTAAAGAACCGGAAAAATATGAGTCAGAATTGCAGGGTTTAACGCTTGATGAATTGAAAAATCATTTTATTTTGACTTTCCTGTCGCCTGCGCTCATCAACAACGAATGTGGATTTGCTTCGGCTTCGATTAACGATTTGAGAAAGTCTCTTGCCAAATCTTTGAACGTGGATACTCTAAATTTAACCATAGATAATATTGAAATTACAAAAAGCTTCAAAAAAACAGAAATTGTTGAAAATTTTGTAAGCAAGTGGCTCTTGAAGAAACCAAGCGAAAATTCGATCAAAGCAGGTTCCTGCTTTGAAATAAAAATCCGAGTAGCAAACGATCAACTTGACAAGGACATAAAAGAGTTGCTAAAAAAGTCCCTCCTGGAGCTTCAAAAAACAGGAATAGGCGAACGGACTGGTGAAGGTTTCGGACGTTTTGCCATAGATCTGCAGAAAGAGAAAAACTATGAATTGCATAAGCCGGAAGAAGAAACAAAAGGTGAACCGAAAGGAAATGTCAGTAAGCCCGGTGGAAAAATTCCTGACCTGGTGAAAGATATCGTCAAAAATGTCATACTCAATTCGTATTACACGAGAATTGAAGCGAGAGCACTGGAAGATTGTTCAGGCTTTTTAAAGGAAAAAAGCAGGATACCTTCCAATTCTCTTATCGGGAGAATGGATCTTATGTTAAGAGATTCAGGTTCTCCTAAAAAATTTATGACCGCTGTTGAAGCTTTTCCTCAACTTACAAAAAATAAACTGGATAAGTGCAGAAATGAGAAAATAAAGGAAACATTGTACAGTTTTGTAGTACCGAAGAAGAACAATTCCAAAGACGAAAAAGATGTTTCTGTAAATAAAGATGTCTATAAAGCGAAGGAGTATGAGATCTTCACCCAGTTCGATGAAGACTACAATCTGAACGAAACCTGCACTTTGATAAATTTCGATCCTAAAGAAGATGAAGACACAAGATCCAGACTTTATTTCCACTACTGGATAACTTTTTTGGCAAAAATGAGGAAAGAATCGAAGAAAACCCCGGCTGTAAGAGAAAGGAGGGAGAACTGATGGGCCTAACCGAGGAATCTGTGGTTGGAAAAACCATTGTAAAAGGGAAGCTTAAACTCCTGTCCCCATTGCTTCTTGGAAGCGGAAATGATGATCTGGCTGACATAGAAGTAATGAAGGACTCAAAAGGAAATCCGTTTATTCCCGGAACTTCTCTTGCAGGTGCATTGAGGCATTATTTTGAAGACAATTTCCAGGATCAATTATATTATGATTCAGAATGCTTCTGGGGGATTCACCGTAAAAAAACAGGAAATGGAAAGAAAGAAGAATCTTATCTGAGCGCTTTAATATGTGACGACCGGAATTGTCCGTATCGAAGGCTGTGTATTTATTGTAAAGAATCTTTCCAAAGTGCTTTCATCTGTTACGACCTCTTCCCTAAGGATGCAAGTGTCAGGATTAGAGATGGTGTAAAAATAGATCCAAGAAGCCAGACTGCGGAAAAAAGTGGAAAATATGACTTTGAATTGATAGAAGAAAATGCTGAATTTGATCTTTTCTGGGAATTAACTCTCAGAGGGAATAATTCGAAAGAAAAGTACCAGAAGATTCTTGCAACACTTATTGATGTCCTTAAAAATGGCAAATTGTCCATAGGTGCTAAAACAAACAGCGGATTTGGAAGGTGCGAGCTTCAGGATATCCATGTAATTCATTTAGATTTTAATAATAAAAATGATGTTTTGGAATGGTTAAAACAGGAATGGCAGAAATCGGACTATCAGGGAGAGGGATCGGAATGGAAAATGGAACCGTACCTGATAGAAAATAGAACCTTCTCGATCGATGCAAAATTTGCCATAAAAAATTCCATAATTATCCGGGCTTATTCTGAAAAAGCTAATATGCCCGATTCAACAAGCCTGACTTCAGCCGGTAAATACGTACTCCCAGGAACCTCCTTAAAAGGAGCAATCAGGCACAGGGCATTAAAAATTCTCAAAACCCTTAATCCCAAAGAGAATACTGCTGAAGATAAGATCGATTGCTTATTCGGTATTGCCGGGAAGAATTTAAAATGTGGAGATAAAAGAGATTGTGACGAGTCTAAAGCAGAAATAAAGAGCCGTGTCCAGGTTGAAGAAACTAAAATCACCAATGTTGAGCCTGAATTACAGACAAGGATTAAAATAGACCGTTTCACTGGAGGGACTGTAAAATCAGCCCTTTTTGAGAGCATGCCTCTCTGGTCAAAAGGAAATGACGAAGCTCTAAATGTAAAAATCAAAATTGAAAAATATGAGCCATGGGAAGCGGGTCTGATGATGCAGGTTCTTAAGGACCTATGGTGCGGAGATCTTGCAATCGGTGGAGAGAAAAATGTAGGAAGAGGCGTTTTGCAGGGACTTTCTGCCGCAATAAAATGGGAAGATAAAGAGCTTTCGATTGAAGAAAAAGAAGGAAATTTAATTTTTTCTGACAAGGATGCTGTTGAAGAGTTGAACAGGTTTGCAGTAAGTGTCAAACAGGAGCTGGAAGCATGAAAGTAAAGGCACTTGAACTTAACTTGAGAGAAAAGAAATCCTGCACCGAGACCTGTAAACAATATAGCCTATCAGATTTCTCTTCTCTCGAAGCCCTTGCATGTGATAAGTTTGGAGAGACGGGATTTTGCGTTTTTTATCTTGACAATAAAGTTCTGTTCGGTAGATACGATGGTACTAGTTTCCTTTTTTATAGGAAAGATCTTCCGAAACCTGAGTTTATACAGAAAATGAGATTATTTAATCAGGATAAGGAACTCCTGCTGTGGAGAAAACGATGGAATGGTTACTCTGGTGATTTTGCCTTTAGGTTGAGAGTAGACGAAGTAGGCGATAATACTGATGTTGTTGATGCGATGCAGGTCTTATGGGGAACAAAAGCAAATAGCCTTGACGAAAACTTCACAGAGCTTACTGAAAAAAGGGGAATGAAGATTATTGTTCCATTAATAGGAATTGAAGTGGACGATGGCGAAAACAGACTGTTTATTCTGACCCGCAATTACATAACTTACAAAACCGACGGATCTAAAACTAATGAGTTCCAAAATGATAATTCCTCCTACATGCAGGCCAGTTATTTTGATTCTAGGTTTGTTTCGTTCATAAACAAACATGGTAAATTATTGGGATGGTGATATAGATGGCGAGCAAAGTAGGGACATGCAATAATATTAATTTAAGATCTCAAAACCAAGATCTCAGTTTTCACGAACAAAAAATAGAGAATGTAGGATTTTCTGAAAACGACCCTTTGAACGATGTTTCAAGGGCGCCATATAATTTTGTTCCATTAAATGGTAAACTGGTTCTGGCGGATAGTTTGCCAAGCAAAGGTATACATGGAAGTTATATGGAGAGTAGGTGCACAGGATATATTGAATGCGAACTCGAAACTCTAACACCTACTTATATAAGAGGAAGTTTGACTGAAGAAGAAGCAAGAGAGCAAAAGCTAGCAAAAGATAAGTCAGACTTCTTTTCTCCAGCTAAACAAGTTCGCATCCCTGGCAGCAGTCTTCGTGGAATGGTGCGTAATCTTTTGGAAGTCGCTAGTTGGGGGAAATTTGGCTTTTTTGAAGAAAAGAACCTTTACTTCAGGGCTTTTGCAGGCAGTAGCAAAAGTTTGCGAGAAGAATACAGTAATCAGATGAAACCGATAGATGAAATTTCAGGGAACTCAATATATAAAATGTCCGCTGGATACCTCGTGAAAGAAGGATTCGACTATTTCATATGCCCGGCTAAAATAGACTTGCAAGGAAAACAGTTTAAAAGTATTGAAATAGAAGAATCTGAAAATAAAATTAGAAACTTAGGAGAAGAAAGACGCTATTTTCATTTTTATGAAATCCAAGATGGTGTTCACATTGTCGTTTCGGGAAAAATGGATAACAAGAAACATGATTGGATCATAAACGAAATAAATGGGGATACTGAAAGTCGAGTTAAAATTCCAGAAGAAGATATCTTAAATTATAAATTGGATGAAAACAGAGGAAAGTTTGTCCCGGATCTTTTGAAATTATGTGATGAAAAAAGTGAAGTCCCATGTTTTTATGTTGAATGGGTAGACAACGAAAAAAAAGAGAGAGTTTCTTTTGGACATACTGCACTCTTCCGACTATCATATAAAAAATCTATTGGAGAGCATATACCAGTAAACAACACAAAATATAAAAATAAACTCGATTTTGCGAATGCTTTATTTGGAACAACTTTTGAGGAAGGAAGAAATCTCGATAAAAGTTCTTTGGCTGGTAGAGTATTTTTCGAAGATGCTCTTTTGTTAAATCCTACTGAAAATCCAGTTATGAGAGAGACAATCCCCCAAATAATGTTAGGTCCAAAACCAACGTCTATCCAACTTTATCTGGAACAGAAAGAAAATAATAAAGACAACTTGGAAAACTACAACGACAACGTTAGAATAAGAGGCAATAAATTCTATTGGCACAAATCTGGAAAAAATTGGGAACAAAATCGTGACTCTATTGCAAAAAACAAAAATATATTAACGAAAATAAAACCTGTGAAACCCAATACTAAATTTAAGTTCAAAATACGCTATGAAAATCTTACTGAAAATGAACTGGGAGCATTGCTTTTTGTATTGAAGCTTCCAGATGGATGCGCTCACAAAATTGGAATGGGTAAGCCTTTAGGATTAGGGAGTGTTAAGATAACTCTTAAACTTTACAGTTCAAAGAGATCTAAAAGATACTCAACTCTTTTTGTTAGTAATTCATGGAATTTGGCAGAAACTGAGCAAAGGAGCGATGCAATAGAGGATATCATTTCGATCTTTGAGAATCATATATTGACTAAGATTCTGACTGAAGAGAAAGGCATTGGTGATTCACTCTGGAATACTCCCCGTCTTAAACAGCTTCGAATATTACTTGATGTAGAAAATGGTAAAAAACTTGAGAAAAGTAAGAAAACAACCTACATGGGCATTAAAGAGTTCAAAGAAAGAAAAGTGCTACCAATTCCAGAAAACGTATGAATCTCATAGAAACAAGTTTTTGCTAATCCTCTTGCAGGCATGAATTATTATAAGTTTGAAACCTATGATCCTGAAAATCCTTGAAATGACCTTCAGATCAACTGAAGACTTACAAAGAAGTTTATTTTCGATGCGAGGCTTCTTCGCATCAAAATTTAATGATCTAATTGAGCTGCATAACCATAATACTGACCAGTTTGTTTACAGCTATCCTCTTGTTCAGTTTAAATTTATTGGAGAAGACCCTCTCCTGATCGGGATCAGTGAAGGGACTGATATACTAAAAGAAATTTTTGATAAGTTTGATACAATCAATATAAACGGCAAGGACTACGAAATCGTCGAAAGGACGATGAAGCTCAAGAAAGAAGAGTTCGGGCTCTGCAGCAAGATCTACTTTTACGAATTCTTGCATCCCTGGTTTGCCCTCAGTCAGAAAAACTACGAGAAATTCAAACTTACCGAGAATAATGAAGAAAAAGTGGAGCTTTTACGAAATATTCTGAAAGGAAACCTGCTCTCGATGTCAAAATCTCTTGGTTATTCTGTTCCTGACCAGATAAAATGCGATATTGACCTTCTCCCTACAAAGTCGAGATACAAAGATACTGTTATAACCTCATTTGATGGTGGTTTCATGGCCAATTTTTGCATACCTGACCATCTAGGGATAGGTAAATCTGTTTCCAAAGGTTTCGGAACAGTTCGAAAGATTCGTAGTGATGAAATTTTTCAGGGCTGAGTAAGAAAAACTAATGCTTGAAACTAAAATATTAAATTAAGTGAAAGATATTAAATTAAGTGAAAGTAGGGAAATTATGAGCAAAGTAAATTTCAACACAGTAGAAAAAGATGACTATACTCTCGTCTTATTTGAAATACCCGACGTTCTCGCTCCAGAAGACCTATCAACAATCGCTCCCCCAGAAATCAACGGAGCAAAAGGAGTAGTCCTTAGCGGAAGAGGCCCCATATGGCTCTACTGTTTCCTGACCCACTTTTACCATCCAACAAAATTCGTGGCCACATATGACCCGAGGTTGGAAGGGGCTGTTATTGTGGAAAGACATGTGGCTGAGTATAAAGTTGGTTCTATTTTGAGACTGTAATCCAAAAGCGAGACTGATCATACATGGTCAAAGTAATCAATCAGTTTATTATATTCTGTACTAAAAGAAAACCGTACTATGGTTTTATAATAAGTGCAATAATTACTGTTTTTGGATTTATGAGTGAAGATCTATGTAGTTATATTTCGTCATTGTTTAACTTTGGGGATATTATAACTACTTTTTTTATTTTTGTAATTATCTCTGTTTTTATAATTGTCTTTGATTTTTTACTTTCAAGGAACAGGAATAAAAAGTCGGTGGAATTAAAAGAGCTCCAAAATAAGTATAAAGGTTTAATTGTTTCCATAAGTAAGATCAAGGTACCCGATAAAGAAGTCGTTGGTTTAATCGATGAAGTAAGCAAACTTGAAAAAAATATCAAAAGTAATCTAAAAATTGCAAAGAATAGTGTAGATGTCAGGTCACTGGAAAAACAACTGGATAATTTATATATTAAACTTTTCGGAATTGAGGGTATCGGTCAAACTTTTAGAGCGATTATGAAACATCAGGGTAAATTGAAAGTATGCTGGTTACTGTATACAGATAAGTCTGAAAATGAAAAAGATATAGTTATTCATTTCCTTAAAAAAGTTCAACCTGATATGATACCTAGACCTATTCTTATAGAAAATCCTTCTAGTTTAACAAGCATACATAAAACAGTTAATACTGAAATTTTTTCTAATGAAATTGAAGAGTTGAATAGCTTGGACGATGATTTAAAACTAGAAGAGAGTGATGTAATCTCTGATATTACAGGAGGAACAAAACTTATGAGTGGAGCAATCATAATGGCATGTATGGTTTTTCCAGAAAGAAACATGCAGTATGTAGATCAAGATAGTATTGAACTCATTGATGTAAAGAATGTTTGATTAAAAATTAAATCTTGGGTTAATATCAACTTAAAGCTTATCCGAAAAGTCAATAATGGCACGCTTTAAAGTTGCAGTAGGTCTGATCTGAAATCAGCTCTGGTTACGGTACTGTCAATTTTAAAGATACAGTAAGTCACAATACTTTTCGGATAGGCTCTTAATTGGGAGCCTGGGAAATTTGAACTATTTCCGATTTATCTGATATTCTAATTAACCTACCTTAAATCAGCCTTTCAAACAACCCCATCAGCACCTCAATAAACTCATTCACCATCCCATAATTCCTTCTACTTTTTCTTCGCTAACAGGACTTTTCTCCAAAATCTGATCAACACTTATCCCACCGGAAATTTGCCCAATTATACTTTTTTCAGATTCGTCTATTCCACCCTTATGTACTCAAAACCGACCGTATCCTCATTCGTACCTGCAATCCCATTATTTGCGGGGTCTATTCTAAACCCTGTAACTGTACCCTTCCAGAGGGGATTCTCAGCCATTGAAATAGAATATTCATACCAATCCGGCCCTGTTGATGTCGTAAATTCTACTTTTTTGTCGTCTCCATAAGCAGGTGATTCTGTTGTTGTGAAGTAAACTGCACCGACGTTATCAGGACAGTTGCTTGACATCTTCAGGTTTATAAATTTTGCAGTTGATGCATCTATGTAAAGACCATTTGTTTCAATCCAGGGATCAGACCCTGCCGGGTCGATGAAAAGTCTTCCTCCTTCTACGGAATATTGGGCTCCTTCCATATTGTGGGGTTCCCAGCCTTCGAGGTTGCCGGGAATGTTGAATTCCCATTGGGCGGAAGTCTTGCCTTTGTACGTGGATTCCGAATCGGGACCATAGCTTTTGACAACCAGGATTTCATCGTTGTTGATGTATTTTTCCGGGTTATGATAACCATAGTCGTCGGGGTTTCCAGCTGCATATCCATAAACAGTTTCTGCAGTTTCAGATGGGTTTTTGGGGTTTGTAAGAGTATTTGAGTCTTTTATTTCGAAATGAAGGTGAGGATTAGTATTTTTTATGCATTTTATCCAGTAATCATCCTGACCGTATCCTGTAGCTCCCATAATTCCAATTTTTGTGATTCCACCCATTACATAGCTCCCTTCTTCAATACCAGATTCTATGGAAGCAAGATGAGCATACATTGAGTAGATCTTTTTTCCATTTGTCAGCTGATGTTCAATTATAACTGTGTTTCCAAAACCATGGTCTTTGCACCCCTTCGCTGGCCCTTCACAGTTAGAAGCACAACCCACATCGTTTTCAATGATATTGACCACTTTACCGCTTGCTGCTGCAAGGATTTTCTGTTCCCCAGATCCTGAGATATCTATTCCTGAATGATATCCACCATTTCTTAATGTACTGTAAATTAACGAAGCGGAGCAAGTTTTCATATCCGCAGGCCATTGAAACACTTCTGTTTCGACCCCACCTTTATCCTCAGAATTCTCAAGGGTTGAAGGACCTGATCCGCCGGAATACACTCCAAGCTCTGCATTCTGGTCTGCAAACTCGATATTTACAATGTCATCCGTGTTTGCACCAAGAGCATCAATTGCGGTTTTCGAGACGTCTATCACCCTGCCGGTAATTATGTTCGGACCCCAGTCTTTAACTTCAAGGACCACCTGTTTGCCATTTTCCGGGTTGGTGACGAGTATCTTTTTGTTGTGCCACCAGTCTTTTACCTTATACAGCTCAGCTCCCTGTAAGCCTGCATAGGGCCAGCGCATTGCCACATACCAGTACTTTGTTGCATCATCATTTCCACAGTCGGGACCAAGAAATTCTCCCCAGGCAGCTCCTTCACAGCTTCCGTGATCCATCGAGCTGAAGTACGAAATTTTCCCGCTTTCAGCCGGGAGCTGGTGGAGAGGATCAAAATCAAGTGAGCCTGCTGCTAAAGAAAGACCTGCAAGACAAGTCGTTATCATAGTCATACAAAAGAATTTAACAATAATTTTAATTCGAAAGGCACTCATCTATTCACCCCACATATTTCCAAAATTATGGACCATTAGGATATATTAACTCAAAGTAAAAAATTGTTTTTATTTTATGTTCTTATCTTAATCATATTTTTGTATTTTAAATCCAGTTTTTGGGTTAATAGATATTATTTGAAGAAAAATAATAACTCAAAAATATTCCGGTCACTAGGCAACAAAAACTATAATCCCTCAGGAAAAATCAATCTTACATGAAACCAATTTATCTCCAAAAGATCTAAGATTCGCGAGCAAAATCCACCAAAACAGGGATTGAAACTTTTCTTACCCCAGGTTCCTGTGAGTTCTAATAGATTCGAGAGAAAATTCCATCAAAATAAAGATTAACACAGGATCTGAGGTGTAATACTATGGAAAATGAAAGATATGAAAGAGGATGGTTGAAACTAAAAGAAATCGATGGAGAAATAGGGGAAGAAATAATAATGCCCAGTATAATATTAGGAATACTATGGATCGAAGACAAAAATTCTGGGTTTTTTATCCACAAAAGTTTCCAAAACCTAAAGTGCCAGAAGATGTTAAACTAGAAGTAGAAACGAAAGCAAGGGAACTAGTAGAATCATTTTAAAAACCGGAATACATTAAATCTCCCCCGGAAGATATGCGTTTTAACTATATAGTGGACGTTTATACGAAGTGGTACCGCAGCTCCTTTTATTTCTGTGCGACATACGCATGCCCAGGCCCGCAGGCTATATCTTCATCTTTTGAAACAAAGTTTGCACGCATGGAATATGCTGGAGATGGCCTTTTCAATCTTTCATATATGAGGCACACAGGGAAGTGGTTTGAAATTTTTAAAGGCCTATCCATAGATGAATGTTTAGAAACTATTAGGGATTTTCCCCCACTTCATGCCATAAAAAAATCCATTTAATCGTTATCGGTTTACGGATATTAGCGGATGTTAGTGGAAGTTATCAGATGTTTATTCGGATGAATAACTATGAAAAATACCTTTAAAAATATATATCAGTTAAAGCTTTCCATGAAGGGTATTGTCCCTCAGATCTGGCGGCGGATCCAGGTACCGGAAAATTATACCTTCTTGGACCTTCATTATGCTATCCAGGCTGCGATGAACTGGGAGGATTACCATCTGCATGAATTCGAAATGCTGAACCTGAAGACCGGGAAACTTGACAGGATAGGGACAAAAAGCGACGATTATGAAGATTTCTATGATGAGTCACTCGTGCCTGAGAAGAAAACTAAAATCTCTAACTACTTCACGCTGGAAAATAAGGAAGCTCTATACAGATACGATTTCGGAGACAACTGGCAGGTAAAAGTCCGGCTTGAAAAAATCCTTCCGAGAAAAGAAGAGGTGGAGTATCCTGTCTGTACTGCAGGAAAAAGAGCAGCCGTCCCTGAAGACATCGGCGGGATATGGGGCTATGAAAATATGCTGGAGATCCTGAAAGATCCGGAACATGAGGAATACGAAGACACAATAGAATGGCTGGGGGAAGACTTTGACCCCGAATATTTTGACCCTAAAGACGTTTCGTTCTAAGAGATAGTCTTTATTTATCCTTATTTATTTCATCCTTTTACTGTAGCATCGCTTTTCTCTTTTAAGTTTTCACGAAATTTTTTGCGGATTAACAAACCTGTAGAGAGATACAAAAAGTTGAGGGTTCATTCAAACGTGTCTTAGTATAAAGCCAACGTCACTGAAATTAATCTTGAGATAAATAGTTTAGTGAATCATTAAATAATCTAGCATCTTGTTTTTTTATGAATTATTAAGCAATTTACACGAAAAAATCATAAAGTTTAAAAATGCTAAGGTCTTACGTCTATTATCAAAAAAGGAGTTCATACAGGAAAACTTATGTTTAAGATACACGGAGAAGCGTTTTAATTGAATAGATGGTGGTCGAAATTAGAGAACAGGATAAATTAACTAATCCTATTTTTAAAATCATCTGGATGGTTTCTGTTTTTAATTTATTACTTTCAGGTCTTTTTCTTTACGCGGGAGAATATGTCTTAGGTGAAGAGATTTTGAGCGACTCTGTCGGATCATCAAAAGATATCAATAATGACGTCATGCTCACTGAAAACGAAGTGGTGACTATTGTGTTTAAAACAGAGGAACCATACTCTAGATCTGAACTGTTAAAGATCGTTATAGTTGATTCAAAAAATATAGAGCGTTCCTGGGAGAAAGATTTCTATGGATCCACAATTGGAGGATCCCGTGGGTCTGAAAGAGGAGCTAAAGGTTACTTTTCGTTTACACCAGAAGTGTCAGGGATGCATCACATAAAAATAAGTAATGCCGATTTCCAAACAAATGTTAAGCTGGTTTCAGGAATGGTAAATCCACGTGAGCAACCTTTTCTCCTGGCAACACTATTTGTATCTTTTCTGGTCATGGCCGCCGGTATTTTATCATTGAAGGAAGGAGCAATCAAGGAGTTTATAAGATTCAGAAGCTTTTCGATTAACGGAATACTCAACTTTTGTATAGCTCTGTATATAAGCCTGGTTATAGTGCATAACGTGGTTGGTTTATGATGTATTTTTTAAGCCGGCTTTATACGTTTAAATACAACAAAAGAAAGTTAGGCGAATAAGTATGAGCACAACACAAGCAAAAAAGCCACTTTGCCTGAATTACGGCACCGACAGAGAAAAAATAATCGGTTTTCTAAATAACCATGTAATTGGTAAAAAGCTTGTTACAGATGAAGTAGTTTATCAGCTTGAAGAGGGTAAGCTGGAGGGGGTTTATTCCGATGAAATGTTTTTTTCGAATTTAGTGCTGTCCGAGCACGGCCTCCGGTTTGACATGACCACTGTCACCCTTGAAAAAATATACTTTCTGGATCCGGATAAAAAAAGGGGAACAGTCAAAAAAGATTTTAATGGTTTAAGCGTATTTCGATACGAACTGGCAGAGCGCAGAAGTACCTCCAGGATAACCGGAATAATGAGATTGGTTTCTTCCACTGTCCGCGAGCATACGATGGAAGGGATTGCTTACGGGGTATGTGACTTGCAGCTGGAAAACAGTCAATTAAGCTGGAAAGAACAGCAACTGCTGTACAGGGACATGCCAGCAGACAATGATAACTATCGCCCGGTTGCCTTTGATGCAAAAATAAGGTTTTATCTGGAGAACGAAAAATTGAGGTTTGAGTATATCCCGACGTATTATGATTTCGATCCTGATAAACTTACAAGAACGCTATCTAAAGATCAGTATCCTGCTTTTGTTACGAAAGAGCGGTAAAACTGCGAATTTTTTTGAAATAGTACCGTTTTATATCTAAAATATTTCAATTAGATTAATTTAGAAACAGATTAATTTAGAAACATGGACGATAAACTGTTTCAAGTTATCATGCACAGTTCAACCAGGAAGTAGATCCCAATTATATAAGAATTGAAACGAAATTTGGAGTATAGTCTGGAGCGTAATAGTATGGAAAATGAAAGATACGAAAGAGGATGGTCAAAATTAAAAGAAATTGATGGAAAAATAGGGGAAGAAATATTTAAAAGTTTAGAGAGTATCTCTCCAGATTTGGGTAAATATATTATTGAGTTCTCTTTTGGAGATGTTTATTCGAGGAAAGGTACCAGTTTAAAGCAAAAAGAAATTGCAGTTGTAGCTGCACTGACTGCAATGGGAAATGCCGCACCGCAATTGAATGTCCATATTAACGGGGCATTAAACGTGGGCTGTTCTGTAGAAGAAATATTAGAAGTTATAATACAGATGTCAAGTTATAGCGGGTTTCCAGGTTCGTTAAATGCGATAAACGTACTGAAGGAAGTCATAAAAGATCGAAAAATAACCTTTGAACCTGTTAAAGAAGATAAAAACGGAGATAGATTTTCAATTGGAGCTGAACAGCTATCCCGGTTAGAAAAAAACCAGGTGCAAATACTGAAGGAAAACCTGGATGATATAGCCCCGGACATGGTTGAATATATCATTGCATACGGTTACGGCGATATATACAGCAGAAAAAATTTAAGTGTGAAAATGAGACAGATCGCCACAATTGCCGCACTTACAGCCATGGGTACTGCCAGACCTCAACTTGCTTTCCATATTAAAGCGGGTTTGAATGTCGGATTAACAGAAGAAGAAATAATTGAGACTATAATCCTTATGTGCGTTTATGCCGGATTCCCTGCTGCATTAAACGGCATAAGTACTGCAAAAGAGGTCTTCTCGAATCTTTAAATAGATTCAAGAATCATTTTCTTCAGAATCAAGAGCAAGATTTGGAAAAGCACACCAAAACTTACAAAACCTTTCATTTTTCAAACTGTAATATATAGCAAGATCAGCTAAAACCAGGATAAAAGATTTTTTCACGCAGTTAATGAACAGAAGATCCTTATCCAGATGAAATTGATTAGAAATGGAATTAACTAACTCTATAAATTAATATTCTGTGGGCTTTTTTAGTGATCGAAAATAAATTTGCCATTTTAAACATAAGCTTTGTCAGAGTACCTAACTTCTCTATTTCTTCGTTTGATGTAAAATACTGTTCTTCAATAAACTGAATTCCCAGCCCCCATCCGGTGAGCTCTTCAGGATTGTCAATACCCCAGTAAATTGTTGCACCTGTTTTCTTTATCGAGGGTTGGTTTTTTACTTTTTTTGCTGTAAGAACACTGAAAGCATCGAAAATCAGAATATAACTGCCAATTCTCTCCTTAAGACGACTTATCAATGTTTTAATCTCATCTTCTTTAAGATACATGAACAGCCCTTCGGCTATGACTATATATTGTTTGTTTTCCTCTGAAATTTTCCCGGGGATTTTTTCCGGCCATTCTTTTTCCGTAACTGAGGATGGAATCAGGTGATAATTATCCGTTTCCCGGAAAAAATGTTTGCGAATATCAATTACTTCTTCGAAGTCCACGTCGTACCAGTCAACGTCAGAATTATCGATTCTGTCAGATCTGCTGTCAAGCCCGCAGCCTAAATGCAAAGCAATGCTTTTATCGTTCTTTAAAAAGAAATCTCTAACAAAGTTATCAATAAGCTTTGCCCTTAAACACATCATCAATTTTGTCTTCTCAGGGATTTTCAATGATGTGAAATCATAATCAATTTGATTTATTATTTCAACTGCTTTTTTGTCAATAATTACAGGGTGCTTTTTTTCGCTTTCCTTTGCTTTCGCAAATAAAGGAATAAGCATAGTTTCTTTTTCTTCTGTTAAAACAATCTTCTCCATGTTTTCTCATCTTTTATATGATCTTAAGTCATCCATTACTTATACTGATTTTTATCGTAAGGTTCTTTACGGAAATTTATTTTATTGAGAAATAGTTTCCCCAAAGAAAAGACCAGAACAAAACCAAAACCTGAAATAACCTAAGAAGTTATTACTTAACAGGGTGAAAATTTATGACAAGCGAAATCGAAACTCCGGAATGTTGCCCCCGGTTTGACCCCACCCCCTGGGATGGAAAGATCTTTGAATGGAATAATAAAAAGTTCATTAAAGATTCGGTTATCACGCAGTTTTACATGCCTCTTAATTTTGGAGAGGTAATTATGAGGATGAACGAGAAAGTTATCAGGGCTGGCGCGGAAATGCCTGACTGGCTCTGCCTGTCGGATCACACCTCTGAAAGTAACATGGATATTTATCTGGCTGTTGATAGGGAAGTCGAAGGTGCAGACAACGTAACGTTAAGTGGGAAATTCCTGACCAAAGCTTACGAAGGAGATTTTGAAAAAACAGGAGAATGGTGTGCGGACTTTGAAGGCTATGCAAAAAGCCAAAGCCTGGACATCAAGAAATGGTACATGTGGTATACTACCTGTCCAGCCTGTGCCGAAAAATATGGGAAAAATTACGTTGTGATTGTTGCGGAAGTACAAATAATGAAGTTATAAACCAGAGTGATTGCTGACAGATTGACAGTTTATCGCGAAGGGAGCAACCAAACTTTTTTCAGTATTAAGGGTTTTATCTCGACATCGAGGAACAAGTCCCATTAAGCAGGAGTTGAAAAATACAGTTTTTCAGCTCTAAGTTTTTCTACTCTGAGTTTTCTTTACAATAAAAAGGTTTTTTACATGGATGGAAATGAAATTCTTTTGGTTAATGAAACTATAGGCATAATCGGGGCCGGAGTCCTTGGGAGAACTCTTGCAGGGACATTTGTTGAGTGCGGATTTCCCGGAGAGAGGCTTATGGTTTCTTATGGTGGAAAGCCTTCCACCTTCGAGAGTATAAAAGAGGCAAAGCTTGTTGAGAATATAGCCGATAATAACGAGATCTGCCAGAGATCAACAATCATATTTATTGCGGTTAAACCTCAGGCTCTTAAGGAGCTTAAATGCCTTCCTTTTACAGGCAGTTCCCTTGTCGTCTCCTGCATGGCCGGTATTTCATCGGTTTTGCTGGAAGAGATACTGGGTATTGATGTTTTCAGAATAATGCCTAGCGGACCGGATACGATAAGAAAGGGTAAGGGTATTGCGGCGGTTTATCCACAAAATTATACTTTAACAGAAATTTTATCCGTTCTGGGCTTAAAAGCCTATGAACTCCAGGATGAAGAAATGATGCATACTTTTACAGTGGGAGTATGTCTTCCGGCAGCCATTATGGTTGCAGACAAAAAAGGGTTGGATATGGACTATGCGATAGAAGCCATTGAAAAGGAATACGCTGATTTTGAAGAGATTTATATCTGGGCTAAAAATGTTATACCCGATTTTGATTCCGACAAAGAAGAGAAGAAGTACATTGAACATATGTGCACAAAAGGAGGAATAACTGAAGCGATAGTTAACAGTCTCAATTCCGGGGATACATTTTTGGATGCGCTAAAAAAAGGCATTGCAAGAAGTAGAGAAATCTCTACTTCTGCCAGGCTCACACTCTAATTTTGCCAGCACAGGAGAATGGTGCAGGGACTTCGAGGAATATGCAAAAAGCCAGGGTATGGAAATTAAAAAGTAGTACATGTAGTAATACTATCTATCCAGCCTGTACCGAAAAATATGGGAAAAATTACGTTGTGATTGTTGCCGAGATTTAATAAGTAATCACAGAAAGCACAGAAATCTCTATGATCATGCTTCTTTTCTTATATTTCGTCTTTAGTTTCAATAAAACATTATTTATAAAAATGTCCTGGTAAAATGTCTTGATGTTCTTCCGGATTCGTAAGCTTTCAAGGGTTATTCATTCTGGTTATTCATTCTGGTTATTCATTCTGGTTATTCATTCTGGTTATTTGTTCTGGTTATTCATTCTGGTTATTCATTCTGGTTATTCATTCTGGTTATTTGTTCTGGTTATTCATTTTATATCTGATCAGTCCGGTTATCGAATGCATCAAAATTCCGATAAAAGCCATAAAGATCCCTATGAAAGGCAGTAGCAGTATCACAACAGTTGATTCTAAACTCAAGCTCCCATCAGGATAGAATGCCTGTACTGAATTAAGGTTAATATATAACCCGCCTGCTACAAGGATGAAACCTGGTAAAGTAAAGCAATAAAGAGGCCTATCAAATTCCATATCACTAAAAGTGCTTAACAGAACACTCATTCCATGCCTTAAAGGATTTTCTGCCGAGTGGTTCGCTTTACACACTTGGGTAATGTTTTGTATCATAAAATCGTCTTCCAGATTATTAAATAATTGTTGGAGCCTGTAATATCGGACCAATTTTTTGGGATGAAGATACTTCAAGATATAAAAATCCATCTAAAGGAAAAACTGCGAATAAAGATGTATAATCCAGGGGAGATACAGAAACGTTATAAAATAAAAAACTCGAAAATCACTTCCATTTTTAAAACTATTATCATTTCGATGTAGATGTCTGCACTTTGCCGCTTTTGCAAGATATAACTCAAGCCAAGAAGCAATCATTAGAGAGACTGAAACGTAAAATCTTTCATCTAAACTTTCCTTCGGAATAAAGAAGGTTTATCTATATGGTCTGGAAAGGTAATGTCCCTCCGATTAATGAGACGATAAGTATAATTGGAGCAGGACATCTCGGGAAAACTCTTGCACAGATGCTTATTGAGTGTGGATTTCCCAAAGAAAAACTTATGATCTCTTATGGAGGAAAAATTTCTACTTTTGAAAGTATAAAAAAGGCAGGTTTAATTGAAAATTTTACAGTGGGAGTATGTCTTCCGGCGGCCCTTCTAATTGCGAATAAAAAGAGACTGAATGTAGATCATGCGATAGGAGTCATCGAAAAAGAATACACTGGTTTTAGAGAAATTCATGTGTGGGCAAAAAATGTTTTACCTGCTTTTGGTTCTGAAAAAGAAGAGGAAAAATACATAGAACATATGAGTACAAAGGGAGGGATAACGGAAACTATAGTTGAGAGCCTTAATTACGGAGATACATTTTTGGATGCATTAAGAAAAGGCATCGCAAGAAGTAAAGAGATATCTACTTTTGCCAGGCTCCAGTTATCTGATATTAGTTAAGCATCCGACCAGCTATTCATAGACAGGCGGCTAAGCATTTAACAAATTGTTTATATACAAAGGGTTACTCATCTATCAAGCTATACAAGGCACGAAATATTACTTCTTTTCTTTCCCTTTTCCGATATTTTTCCTGGTTACTTTACCTCTATTCTCTCTTTCCTGTCCTCCGGTTCCCTTTGTCTCTTCTTCTCTATACTCTCTTGCCTGCTCTCCAGTTCTCTTCATTATCTTACTTACGGATTCTTTTCTTGCCCAGACGCTCCTTCTTACTTCCGGCTTTCTCTCCTCCACTTCTTCGTCTTCTTCCTCTTCACCAAGATCGATCCCGAGTTTGGAGCTTACGGTATTTCTGGTTTTCCGGGCCTCAATATGTTCAGGGTTGATTCTGAGGGCTCTTTCAAGGGCTCCAAGGGCCTCTTCATTCTTATCTAACCCAGAGAGAGCCAGGCCTTTACAGTACCAGGCATCGGCAGAATCGGGTTTTATTGAGATAGCTTTGTTGCAGGGCTCAAGTGCTTTTTTATATTTGCCGAGCTTTAGATGGACCATTGCTTTTCCAATCCAGGTTTTTGCATTGTCAGGGTTTATATTGAGGGCAGAGTCATATGCTATTATGGCTTCAACCGGTCTGTCCAGGCTGTAGAGAGCAAAAGCTTTTCCTTCCAGGGCTCTTGCCATACTCGGGTTTATTTTGAGGGCGGCATCGTAAGCCTGTATGGCTTCTTCATATCTGCCAAGGTCAGCAAGTACAGAGCCTTTTGAGTGCCAGGCACCTGCAAGTCTTGAATTTGAAGCAAGGGCTTTTTCGGAGTCTTTAAGAGCTTTTTCGTGCTGTCCCAGCCTGCAGAGAACTGAGGTTCTAAGGTTCCAGGCTTTGTCGCTATCCGGCTTTATTTCAAGTAACCTGTCAAAGGCCTGCAGGGCATCTTCCTCCCGGTTGAGCTGGAGGAGTACGAAACCTTTCTCATAAAGGTAGGCCGGATTTTCAGGTTCGATTTCGAGCGCTTTTTCGAAGGCTTTCAAAGAATCCTTATGCATCCTGTGCCTTAGAAACACTGAGGCTTTTCCGGCCCATGCGGCTGCATCTTCAGGGTTTTTCTCAAGGGTTTTCTCATAGGGTGCAAGAGCCCTGTTCAGTCTGTCATAGGCAGTTTCACTAGCTTTATCCACCTTACCCGTACCTTTTCTGCCTGTTTTGCCGGTTTTACCTGCTTTGCCTGCCCTATCTGGCTTGCCTGCCTTGCCCGTTCTGCCGGGTCTACCTGTCTGTCCGCCTCTTTTTTCGTTAAAATCGCGTGCCATAGTATCGGTCCCGTGTAATTGTTTTAGAGTAATTTTTTTGTAACAAGATACACACCCAACCTCCCCTGATGGGCGGTAAAATTTGATTTATTCTTTGGGAAATCTTATTTCAAACTCCGTTCTCTTATTTTAAACTGATCCTGTTAATTATTTTAAGAGCAGAAGTGCTGGATTACTGCTGGATTACTCATCTGAAAGTAAAAACTCTCCTTCAAGGTTTGGATTTAATCCTTTCATGCCTGCTTTTATTTGAGAATAGTACTCATCATAGTGACGGTATCTGTTGATGAGATAAATATTATATTGGCTATTAAGGTATATTGGCTATTAAAGGAAAAAAATTGAACTCGTGCCTGTGGGAAAAACTGAATCGAAACTCTTTGAGATATAATACAGATAAATTAAAACACAGACAAATTAACGATAAAAAATATACTGAAAATTTTACACTATCTTTATACTATCTTATTACTTTTATATGTCATAACTTCAAATAATATATCCAGATGCTCCATAACCTTTTTCCATCTATCTTCTCTCAAACCTCAAAACCTCCTCTTTTCGAACCCGGAGAACTTCAGTTCTGGAACGATCCACACATCTCAAAAAGTATGCTTGAAGCTCATCTTGACCAGACCCATGACAGGGCAAGCCGGAGAACTGCCGAAATCGAAAAAACGGTTTCCCACCTGACATATTCAGGCTTCCTGAAAACAGGGGACCGGGTGCTCGACCTTGGCTGTGGACCTGGATTGTATAGCAGCAGGCTTTGCCTGGAAGGAGTGAGGGTTACAGGCATCGATATCTCCCGGAGGTCTATAGACTATGCCCGCACGCAGGCTGAAAAGGAAGGACTGGATATCGATTATATCTGTGCAGACTTTTTCAGCATTGAGTATGAGGAAACTTTTGATGCTGTACTTCAGGCATATGGAGAAATCTGTACCTTTTCCGATGAAAAACGGAACATACTTCTGAGCCTTATCCACAGAGCACTTAAGGACAGGGGTTTTTTCATTTTTGACGTGTCCACAAGGATGCTGCGAATGCGGGAAGGACTCCAAAACAGGTGGTATGCCTCAGAAGGCGGGTTCTGGAGACCGGGCAGGCACCTTGTGCTGGAAGAAGGATTCGATTATCCGGAAAATAATACCTGGCTGAACCAGTATATTGTCGCCGATGATGATGGAACGGTAAAAACATACAGGCTCTGGTTACACGATTATTCTCTTGAGACGATAAGCAAAATTCTTGAGAAAAATGGGTTTAAAGTTGAACAGGTATGGAACAGTCTTTCCGGAGAATCCTACAGGGAAGGAGGGGACTGGATAGCGGTAGCAGCGAGGAAAGTGCAGACTGATAAAGAAATGAACTGGAAATGAGTTCAGAGACGAACTTAGAAACAAATAGAGGTTAACTACTTGACAGGCTAATTGAGGAACACAGGATCGCTTGAAATATTACCAGTACCCATACATGTAATTTTGAAAGACTTATAAAGATTCCAGCCATTGAACATATATAATGGCTAAAAACAGTCAGAAAGACAAAACTGCTGGGTGTTACATATGAGTAATATGAGTGATACGAATAAACTGGATATTCGGGAAGCTGACCGGCTGGAAATAACAGTCCTCATGGATAATTATACGGATATATTTCAAATAGAAAGCACTGACGTATGCAAACGGCCTCAATTACCTTATTTCCCGCAGATCCTTTTCGCCGAACACGGATTTTCGTGCTTAATCAAAGTATGTGCCGGGAATGAGGAGCATACCGTGTTGATGGATGCAGCAGTTACTCCAGCCTGCCTTTTTAGTAACGCAAAGCTTTTAAAGGCTGATCTTGGCAGAATAGAAGCTGTTGCCCTTAGCCATGGACATCCTGATCACTTTCTCGGGCTTGCAGAGCTTTTGAAACACGTAAGTGAAAAACAGAATAAAGAAATCCCACTTATTCTTCATCCCGATGCCTTTCTTGAACGCCGCTTTAATATTCCTGTAATCGGGCACCCTGCCATGATACCCGCACTCGATGAAGATGTTCTGAAGGGATCGGGAGCTGATATTGTAAAATCCAAAAAAGCTTTCCCGATTGCTGACAGTCTTATCCACACAACAGGGGAGATTGAGCGCAAAATCCCATTCGAGAAAGGATTTCCCTGGGCTGAGGCTAATATTAACGGAAACTGGATAACTGACCCATTCCGGGATGACCAGGGGCTTGTGATAAAACTGAAAGGCAAAGGGCTTGTCGTTATCAGTGGCTGCGCCCATGCAGGGATTATCAATACCGTAGAGTACGCAAAAAAAATAACAGGAACAGACAAGGTTCATGCAGTCCTCGGAGGTTTCCATCTGACCGGGCGACTCTTTGACCCTATTATCCAGCCCACGATTGATGAAATGAAAAGGATTGGCCCTGACCATATCGTGCCCATGCACTGCACTGGCTGGAAAGCAATAAACCAGTTTGCCGAAGAGATGCCTGAACAGTTCCTGCTCAACACTGTCGGCACTACTTATGTTTTTGGCGAGAGTCTTTAAACTGGAATTTTTTATATACTTAATTCCGCTTCTGTTTTTTACTTCTTTTCGTTTCTTTTTTGAAGAACCACTGGAAAGACTTGCAGGGGCATTTCTATTACTGTTGATTAAAAGATTTTCAGGTTCAGGGAAAGTATTTCTCAAACATGTGAGGTTTTTCTTTTTACTGAAAGGAGTTTAGAACTGCTAGTGCATCTATTACTAGTTTTCTGACCTGTCAGGGGCATAACACTCTGACTTATTATGTAAACAGTTATTTAAAACTGCTTCTCTCTTTTCCCGTCTTTAATCAATAAGCAGGATGGACATTGGCTCGGGCTGCCCTTTGATAGGGAATACTAATGGCATTTCTGCTTCTGCTGCCGTCTTTTTCATATTTATCCCAACAGCATGTTCCGGGATTCTTGCCATGTTCGAGTGTATACAGATTCCTTTTTCCACATTGCACTTCTCACAGAGCCTGCAAGAACCGTTAACAAATGCAACTGCAAAGGTGAAACCTTCGTTAAAGGCTGTTTTTTCAAGCTCGAGCATTGAGAGAAGCATCTTTTTGCTGTAATCAAAATAATCAGACCAGAATCTCGATGCTTTTTCTCTTGTTTCTTCAGGTTCGGCAGGATCAAGCCAGGTCTTATAAGGGGCTTTTGCGATTTCCTCGTCTGCTACTGCAGGGGATCTGAATTTTACAAGCAGGGCATATCTGTACTCTTTAAGGATTTCCCTGAACTCGTCAACAGTGGGGACGTGGGGCGGGCAGGTCAGTTTTTTTCCGTACCCTATACATCCCCTGCATTTTAAGACCACTCTTTTCTCTACAAAGACCTGATAGGTAGGGATTATTTTTGCATCAACAGCTTCCAGTTCAAGGGCTTTTTTCACAAGAAACTCAAGCTCATCAGGGGTTATATCTCGAAACGGCATAATCTTCCCTTCTCAAAACCTATTTTCTCAAGAGTAACATTAAGCTACTTTATCTCTTTACCATTTTCCCGAAGACCGTATACTACTTAGCTTTTTTCAAATATTTTTGTCTCACTAAAAGTTTGCTCTATTTTTTTCTTTTTTTTCGTTATCAGGATCTGAAATTTCGAATTCTTTGGCTTACTTCTAATATTCCAATAGTTTAAACAACAGATATTGTCAACTTTCAGAAATTTCCTGTTTCAAGATGATTAATACAATGACGAATAATATTAATAACAAATAGCAAAATTACAAACAAAATTGTTAAATAATAGTTGAGAGTATAGATAAGTGTCTCTACCCGACAGACACAAATTTTAACCGCCTCCTAAATTGTCGAAAGCACCTGCAACTCTTTTTTGCCCCTGCCTGAAAAAAAGGCAGGGGTCAAGGGTGCTAAGTCATTTCTGTGATTATCATAAAATCTCTTCAGAGAGTTGTTGTTAAAAAATTATAAAACTGTTATCAAAATAAAAGCAGCATTTATGGAAATTTTCAGAAGTAAGATGCAAATGTTAGAATTAAAAATAATAAAAAGATTATTATTAAAATAAGGAAAGATAATTAATTAGAAGCCTGGACTATCCTTCCAGCAGCTTTGTACTTTCTTTTTTTCAAAGTAAGCTGGGGAAGACAGAGGATTTTGTTACTGTATCTGAGAGGGGTCAAAATTATGATTTCTAGGAAAATTAATCTGGAAAGTTTGGATGAGTCGAAAAAACATCATGTCGGTGCATACAGTGCCAGATATATCCAAAAAACAAGAGAAAAAGGAGTTCCCAAGTATGAATTTCCTGAGGAGGGCATGAGCCCGAGGGCAGCTTATCAACTGGTACATGATGAGCAGAGCCTCGACGGCAATCCTTTCCTGAATCTGGCAAGTTTTGTCAACACATGGATGGAACCGGAAGCAGATAAGCTTGTCATGGAAAACATCAGCAAAAATATCATAGATATTTTCGAATATCCTCAAACTGCCAGAGTTATTCACAATATTATGGTGAATATGCTTGGGCGTCTTTTTAATGGCCATCACACCGATTTTGTGGGCACGTCAACAGCTGGCTCTTCAGAAGCTATAATGCTGGGTTTGCTGGCTCATAAATGGAACTGGAAAAAATCAGGACGAGGTACGGATAAACCAAACATAATTTTCGGAAACGATGCTCACGTTTGCTGGGATAAGTTTACCAGGTACTTTGATGTCGATGCCAGAAAAGTTCCTATAGACAAAGATAAGCGCACAATCACGGCTGAAGCTGTCTCAGAGAGGATAAACGAGAACACAATCTGTGTTGGTTGCGTTCTGGGGACGACTTTTACAGGAGAAATAGATCCTGTAAAAGAAATTAACGATTTACTTCTGGAATATAAAAAAGAAAAAGGCTGGGACATACCCATCCATATCGATGCTGCAAGTGGCGGCTTCATATTGCCTTTTACCGAACCGGATTTTGAGTGGGATTTCAGGCTGGAAAGAGTAAAATCCGTAAACGTTTCAGGGCATAAGTACGGATTGACTTATCCGGGCCTTGGCTGGCTGATCTTCCGTGATAAAAATGACCTCCCTGAAGACCTGATTTTCCGTGTAAACTACCTTGGGGAAATGGAAGATTCGTACACCCTGAACTTTTCAGGAGGCAGTGCAATGGTCGCAGCCCAATATTACAATTTTTTAAGGTTCGGAAGAGCTGGCTATACCAGAATAATGAAAAAAATCCTTGATGTTTCCCAGGATCTTGCCGAGAAGGTTGACAGGCTGGGCCGTTTCGAAATGCTGAACAAAGGAGAAAGGCTCCCTATAATTGCTTTCAGACAAAAAGAGAAGGCTGGCTATTCCTTGTTGCAGCTCTCGCACAAATTGAGGGAAAGGGGTTGGATAGTCCCCGCCTACTGTCTCCCGGAAAATGCGGAGGATATTGAGATAATGCGCATCGTCGTAAGAGAAAATTTCACTCCTGACATGGCAGCAATTCTAGTCGACGATCTCGAAAAAGCCTGCCAATTCCTCGAAAATGGAACAAAATCCGGAACAGAAAAACCATGCCCATCAGAAAAGGACATGGCTCATATCTGCTAATCTGGCCAATATTTTGCAGAATGCCGGCAATGAAGCCGGCTTATTTTTTAGAAAAATTGATCCTTATGTTCGGATGGATTGGAAAAGAAGAGGTGAAAGGAAGGAAGACTGAAAGCTGTGAACCACTACGAGTTTTTGAAGGATAAAAGTATGAACGAAGCACATAGAAAGAATTAACACAAATGTCATTCACAAAAGAGTTATGTGACTTACCGGCTGGATGCTGATAAAATTCGATCTTGAAGTATCCCGGCGGCATGAGTCCGGTGAGAATTCACGGTCCACCCAGGCTTGAGAGATGAGAGTGGATGCTTTTAAGCTCTGCCAAGCGGATTGGGTACTCTTCAATTATCGGATGGTTCAGGGTACTGCAAATAAAGCCAGCATTTCCTTACTTATGGATTCTCTACGGAGGATGAGGGAAAAAACTTACTGAACATTTAAGTGAGAAAATAGTGGATAAAGTGGACAGAAACGGCATAAAATAAACTAAGTTTTCTTCTGGATTTTCCATATGGTCAAACTTCTTTAACAACCCTGAATCCCAGGCTATTGAGTTTCTTATCCTGTGCCGCAAAAAGTCGCTCAGCCGACCTGCAGCAGCCTGCATTCCCGTTCCAGCCCCCGCCTCTCCTGACCCTTACAGGCACGGATATGCTGGCGAAAAGGCTTTCCCATGTCTGACCATCTGAAGGCGCTCCTTTGTAACTTACATGGTACTCATCCTGCACCCATTCCCCTACGTTTCCGTAGATATCGTAGAGCCCCCATGTATTGGATTTTTTCAAGCCTGCAGGATGAGTCTGAAGTCCCGAGTTTTTAAGATACCAGGCATATTCAGTGAGTTTAGATTCGTCATCGCCGAAGAAGAAACTGGTTATAGTTCCTGCCCTGGCTGCATATTCCCATTCGGCTTCCGTGGGGAGGCGGTAGATTGAGCTTTTTTCGCCAGAGTTTTCAAGGGCGTTAAGTTTTCGGATAAAGACCTGTACCTCTTCCCAGGAAACAGTTTCAACAGGGTGCTTTTCGTCCCTGAAACACGAAGGATTACTTCCCATTACTTTGATCCATTGTTCCTGAGTAACCGGGTATCTGCCAAGATAAAAAGGTTTTTTTATAGATACCCTGTGTACAGGGCTTTCCCAGAGCTTTCTGCGCTTCTCACGGGAAGGGGAGCCCATCTCAAATTCTCCTGCAGGGATCAGAACGAATTCCATTCCGATTGAGTTCCTTATCTGGATACTTATAATAATCGGATCACCTGAATGGATTGAATTTTCAATAAAATTCTCAACCGAGCTTTTAACTGAATTTTTTAACTGAATTATTGTTTAATGTTCGGGATGAATTATAGATTAATTCCTTCTATTTTTATTCCTTCCTGTTTGATTTTTTTATTTTATTTTTCAATCCTTTCTTTTTTTGGCTTAATCTTGATTTCACTTCGAATTCTAACATTTATACGCAATTTATATAGTTATTCAAGTGCTTCAACTAAAATCTCTTCCTGACTATAATTTGTCAGAGTATTTGTAAATTTGGGAAAATATAAAATATGGGAAGGGCGATTATGCTCAAAAATGAAAAGGTTTTTAGGGCATTAAAAGTTTTTAGGGCATTATTATGAACAAGCGGGCAAACGGCAGGTGAGAACATAAAACAGTCACTTATCAACCTTATTTTCTTTTCTGACAGGAGAAAAGAGCTTTTGCTCCTGCTAAGGGAAGAACCAAGAAATATCGATACAATCAAAGAATTGCTCAACGTAGATGCCAGCTCGATCCAGCCTCATATAAAAAAACTGAAAGATGCTCACCTGATTACCGAAGAAAAGAAAGTCTATGCTTTATCAGAAACAGGAAAAATAATAGTTGAAAACCTGGAGCCACTACTGAATACTATTGAGGTTCTTGAAGTCGATGACAGCTACTGGAAAACACATGACTTAACTTCTATTCCAGATTTCCTTCTGGACAGAATCGATGAACTCGGACACTGCGAACTGTTTGAACCTGATCTGGATCATATGCTTGAAACCCCAAAAGCCTTCATAGAAAATATTCTGAGTTCAAAAGAGGTATTTACCTTTGTATCCTACTTCCATCCTGAAGCACCTTCTCTTTATGCAGACCTTGCGGAAAATGGAACCAAACTTACCCTCTGTATGTCAGAAAATGTTGTAAGACGCCTGTTTTCGAATTTTCCTGAAGATGCTAACAGGCTGTCCAGAAACGAAAACTCAAAAATATTTATCTATCAGAAACCTGAACCTATCCCTTCAATTGTTGTAACTGACAGGTTTCTTATGCTTAAACTTTACGAAAATAATGGAAAATTAAGGGACCAGTTACTTATGTCCGCTGACAAAAGAGCTTTGGACTGGGGAAAAGAGCTTTTCTGGTACTGCGTGAAAGTAACCGAATCAATAGAAGAAAAGTCACACTCACAATAAATCATCTGGATCTTCAGTCCTCTACTATCAGTCTCAGGTTCTTCGGGTACGTAAACAAACCCATACCTGCTGCCTATTTTTGCAGTTAGTGCAGCTGCAAGGGCATCCAGGACATCATCTTTTGCAAGGTCTTTTCTTCTGTACTTTAAAAGAGCATATTCTATGATTTCATCTGTAGATTTGAAGACATTACTCAGAACTTCCTTTCTTTCAATAAAACCTTCAACTTTCTTTTTTGAATATCTCATAGGAAAGCCTGCAAAAGACTGGAAACAGATTTCGGGCCCTACTTCTCTGACTTTTTCCCTGAAACTTTCGTTATCAACCAGGAAACCGTCCACATCCCGTATTTTAGGGAGTATGTTCCAGGCTTGCTTCGAGATACGTTTTTCAGAAAGCCTTTCATTAATCTCACAGGCTTTTTCATAGGTTTCCGCATAAATCGCTTCCCTGCGCGGTATAGGAAAGATGCTGGACTTCCTGGTTTTCAGAATATTCCGGGCACCGATATCCGAAAGCCTTTCTCCACTGCCTCCATTTTTCAAGCCAATTGGGATGTCAACAAGGATAAGAGGCTCTGCCTGCCTGTAGTTGTTTTCCAAAAAATCAATCAGGAGTGAAAACTCAGGAAAGAGAGCAATTTCCCAGTTGCATTCTTTTTTCCCTGTCTCATCAAGAAACACTGCAAACCAGCCTGCTCTGCAGCCGTCAACCCCGACAAAGACCTTTTTGCCCATACCTCTACCTGGCAGTGTAAACTTAAAGAGTTTTCCTTGTAAAAATTCACAGTTACAAGAAATATCAATATATTCTGTAGAACTGTAAATTTGGAAGAAGTTTAAATTATAAGCAGTTCAATAATACTGCTAAGAAAAATAAAAAGAGTAATCCTCAACGGATTAAACTTTGATCTGCATTTGGAGAGATTGCAACTAAGGATAATAAAACGGTGTTAGCATATCGGTTAGTGACTCAGTTAATAAAATAGTTATAGGTTCTGGTGTAATATTTGCAGGAACCCTTATTGGACGGCTGTTAGATACCATTCTTAGAGGAGTACTTACGTCATATCTTTCACCAGCTGACTTTGGCATATATTCTCTTGCACTTACGGTAATATCAATTACAGGTGCAGTCGCAACTCTTGGACTCAGTGATGGAGTACCAAGGTACATTGCATATTTCAGAGGCAGGAATGAAGAGCACAAGATTCATGAGATAATAGTTTCAGCCATAATTATGGGTTTGATTGCCAGTCTGTTTGCAATGCTGATCTCACCCTTACTCTTCGAACGTCTGGCAGGGGAAGGATTTGACATCCAGAGCAAAATCCTGTCTGTAGTCAGGATTATGATCTTTGCCATCCCTTTCACCATACTCCTGAACGTAACAATCGCGATCTACAGAGGATTCGACCTTACGAATGTTAATATGTATTTCTATAACATCATAAGGCCGGTGTCTTTTCTCGGATTTGCTTCTGCAGCTGTGTTTTTCAACGTACCCCTGAAAGGAATCGTATTTGCAGACTTGCTCTCAATGGTCTTTACTTTTGGCATAATGTCGGTGTACTTTATAATAAGACCCCCGTTCAAGACTGAATGGAAACTTAAGTTCAGTGAGCCAACAAGGAAGTTGATAAGGTATTCATTTCCCCTTTTGATAACAGCAACTCTGCTGAACCTTATGACCTGGACAGATACCATAATGCTCGGTTATTTCAAGTCACCTGAAGTTGTTGGAGTTTACAATGCAGTATACCCGCTTGTAGGGTTTCTGACTATAATAATAAACTCAATGGGTTTTGTGTATGTCCCTGTAGCATCAAAACTGTGGGGAGAAAACAGGAACGAATCGATCAGTTCTCTTTACCAGATAATGACCAAGTGGTGCTTCATGCTTACATTTCCTGTCTTCGTGTTAATGTTTGTGTATCCCGAGTTTCTTCTCACGAAGCTCTACGGAGCGGAATATTCAGGTGGTGCTCCGGTCCTGCGTATCCTTGCCCTGGGATTCATAGCAAACTCATACTTCGGATTTAACTATCATACAATAATGGCATCGGGAAACTCTGATTTCCTTATGAAGTGTTCGGTTGCAAGTGCAGGAATTAATGTAATTCTTAACTTCATGCTTATACCTGAGTATAGCATGGCAGGTGCAGCTGTAGCATCTTCAATATCTTACACAGCTATTGAAGTCCTGATGACCCTGAGAACCTGGAAAAAGGAGAACATGCACCCTTTCACCTCGATGTACAGGAAGTTGACCTTTATTTGCGCCTTCATAGTCGCATCCATGCTAGCAACCAGGGAGGCAATTCCGCTTTCCGGAGAAGCCTGGGAGTACGCAGCCTTTGTTCTCGTATACTTTTTTGTTATCCAGTACGCAAACATATTGGATAAAAGTGAAGTAAGCATGATAGGCGAGATACAGAAGGATATTCGGTATAACCTCGGTGTCCGTATTCCTAATATACTAAAGATACGTGCATGATAGTCTACTTTCCAGGACTAAATTTAAGGAAAATCGGCAAATATGTAATTCTCCTTTAGAGAGCACAGGCAGTTAGAAATAAAACAAATAAGAACCGTTCAGGTCTGATAAGAGAAATAATAATGAGGAGACAGGTTATGAAGTTCTGGTTGCTCAAAGCCGCAGGCACTTTAGAGGACGAAGAGAGAATTCTGGATGACAGCGTGGTTACCATCGGCTGGGCTGAACTCCCGGATCTATCAAACAAAAACAAAGAGCAGGTTAAACAACTCATACTCGAAAAATACCCGGGCATGCGGGGAGGGTTATCCGAAACCTGGGCAGGGGAAATCTACTCCTTTATCACAAAAATAAGGAAAGGAGACCTTGTCGCGGTCCCTCTCAAGGCAAGAAACGAGGTACTGATCGGAAAGGTAACCGGGGA
Source organism: Methanosarcina horonobensis HB-1 = JCM 15518 (assembly GCF_000970285.1). Classification (NCBI taxonomy): domain Archaea; kingdom Methanobacteriati; phylum Methanobacteriota; class Methanomicrobia; order Methanosarcinales; family Methanosarcinaceae; genus Methanosarcina; species Methanosarcina horonobensis. The sequence goes on along the minus strand of NZ_CP009516.1, from coordinate 2,357,347 downwards.
TTACGAACACAGGCAGCTCAGTAATTTTATCAGCCACATTCGGAATGTCAGGTGGCTCAAAACCTTTCCAAAGGAGTACTTTGAAGAGGAATATGATGTGGACTTTAATTCTCCTGAAGCCCTTTTTCCAATAAAAGCTGACTCTGAAAAGCTTTCAGGTCTCATAGAAACAAAAAGTCTGGAAGCCCTTATAGGAGAACTTTCTTTTGCTCTTGAAGACCTGGAACTGATGAAGGAGAGAATGCTCGAACTTGTGAACAAGCTGGCTGAAACCGAAGAAATACCTGAAGTCAGGAGAATTGCAGCGGAAATGGAAAAGATACTGAAATAAAAATAATTTACTTAGTGTTAAAATAAAGGGTAAAGGGTAAAGGCAATAGGTAAAGGTAATGAGTAAAGGCAATGGGTAAAAGTAATGGGTAAAGGTAACGGATAAAGGTAATGAGTGAAAAAGTAAAAAAAGAAAGAGTGGAAAGAAATTTTAATCTCACTTCTCACTCCTGCTGAGCCTGTATCTGATAGATAATTTCCTTTGCTTCCTTAACCATGTAATCCGCTTCGTCAGCCGAAATCTGCCCGCAGTCCTTCATTTTGTCAGCAAGATGAATAAAGGATTTAAGCATGGAAACGGCTTTTGCATCTTCACTCTTTTCGTGGAAGGATTTCGATCTATCAAGAAGAGTAGCCAGGCCTGTTTTTGTTTTCACATGGCACTTGTATGTACTTTCAACATACTCCCTGAGAGCTGTCATTTCACTCAGAGGCGTCAACTCAGCAGAAGAAAGAGTAAACATGTAGATATCGGAGTTTTCATTGCGGTCATCCTCCCATACTATCCTGTCCCCGTAGATAACTGGAGCCCCTTGATGTGCTTCATCGCTGGTTATTTGAATTTCCCTGGAAGTGGAGAGGTCATACATGTAGATGTCTGAGAATCCCATTCCATACATCCACACTATCCTGTCTCCGTAGATATCCGGACTCCAAGCATCGAAGGCGATGAAAGTTAGCTCTGAAGTAGAGAGGTCATACGTCCAGACAAAATCGCCTGCTATTTCACTCATATACACTACCCTATCCCCGTAGATAGAAGGACCGTATTCAAGATAACCTCCATCCTCTGTGATCTGGGTTTCCGTGGAAGTAGAAAGGTTATACATGTAGGTGTCGACGATGTACTCCTCATTTCCATTCCGTTCATCTGTCCAGACTATCCGGTCCCCGTAAATAGCAGGTCCCCTCTGGTTTGATTCGTTGGTGGTTATCTGAGTTTCTGTGGAAGTGGAGATATTGTACATGTAAACATCATAGTTACGATTCCTGTCATCTGTCCAGACTATCTGGTCTCCATAGATCTCAGGGTCACTCTGGTTCGATCCATTGGTGGTTATCTGAGTTTCTGTGGAAGTGGAGATATTATACATGTAAATATCGTAATTACCATTCCTATCATCTGTCCAGACTATCCGGTCCCCGTAAATAGCAGGCCGGCTCTGGTTCGATTCACTGGTTGTAATCTGAGTTTCTGTGGAACTGGAAAGGTCGTACATGTAGATATCCCAGTTCGGTTCGTAAACATAGGGATCATAATATCCATTGCGGTCATCCTGCCACACAATACACTCGCCATAGATATCGGGATTCGACTGACTTGAGTTGTTGGCAGTGATCTGAGTTTCAACACCCTGTACCGTATCCGCGGATGCGGTCGCACAGAGAAAAGGCAAAAGGAATAAAGCTACAAGTATTGAGTATAGCCTGATTCTGTTCTTCATTTTTTAATCTCCCAGTACCCTATAAACTAATTTTTGATTTTTGGCTATTAATTGTGTTTTTTATTACTTATCAAATATTTAACAGTTACAATTTCATTATCAAAATCAGTATTAACTAGCCTATTTTTTTCAAAAACTAACTCCTTTTATAAATATAGTCATATAACTGTTAGAACATATTAATAAGTATATAATGATAGAAGTATATAATAACTACAGATAATGAAAACCGGCAGCCTCTACCTAATATATTAATCTTATTCAAAAAATCCGAAGATTGAATCTTTTGTTTTTCTTTTCTGACTTTAAGGGGTAAAGCTATCCTGACAGCTGGTAAAAAATAATATTTCAATCAAACTTTTATAGGGAGCTGCTGCCAGCTTATCTGGTACCCTTCAAAAAAAGAAGTGATCCATTTGAGAGTTAATTTAAAAGGTTAATTGAAAAATTGGAAAATTAACCTTCGAATTAAATATTTTTATCTATAATGTCGTTAAGGTCAAGCTCAAACCCTACAACGGCATATCCGAGCGAAAAGTTGCTTATTACTTCGGGGTGGAATTCTCCAAAAACTCCAAGCTTTTTACCGTTAACATAAACATCTGCCCGCCTGCCTTCAAGAAAAGCCGGATCTTCGGACTCTTTTACCTCATAAGAAAGCATCATCTCTCTCATAAGGGCGTCCACTACCTCATATACTTCAGTGAAGTTTGCCTGCGGGTGGATAGAGACTGCAGCTACGTGCTGACCCGTTATTTCATTGCTTACGACCTCTCCGAACTCAAAGATCTTCTGAGGAAGCTCCCTGTGCTGGTTTAAGGCAAGAATCTCAAGCAGGTTAGGAAGCACGGTTGTTCTGAGTATTGTCTGGTCTTCACTGATCGGATGAAGCACATAGGTAACATCGTCAGTTTTTGGCCTGCACATGTTTTCGAAGTTGATCTTTTCGCTGGTAAGTGTGAAGGGCATAACCTCATAGTAGCCGAGCCCGACCATTATTTCGTTTACGGAAGCCCGCATCAGGGAAATCGGGTGGGACTTACCTGCAGTATAGGTCTCAGGAACCCTTACTTTGATATTCTCGTAACCGTAACCTTTGGCAATGTCCTCTACAAGGTCGTAGTTGTGCAGGATATCTGCCCTGTAAGCCGGAACCTTTACCTCGACGGTTTCTTTGTCAAGGGCGCATGCCCCAAAGCGCATCCTTTCAAGCTGTTTTACTATTTCGTCAACTGAAAGTTCCATGCCTATCAGGGACTTTACCTCTTCTGTTGTAAGAAGTCTTTCTTTCGGCTCAAGGTCAGGAAGGATGAATTCCTCTCCTCCGGGACGGATTACCCTTACAAACTCGATCTGTCCGCCTCTTTCTGCAAGGGCTGTAACCACGATGTTCAAGGCTGTGTATACTGCTTCCCCAAGACCTGTGACATCGATAAAGAGGTCGGTAGTCTGTTCGGTCACTGTAGTAAGCGTCCCGTTGATAATTGGCGGGAAGGACAGCACATTGTCATTTGCGTCCAGGATGATCGGGTATTTGTCGAAACCTTTGACAAGATGGGCAAACCTTGTGCCTTTCGGGTGCTTTTCCAGGATTTCTGTCATGCTCATCTTTTCGGTGTAATCAAGAGGCACAAACTCGAATCCGGGATCTACTGCCATATAGCGGAAAGGAGGTTTCACATTTTTAAGGTCATGCACACCTATGGAAACTTTTTTCCTGTTTCGACCCAGGCCCCAGTGCAGGTCTTCCTGCAGGTCCATGAGAGACTTGATGGAAGAGGATGTGAATTTCACTCCCCTTACAACCGCACACCCGAGGAAGGGCCTGATATTCAGGATATCTTCACTTATGGATATGGATACATTGTAAGGCTTTATCTCATATTCGGGAAGCCCGGTCTCAATGTCAAGAAAACCCCGCATTGCCCTGGCTGCCCCTTCCACACTGTAAAGGTCAGGTCTGTCAGGGAAGAACTCGATATCAACATACTCGTCTTCAACCCTTTCGATATCGGCACCTATCATTGGCACCCTTTTTATGATGGTTTCCTTATCCGTTCCTGTAAGTTTTTCGAGGTCTTCATAATGCAAGGTGATTACTGGCATGGGAATTTCATCTCATCTGTTGCTAGCTAACTAACCCCAAAAATAATCAACTTTAGATTTAATGTTTTTGTTTACAGGGAGTGTTTGAACCAAGATAAATGTAAATTTAAAAAATTGCTTATTAAAACGTCTATTTATTAGAAAAAATATGTTTTTTATTCAATATTACATATTTCTCAAATCTCAGCTACACTTCACCACTTCGGACTGCTTCCAGTGTTCAAAATATGTACTGCAATCTTCCACTGGTCATCTTCTTTCTTCCAGAGGATAAAGTATGCTCCTTCTTCAAGGTCTTCCCCTACTCCGGTATCCGCTGCAAGATGATATGTTCCGATTTCGTATGCTACATCACCAAGCACTTCTATATTGTTGACTCTCTGTATATACTTGCAGCAACCCATTGTGGGAATCCGAAAAACCTTCTCCCAGTATGCACTTAGATATTCCTTTGACCAGCGGTTTTCCGGAAGAGGATCAAATTGTGGAATGTCACCGCCGCGAGGCAAGAATTTCGGATTTTCCGTATACAATTTTGTAATTTCATTTGTGTTCTGCGAACCTATTGCGGACTGAAGTTGTCTGCTCAGGTTTTCGATTGTATTAAGCACATCTTCTGTTGTCATGACTTATTCCTCCTATTGTATTATGTGAAAATCTTCCATATTATCTAGTGCCTGTTATTCACTGAAGTCGGGAAGCTTTCGACCGGAAACCACTCATTCTTCGTCCTCAGGTAAATCCCTGGGAGGTCGGACCCTGATACACTCGAGAAACTGTGTACCCATCGGACCGGACTCGATATCGACCCAGATCTGAAGATCCGTCAGCTCCTGGAGCTCGCTATCGATAATGTCCACGGGGCACTTTGCTTCCACCAGTTGTTTGCGCATAGTTTCGATGTCGTCCACCGAAGTATCCACTCTTGTCTTCATGGCCCGCAGCGATTGGATATATTCGTCGTATCGCTGGCAGTAATCATCGGTAGTCTTATTCATCTTTTCCAGCTGGCTTTTCTCGCCCTCCAGATCCGCTTTCGCGGCATTTTCGGTGGAGATCGTATCACGCAAAATTGCCAATGTTATTTCTTTTAGCTCTTTGCAATCCTCAATGGGCGGTTTATCCTCCTTTTTTTCAGTAGGCGGCAGTTTTTCTGGTGTTTCTTCTCTTTTTTCCGGCTGGTCGGGCCGATAAGTGGAAACGTCCCGTCGAATAGTTTTTCCTGATGGATTCACCCAGACCTCTACATCGAAGGCGGCATTTCCGGTGAATTCCATCTCCAGGAAGCGCCATCCTCCAGCCCTGAGTTGTTCTGGGGTTGGCCCACTGCGAGGCTGCCAGTAGGTTACACTAAAATCCGGTTTCCCGCGTTGTGCAACCTCTCGGAACTGGTCCGCAAAAGCAGCGCCATAACGTCGTGCCATACTGTCTAGAACAATGAACCTATCCTGTATGTTAAGCCTCTTCCATGCGCGATGCGCCTCGCGGGGGTTCCTCGCCAACCTGTCAAGTCTTGCCTTGTTCTCACTTACCGTCTTTGCATCCGGAGCTGGCTTTCGCTGAATCACGCCGTTAGACGTCGATTGATTTGCCAGTAAAGCGTTCTGTTGCACAATATGAGTTAACTCATGGGCAAGCAACTGCCGTCCCTTTTGGGTTCCCGGAGCAAACTGACCTGTGCCAAACACAATGTTTTGCCCTATCGTATAGGCCTGGGCATTCACCTCCTGCGCCGATTGCTCGGCGGCCGTACCGGAATGAACCCGTACCAGCGAAAGATCATAGCCAAATCGAGGCTCCATAAAAGTACGGGTAGCCGGGTCGAGTGGCTGACCGGGAGATTGCAGCACCTTATTGATGACGGGTGGTACACTCTCCTGCCCCTGGGTTACAGGCGCCTGCTCTGGCGATTTTTTGGTCTGTAAGAATCTTTCTTTATTCTCATTGCGTTCGGTAGACCTGCGCTCTGGAACAGGATCCGGCATTCTCATGACTTGTTCGGCAACCCTGTCAGCTTCCTGTTCGTAGATATCGTTAGGCTGACCTATCTTGAGTTTAGTCTGCAAAGCTCCTGATTTGATCAATCTCTGAACTGCCTGGTTGCCTGCAGTTCTCTGAAGCTGCAATGTTCTGTCAGCAGGAGACCCAGAAGAATTATATCTGGGTTTCTGGTTGTAGAAATTCGAACATTTTTGCTTTGATTCCTTTATTTTTGCATAAATTCTAGCTTTTTCAGCCATATGACCTTCCCAATTAATATTTAGTATTATTATACTTTAAAATGTGCCAGTTAAAGGTTTAGAGCAATAAAAAAATTGGAGATTATCCAGCTCTTATCCGTGAGATGTGGATCAAATCATAGATCGAATCTAAAAAATCTACACTTCTTTACTTTGGAAGATGTAAAAATTTTGACCCTGTAATTCCAGCAACTCTTTATAAAAATTCCGTAAACATTAATTACGATACTCTTCGGATCATGTCCTGTCTTTTGTGTTTCCGCTTTCTCACAACGCAGCTGACGCGAAAAAAAGGAGCATGTGGGTTAACATTTAGACAACTTATAATGAACCTATGCCATACGCAACTTTTCCTTACCCCTTAGTACTCTGGATAATAAACCAGCGGCCGTTAAGTCTCGCGTCCCCGAGTACTGCCTGTATCGGCTTAGAGCCCTCCGATTCTCTGAACCAGACCCACTGGTCCCTATGAGCATTATTTGCAATCTGATTTACTCTTGTTTCGAGAGGCCAGAGGTTTTCGAATGCGTCATCTCCACCCAATTGAAGATCCAGCACATGATCAACCTGATACTGGTTTTCATCATAATCAATACTGTACTCTTTGAGCATCTCTCGCAGCTGATTTTGCTCTTTCCTGCTGTCAGTTTTCCTCTCTTTCCTGAATTTGCTCTTTTCTTTATACCATATCGTAACACCAAGTGAACGGCCTTTTGGATCAATATCTTCGGGAAGTTTTTTGGGTGCAGTGCGATAATAATGTTCATCGCGCTCGAATTTTATGACTGGTTTATATTTGTTGAATGGCTTATACCAGATCATCCCTATAGGATGTGGTTCATCCAAACCCGTATTGACTACAGCTGGTACTTCTCCCTTTTTTCCACAAACTTCAGCAGCTGCATTTGAAAGTGCTTTCAAAACTTTATCCTGACTTGCACTAAAAACCTGACTTTGACCGATGCTACTTCGTGCAGAAATTAATTGAGATGGATCTCCAATCTCTTCAATTAAATCACAGAGCGTTGTACATTTTCCCTGGAGACCTGGCAGATTCCGTGATAGATTCCCTTCGATATCCTCACCGGAAATAACCTGTTTCGTTACCGGTCCGATAGTAACAGGCTTATTACTTTTACCTGGATTTATTGAAAGAGGAATAGATAGCTCTTCAGCCTTAATCCACTTTTCCCAGGTCCATACTGGTGCAGTAAACTCGCATAGGCGTTTTTCTCTTTCAGCTATCTTATACTGGACATTTAAGAAAGGCGTGACATTAAACTGCACCTTAAAACCGGCTTTAATTTTACTTTCAAGGTCAAAAATAAATTTGTCCTGAATATATGATAGGTGCGCCATCTCCTGAAAATTAAAGATAGTAGAGCCTATACCTTCACCCCTGAATCCCCCTTCAGCAAAACCCTTAATAGGGATGCTAATCCCTTCGACCGGAATTGAGAGTGTGGCACCGGCATTTATCTTTCCCGCAGCTTCGACGACAATATGGCTGCCTATTGGAACATTAACCTGCCCCTGTCCTATGTAAGTATCACGTAGGGGATCAATCCGAATCAAAACATCATTAAGGGTAACCGAGCCAACGCTCAGCCACAGGCTGGGACCTATGTCAAGCCCAAGTTGAGGCGTATCGATTCTTACCCCTGCAATTATATAGTCTTTTAAATTCTTAACCTTCGATAATTTAGGAAATTCCAGAACCTTTTCTTCCTGGGGATCTGTTAACTTGATACGCCCGCAACTAAGAGTAATTCCTTCCTTCCCAATTGAGAATTTGCATTTTAATTTACTCGCCAGTTTTTTTGCCGTTGCCAGCGCAGCAGGGCTAAAGTTTGCCCCAAACATGTTATCGGAAGTACCTTGCTGTTCAGCCCCATCTCCAGATTGAATAACTGCACCTGCCTGTTGCTTAGCCCAATCAACCGCTTCGCCTCCGGCTTCAGTAATGGAGTTTACTATCTCGCTGGCTTTCTCTTCAGCCCAATTTAAGATCCCTCCACCTGAGCTACTCGACTCTTTCCCGTCTTCGTTATCGCCAAAGAGTGACCACCTTTGTATTCCGGGCATGGAAACTGATATATCAGGTGATCTTTGTACCTCCGCTTTCTTTTTTTCACAAGTCAAACACTTTAATTTGACAGGTAGTTGCTCAGAGGCCTGTCTGGCTTGAACTCCCCCGGTTTGCTGCACCACATGAGTCAATTCATGGGCAGTCAACTCATTTTTATCAGGAGCTTTTCCATCTCCATAATAGATATCCTGCATATAGGTGAATGCCTGTGCCCGCAGGTCGCGATTCATCTGCACCGCCTTTGAATCCGTATGCACACGTACCTGGCTGAAATCACGGCCAAAGCGCAGCTCATAGAAAGCTCTCACAGACTCGGGCAAAGGCTTGCCACCGTCACGGATATTGCTAATATGGGATTCCAGTTCTGGAGTTACTTCAGGAATAGGGCTAGAAGCCTCCTTCTTCCGGAAGATTCCCTCCTCTTCTTCCTTTTTTGGGTTATTCTTAATGCACTCTGGACACCTGCGTTGTATAGAGTTATTCCGAATGTGGCTGGAAACCTCTTCTCCTTTTGGAACCTGCGGCTCAGGCATCCTCATTACTTGCTCGGCAATTTTGTCAGCTTCCTGTTCGTAGACATCATCAGGCTGGCCTATCCTGAGTTTAGCCTGCAAAGCTCTGGACTTAGCCTGTGAAGTTCTTGACCTGACCAGCCTCTGAACTGCCTGATTGCCCGCAGTTCTTTGAAGCTGCAGGACTCTATCGGCAGGAGAACCTGAGGGACTGCTAGTATTTTGTTTGTAAGAATTCGAGCATTTCTGCTTTGTTTCTTGTGTTCTGGCTTTAACTCCAGTTTTTTCAACCATATACCCATCCCAATTTATATCTGGTAATTTATATTTTAAATATACCAGCCAAAGATTGAAAACTGTGCCAAAAATTCAAAATCGCACCCACAAAATGAAAATATTAGATTAAATATCGGTCGTGATGGTTAGTTACTGAGAATCGTAAGCATTAGACAGACTCTCAAATCTGGTAAGACACAGTTAGTAACTGCTTATACTCGTTTTGATAAAAATAACAGGAAATTAATAACTTGAATTTATTTGATAAACAGGAAGAACAGATTTTACTATTATCCCTCTCAATCCTATCCTTTAATTCAGGATTGAGAATCTTCTTGACATAATCAACCCAAAAATGCCATTGTTCATTATCCCTGCAATCAAAATCCCTGCATGGTACGGTCCGGTGATCCCGAACTGTGCACTTATAGGTATTCCGGTCCAGACATATACAGTAACCATCACCACCGCAAGCGATCAGATAGGGACGGCCAAACTCCCAGCGGATTATCCCTTCATTACACTCTGTCTTGACAGCGCGAATGGTAATTTACAGCATATCGCTTTGCATACATCCAGCCTGCTCTCACAATCGACATCTGCTTCCTTATCAAAAGTGTACTTTCGTATCCAGGATCCTGGTACATGAGCCCGAGTCCGCTCTCAGTGAACTCCCTGACCAGGCGCTCAGCGACCTGCCATCCCCTTTCATCAAGCTCTTCGATCGTGATTATCCCTTTTTCGTTGAGCAGCTCTAAGAGACCGTAGAGAAACGAAGTGGACTCCAGTATCTTCCTGGTATTGTCACCGATGCGGGTGTGGGTGTAAAGGAGACCCCGGGATATATCATTCCTGATTGAATTAAACCTGTGCCGGGCATGATCGCTACTGGTTTCCAAAGATGGCATCTTGAAACTCCTTAGGCCAAAAGGTCTCCTTGAATTCTTTCCCCAGCTCATATATCACGGGGGCAACTTCACGCACTGTTTCAATTGCGCCTTTGCCCTCCAGATAGCCTTTACTCTCCCGATGGCCTCCCTTCTCGAACCAATCAAAGAGAGGTTTCATATTCCTCTTCATGTAATTCGGGTTGGTGCGCCACGTGTGAAATGATTGTGCAAAGAATTCCTCCGGCTTAGTTGGCCAGTGAGCTGCTACATAGTCTGTGAACGGAGCATACCTCTTCCGTGCGAGGTTGTTCTTCGTGACCACATCAATGAAACCTGTCAGGTTCTTTTTTCCCTTCTCCTCTACATATTTCTCGATTGCCTCAACCCACTTTTGCTGCCTGTCGTGGACTTCTAACCAAGCCTTTGCGACATCATCGTTCGTAAGTCGTTCAACCTCTAACCGAGCAATGTCGGCTTGCATTTTGGCATCATCCAGAACACTTTGCTTAGCTGCCCGGTCATCTTCGCCGCTATTCATCAGATCGACAGCCGCTGCTGCCACTAGGTTGAGTGCTGCGACAAAGGTTTGTATCTCGTGGCCCACCCGAGTGGGAGCCTTTTTCTGTATTTCTGCCAGTATTAGTCTTGTCGCTTCGAGATCGAACTTGGCCTTGGACTTCTCTAACATCGCGGAGGCCACTTTATTTTGTATCAAATGGCCGACCTCGTGGAGGATCGTACTAGCATCGCCCTGAAACGCTTCCCTAGCCAGTTTTATCATTCCAATACCGAAGGTCGTCCCGGCGATCTTGAATGTTTTCCCTTGCCGCACAAAAGGTTCAAATTTGTCCGTACGAACCAGATGTAAATCCTTGAGCAACGGTTGATCTTCCTTGCTTACTTTTGAGAAGGCAGCATCGACCTTCGCCAACTCGGACTCACTCCACGTGGCACCATTTTCCTCAGTGACCTTAGCCAGTCCGAATTTCGCCTTGAGTTTTTTCATCGCCTCGTCTACCCTGGCTCGCGCCGCTTGCTTCGCATCGCCTTTCTGTCGTTGCACTAAGCCGGGCCGGGTCGCAGTAGTGATAGGCAATTGTGACCTTGACTGCTGCACCACATGCGTTAGCTCATGTGCCAATAGGCGCTGTCCTTCGCTCGTCCCCATTATGTGCTCCCCCTTCCCGAACACCACATCCCTCCCCACCGTGAACGCCTTTGCACGTAAAGCATCGGCCAATTCACCTGCGTCATGTCCGGAGTGTATGCGCACACCGCCGAAATCATGCCCAAAGCGCGGCTCGAAGAAAGAGCGCTCAGACCGGGAGAGATGTTGTCCCCTACCTGTGAGCGATCTGATGGCTGACTCCGCTGACGGCGGAACATCGGGGCCTTGGCCGGAATCAAGATCGGAATGATGCATCATCTGAAGCATGATCGTTCTTTCAAGAAGTTCCTCTTCCCCGCACGGGGGACCCTTGGCAAACAGGCAGCCTGACTTCAATTGAATTACGGGTTTCGTACTTGTACTGTCCACTGATGACTGATCGCTGTCTCCCGTTTTCAAAGGCATCCGCATCACTTCATTAGCCACCCTGTCGGCTTCCTGTTCGTAGATATCGTCAGGCTGACCCACTTTAAGCTTAGCCTGCAGAACTCTTGATTTGATCAGCCTCTGAACAGCCTGATTGCCTGCAGTTCTTTGAAGCTGCAGCATCCTGTCAGCAGGAGACCCGGAAGAATTATAGCCGGATTTCTGGTTGCAAAAACTCGAGCATTTCTGCTTTGATTCCTGTGATTTGGCATGAACTACAGCTTTCTCAGCCATGTATTCTTCCCAATTTGTTTGATAATTTATTTTAAATATGCCAGCCAGAGATTGAAAGACCGTGAAAAAAATAAAAATATTAAGTAGATTAAATTCCCGCCTCAAAAATCATGGTTAAAAATTAAAAGGTTTAAACCATCTAAATAATCGGAGATGATACTGAAAATAAAGGGTTTAAGTCAGAAAATTTTGCATGGGTGGCGTAATTTTCGTTTATCCCAGAACTTATCCTCGCATCTCAAGTTCCATAGCATAGAAGCAGACTTCATCCTGCTGTATAGCTACCTGAATCGCATCGCCTGAGCCAATAGCCGCTTTAAGTTCTTCCAGTGATTTCATAAATCTTTCAAAACTTATATCCGTAACTCTTCCCTGAATTTCATCTGCAAATTCCTTCATCAACTCCAGCAAGTCTTTCATAAAAGAAATGAAATCATCCTCATTTTCATAGATCCTGTTGTCCACTGCATCTTTGGCTACCTGGGAAATTTTAAAGGCTATACTGCTGTCCAGCTGCCTCATAATTATTTTAAAATTACTTACAGTACATTTCAGAGCTCTTTCTCTGAGATACATAAAAAGCAGGTTAAGCTGCTTTTGAAGCGTTTCGGAAAGGTTTCCAAAGTCGACAACTTCTTTTCCCAGGTCGTGTACGTGATCTTCACGAGAATATTTGTCCGAAGTACCAACAATAAGGCTGGTACCCACGCTTTCCACTGTTACTGCCGGGGTTCCTCCTCCCGTGGAAGCGATTTCAATAGTATTGGCTGCAGGGTTGGGAGTTATCGAAATATTTGCACCTGCGGTCAGGTCTATATTTCCTCCTGGATTACCGACTCCACTAACACTAACGAGTGCCCCTGTCTGGGCAGCGGTAACCTCATGTGGATTGTCTTTTCTTGAGGAATGGGTTTCTCCTATAGCGATAAGATTGTTAGTATCATCAGGAATAATAACAATGGCATTTTTTGGGGCAAGATCCACATTTCCGCCAGGGTTGCTTACCCCATCCACACTTACAAGTGCCCCGGTCTGGGATGCAGTTACCTCATGAGGATTGTTAGAGTCCAGGATATGGCACTTTAAAAGCTGGTAGAGTTCCTTCTGGGTGAAAAAAATCCTGTATTTTTCAGTATCTTCCCGTTTGATTACGAGATCACTGTCCGCACTCGCAAGAAAAACCTTACTTCCTTGATTTTCCCCGCATAGAGAGCATTGTTTGTGTTCTTCTTCAAGATTTTCGAGCCACTCACTCGCACCAGGAATTACATTCGGGTCCTCTGAGGATTCGACCCGGCAGCGGATACCTTCGGAACTGGGAGCCTCACTCGAGACAATTACCTCAAAGTCTTCAACAACCCTTCCGGGGCAGCATCTCTCTTCGCAACTTGAGGGATTTGAAGCTGCAGCAACATAACCTTCGTAACAGGGTTTATATTTCAGATAGAGAAATGAGCCGTCCGGTAAAGTAGAAACAGTTGACCCGCTGCTGCTAATTACATCCTTTCCCAGTGTATTTGCCGGTACTACAATCTCGCGTCCGCAGCAGTCAAGTGCTACTCCTCCATCTATAAAATCAATCAGAATCTTGTTGCCTTTAAGCTCCATTTTAAGGTCTTCAAAACCGCAGACAAGCCCTGAGCCGTGGAGAAGTCTATTGACCAGGTGACGTTTTTCATCAAAATAACTCTGCTCGGTTTCGAAGTCCCGAACTGTCATCAACTTGCCGTAAAAATAGTTGTTTTTCTCAAATCTGTACAGTTTACACTTATCAGTTCCGTTTATGTGATTGGACATGCCATTACCCCTTTGTTTTAAAATATACATATTAGGACTTATGCAGTTGCCTGCAGTCAATTATTAATCTAGAAAGAGTAGCTTGGAAAACAATATCGAATTTGAGATCTCTAATCTTTAGATCTCAATCTTTAGATTTCAATTTTAAGAAATCGAATCTTAAGAAATGAATCTTAAGAAAGTACAGTATCAATTCCTGCCCTTGAATGCCTTTCAACCTGCCCGGCTTTCTCCTCGTCGCCCAGGATAGTATCCCTGCCGATCACAGCTTTTGTACCAAGGATGAACTCAGGCTCAGTAAGTGCGGTGTTGATTCCAAGATATGTATGCATATCCAGGTAGAACCAGGGTTCGAGTACCTTCAGGTTGTAACATGTGTGTGCAGGTTTCTGTTCGTCAATAATCCTTCTAACACGCTTTATAGTATCCGTGTCAATTCCCGGACTTTTCAGGAAAACCGTGAAAACAAATTTTTCGGTCCCGAAAAGGACATTGACGAGATTTTCTTCCCTGCCGTCTATTTTTACTCTGGCTTCATCCGGAGGGAAAAAGATTACATCCTCGCCGGTGCAAGGAAGAGACCTGTTTCCTTCAAGTGGGAACTCGATGCGGAAATTTTCCACAATCAGGGGCTTTATCCCCGTAAAAAGTTCGATGCTTTCGGAGAGCCCTTCCCTTGTCCCTCTCTTTATATACAGCGAGGCTGCATGCCTGATAAAAAGTCTTTTTTTCTCTTCACTCCAGTCCTCATCTACAGGAACCGCAAGCCAGGAAGCAAGCCAGGAAAGGAATTCAGGCGGAGCAAAGTCGGCATCGAAAACACGGTCTATGTGCTCGATTGTATGATCCATTTCAAAGATTATGCTTTCAAATATGGAAAGGAAGCGTTCCAGAAGGTCTCTGCTATGCGGTTCTTCCCTGTAGATAGCAGGCAGATAATCGATGTAAGAAGCCCTTGGGAAAAATATCCCGATAGATGCGATACACGGAGAAATCTCTTCTGTTCCTGAAAGGATAATTTTAAACCAGAGGTACCTGCCCTCCGCCCTATCCAGGAAAAGCGAATCCCTCTTCTCATAGCCCTGAACTGCCGAAGTCTCGGAAATGCACACTTTCCACTCGTCCGGACCAAGAGCTTCAATTTGATCTCCTGAAAGCTTTTCATCCGAAGAGAAATAAAAGAACTCTATCTGAGTGCCTTTTGCAAAGTCTCCATCAAGTACCAGCCGGTGCCAGATAGTACCTCTTTCCTGGCTGTCCACAGGTTTTGAGATGTAGGTTCCCCTGAAGGAATTATCAGGAGCTTTCAAATCTACTTTTTTACGTATAAGACTGGTGAGCTTTTTTCCCTTTCCGTCAAGCACATAAAGTCTGCCTTCAGGGCCGTATACAAGCTTTTTACAGGTATCCCTATAGGACCATAAAGGATGAGAAAGAAGATTGTTGTCAAACTCCAGCTTATGTATAGTCTTTTCAGTCTGGTTTTCGTCTCCTGTTTCATCCGCTTCCCCTACAAAAACCTCCTTCCAGGCATCAACCGCGATCCCAGAGGGAGAAAAGTTCTCTATATCTATTTTCCTTTCTGCTTCCGTTTCCCCAGCCTTGAAGATATGAATTCTGTTTCCTTCAAGGACGTAACGCTTCCCTTCTTTATCCACTTCCAGAATCTTTGGCTCTCCGGATCCGTTAATTTTGCAGGAAATTCTGGGTTCCGGACGAGAGGGGCTGTGCTTGTTAATGGAAAGCACCCTGTTTCCTTCAAGAATGTAGATATTCCCTTTTTCATCGCATTTTATACCAGTAATTTTTTTCAGATCCTCTCCGGCTTCCCCTTCAGCTTCCCCTTCAACTTCCCCTTCAGCTTCCTCTCTAACCGGGCCTTTTGAAAGGGTCCAGCGTAAATGATAGTCACTTTTTGTAAAAGCACTGAGACGGGAATTGCTGCCGTCGACGTTATCTGCAATGTAAAGGGTATCTTCGTCTACCCCAATTGCAGAAACTCTTCCCAGTTTTAACGGAAAAATTCCGGGACAGTTCCCTATTGGCTTTAGAGCAGCCGTATTTCCCGCATACCTGAATATCAGACTTTTCCCAGTACTGGCAGGACTTCCTGTATCTGCAGGGCTTTCTGTATTTATTGGATTGTCCGTATCTGCAATGCTTTCTGTACTCAGAAGGTAAAGGAAACCGCATTCATCGACTGCAATATCCTCAATAATAAAACCCGGATTTCCTAACAACACCTCCTCGAACAAGTATGTATAAGCACTGGAAAGCCTCAGGTCACCGTGTCTGAGATCGAGATTCTCGCTATATTCCATGAATTCTTCGAAAAGTACCTTTGAATCTATCCATCTATATTTAATTTCCCGAATGCAAACCACCTCTTTTCAGGCAGCTCTTGGCTTCCCTTGCAATCTCCACATTGTGTTCCCCTGAATAAATGCTCGAAAACTTTGAGCCCAGTACGAGATTGCCATATGAATCTGGGTATGCGTCAGGTTCTCCGGAAACTGAAAGCCTGATTATGCATTTTACCCCCGCAACCGTTTCCATTAGCTCATAAAGCTCCGAAAGGTAAACGTCTCTGCCAATAGGCCATCCTTGTTCGTCAAGCCCTCCTTTTACGGGATGAATGTACCTGTTAAGTGCAGATAATACGCCCTCTCGGACAAGGCTGTCGTCAAGGTTGCCCTCCTGTGGGACAACTGTAACGTTCACTGTCACTTTTACATAATCGGGAGAAATTACATGAATCTCAGTTCCCAGCAAGCGGTGTCTGTCAAGATGTCTGCATACTGCCTGTATAAAGCCTTCAGAAGGAGTAGGGGGAGACCTGAGAATTTCGAGGGGAGTATAGGGAATCACTATAACGGTTACAGAACCTTTGCTGTACTCTGATTTTGTCGGTTCTGTACCTCTGGATTTTGCCTGTTGAGAACGGAGAGGGCGATAATTGGGCACTGCTTTTGCTTTTGCCACCCTAAGACCCGGAGCATTCAGGGCTATGTACTCATAATCTGAGGTTGTAACTGCAGTATAAGGAATTTTAAAATCTCTGAGAAAATCTTCTACTGCCTCATCAATGGTCTGGGTTTTTCTACCTCCGGCTGCAGGCATGTAATTTATAATTTCCAGATGTTCGGCTCCTTCAATCTTCCAGATACAGCCAGCTTTAAGATTTCCTTCTTCTCCGTTCCCTTTTCCTTTTTCTCTGTCCTCTTTTCCTTCTTCGTCCTCCTTCTCACTCCCTTTTCCTGCAGTCAGGTCCTGAGTTGCCGGGATCGTATTCAGCCTTATTTTCTCGATTCTGGGAGGGTACTCATAACCTGACTCTTTTACCATACAGCGAAGCCAGAAATAGGAATTTTCAAAATTCATTAAAGGAATAGATTGAACTGCCTTCCAGCCTTCAAGCTCACTAAGTATTATTCTTCCACTCTTTTTGAACCCTGCAGTATTATCTATCGATTTTACCTCTCTCCACGGATATCCGCCAGCCAGGTCCGAAATTTCCCATTTCAGTTTCGCATTTTCAAATTCGTATTCCTGCTCGTTTCCATGGCTTCCAGGAGCTCTCAGGTCTTTTTCGTAAAGATAACACATAAAGCTGAGAGTCTGAGGCGGGATGGCACTTTCTTTTCCAAAACCCAGATAAAATGTGCATCCAGCCCGCACCTGCTCACCAAAAGGAGCAAAGAAAAGGTCTCCGTCTTGATTTGCACTCGTGCGGTCGAACACTCCTCCTGTGAGTTCGTCAACTATCAGTTTCTCAATATTAAATGCAGCAGGAATTATATCCAGGTCCCCATCCAGAGAGAAATAGAATTTCTCGCCTGCAACTTCAGTTGACACCTGAGTTCCCTTTACCAGCTCCGTTTTTTGGGTTGAACTAAAACTGAGGTCTACATGTGCAGGTTTTGCTTTTTTCGGTGTTGTCCCCAGTAGTTCAAGGTATTTGAGACGATGCCTGTCAGTCACAAGGTTTGTGCGATACAGTTCAATTTCGGTAAGCCACGCAAAAAGCTCGATAAGCGTGATCCCGGGATCGCTATAGTTGTGATCGGTCCATTCCGGAGCATATACGGGAATGAGTTTTTTTGCTTCCTCTACAAGCTGGTCAAATGACTTATCGTCAAGATTGGGTATGGGAAGAGACAGGCTTTACCCCTCCTTATTACCGTTCGCCCATTTTACTGTGATCGAATGCTCCCCGCTGTAAGGAAGTGCATATTCAGGCAGTTTAATAACAGAAGTGCCGGTCAGTGTCAGAGCTTTCGACCCTTCAAAGTACCTTATTTCTACATCTGCCACGTAATCCACAGCTTCAATACCTTCAAGTATCGAATATATCTCAGAAATGCAGGGTGCGTCTCCGAAATTCCAGCCTTTTCCATTCTCACAGCCTGTGAGGGGATGCAAAAAGGCCGTAATTTTTTCCACAGCTCTTTTTTCAATTACGGGAATTGCGTCAATGTGACGTGTCCGGATTTCTGCAAGTACATCCACCCGAATATAAAAAGGGGATATTACCTTCAGAGATAGAACAGGAGGGCATCTTGTCTCAAGATATTGCTTCACGCCTCGCTTTAATTCAATTGAAGGCAGAGGCTTTGTCCCGGTCCCTTCCGGCACTATAACAACTGTAACCCATCCTGTACTGAACTTGCCCTCGGAACTGAAATTAGGCAGAACCTTTACCCTTGCAACCTTACTGGAAGCTTCCCTTAAGAGCCACTCATAATCGCTCACCGCCATCGCACGGTTTCGGTGTTTAAGAGCAGCAGGAGACCTTTTTATAAGCGCATCAGTCTGCTCGGGATCAGTCCCCCCTTTTGAAGGTACTGGGTTGTAAACCCTGTCCACAAAGGCTATTGATCTCATGATTTTTGAGATCTTCATA
Source organism: Methanosarcina horonobensis HB-1 = JCM 15518 (assembly GCF_000970285.1). NCBI lineage: Archaea > Methanobacteriati > Methanobacteriota > Methanomicrobia > Methanosarcinales > Methanosarcinaceae > Methanosarcina > Methanosarcina horonobensis. The sequence continues at coordinate 2,338,931 of NZ_CP009516.1, read as the reverse complement.
GCTTCGATATTTCCTGCTTTTCCTCCTCCGCTCCTGTAAGTGGCCCTGATATTCTCAAAGCCTGCAGGCGGAATCTTTCCTTCTATTCTGTTCCCAAAACGGATTTTTCCTCCTATCCTGTCGAGTGTGTAGTGCCTGTCGGTCTCTTTTGATTCAAGGAAATCTTCTACCCTTTGCCACCGTACCCAGAGCTTTTTGAGGTCCCCTTCGCTATCCTTTTCAATTTCCTGAAGATCTTTTCGAAGGCTTTTTCTCTCTATTTCCGAAATGCTTCCGTATTCATTAATCCATACTTCTTCGTCGAGTACAGGTATGTGAATAAGGGAAAATTCCTGGTCCGGCTCCCCGCTACTCGAACCCACTACCTCGTTATAGGTCGTGCTTGCCTGGACAGCCCAGACTGAATTAAGATAAAAGCCCAGAACCTTCGGAGGAAGCATTCGGGCTGTTTCAGGTTGGAAATCAATATTGAATACCTCAAAAGCTTTTTTACATTCCACTTTTCCGGGAGGTTCGAGTTTCCGGCTTTCAGGCCTTAAAGCTTCTTCGAGACAGTTTTCCTTATTCAGGAGTAAGGGTTCGACCTTGCCGGAAATTATTTTCTCAGGAGTTGCTTCTCTTCGGTTTATCTCTGAGGAAATCACTGAGGAAAATTCATTCCTGGTATTATCAAGCCTGTATATTGCCGGCCTCTCCTTTTTGAGAAACAGTTCATATGCAGGAGACTGTAAGTTTGGTTCTGTTTTTGTTTTAAAGAAATTCCCGGTTACAAACGCCCTGATCCAGTATTGTTCGCCTGAACCAAAGAAGCTGGAAGCCTGCATTTTTTCAGGAACGACAAATTGAAGCATGCCTTTTTTTGTGAATCCTCCGGTTTCATCCAGGGTCTCAAGCCTTTTCCATTCTCCCCTGCTTTCTTTTACGCTTCTTTCTTCTCCGCTTACCTCGCTGCCCTCTGCAAGATATTGCCATTTTACATCCGGCAGGAAAGATTCAGGGTATTCGAAGCTCTCCTCGATATCTATGAAAAGGCTCATAGGCCCTCCTCTAAGGGCTTTGTTAAATCCGAAATAAACCGAAGGGAATTTATCAGGCAGAGCTTCAAAAGGCTTGAAATTTCCACGAGTTTCCAGATCTTTCAGGCAATCTCTGAATTCCAGGTTATTTTTAGCAAGAACGACAGCTGGCTGCTTATTTTTCGAACTAAGATAATTAATTTTTAAGTTTTTTATTGCAGGAGGACAAAAACTGCCGCTACTGATATTTCGATCACTATTTATCTCATAGTCTTTCCCGTAATTTCCCCCAACTAACCTGACCCTGACCCAGCAGCTCTCCTTACCGTTAACGCGGGAAGGCTTTACCAGGGGCATTTCAGGAATTTCTATGCCGGATTGTACGATTTTTCCACTTTCTCTTCTTTCTCTGCTATTTCTGTCCGAACATTCTCCGTTCTCGCTTAAGTTATTGTTACCTCCAGCGATCCCAAGGACAGTCCAGCTTTCCCCATCCCAGTACTCCCAGGAAAGTTGAGGAGAATCGGCTTTAGCAGTAGAACCCGATCTTCCGGCTTCCAGACCGAACTCCATGCGGACTTTATATCCTTTTTTTGAAAAAGCCTCCGAACTCCCTATGTAAAAAGTATCGTTCAGCCTGGGTTTACTTCCAAACGGGTATACATTTTCTCCGGAAATATCAAGGGGTATGTCATTGTAGAACAGGAAATCCGGATCAATACCCTTAACCGCATTATTGCTATTCCCAGGTTCGTCTTTCCCGGATTTGTCATAAAATCTTTTTCTTGCAGCCTCCAGAATGTTCTGAGCTCTTATTTTGCTGCAGCGGAGTATACCTGCCAGTTCTTCGTCACTAAGGGACAGGAGTTCACTTATTGTCCTGATCCTATGTTCAGCCTGATTTCCTGCAAGCCTTGAATAATAAGTGTTCCCTATGCCCTGGACCCTTAGTATGGAATCTTCATTTATGGGAGTTTTAAAAGGAGAAGGGGAAGTTGAAACTTTTATGTTTGTCACTTTTAAATCTTTAAATTCGTTAATTTTTGATTCTTTAATTTTACATCTTATCCACCTGCTCTCAAACGTATTCACTTTAAGTTCAGCAACAGGCAGGAAGATTTTTTTATCCCCTTCTCCTTCTACCGGGCCCATTTCCAGCCTGATTAAAGGTGTATTCCCTTCATCTCTGGCTTCCATGCTCTTAAAAGAGATCCATTTAATTTTTTTCTCTTCCCCGTCTTTCTTTTCTGCAAACTCAACAGGATATTCCCATAATGCATTCTTTACATCTCCAAGTTTTTTTATGGAGCTTCTCTCGGCTCCCTCAAAAAAGACATCTATGGTTCCCTGCTTCAGGTTAAAGAGCTCTTCATCCCCTATGTAAAGAGTGTGCTCCTGTAAAGAGTCCTGCTCTGCAAAAAGGTCTGTTTGATTTCTCCCATTTACTGAAAGTGAGTGGTCAAAAATCTCGTCGTATTCTGCTATTGTACTGTATACGGACATAATTTTTGAGGGAGTTGCAAGCATATTTTTTTCAGTCTCAAAAATAACTGTCTCTCCATCAGAGCCTTTAGCCGATACCCGGGTAGAAGCTTCGATCAGGACATCTCCGGGAGCTCCCTCACTCAGCACAAAGCTGAGAGGAGCGCGTGCAGGTCTTGCCGGGATCAGGGAAAAATTGAGCATTTCGAGAAAAGACAGAAAATGCTTGTTTGGAGCTTCGTTCAGCCTGGAAGAAATACTTCCTGCCATGCTGGAAAAAATCATTGAAAGGGCAAATCCCACATCCTTTGAGGCTTCCGCTTTCCATTCAGGGAGATAAAAGGGAGCTTTTTTCCTGATTTCCTGAAGAATTGTATCCGCATCCAACCGGCTGATTTCAGGAGCTTTCACATGTCACACCCCTTCTTTTACATAAAACGGATAGACCAGGTTAAAACTGGTGTTTGTGGTCCTGACCCTGTAGTCAATGTTTATCAAGAGCCTTCCGTCGTTTGCAGGGTCAGGCAGAGCCTTAACATCAATTAGCTCAATACGAGGTTCCCATCTGGTTAGAGCATCAATTACGGCATTTTCTATAAGGCGAAGGCTGAGCGTATCCATTGTAGAAAAAAGGTATTCATGGACTCTGCACCCGAAACCGGGTCTCATAAGGCGTTCACCTTCGGCTGTCCCCAGGATTATGAAAATAGCCTCTTTTATGTCAGCTTCATAGCTGGAAATATCTACCTTTCCCCTATGGTCTATATTGAAAGGAAATTTCCATCCTTTACCGAGAAAATCCATACTAATCTTCAATCCCCCAGTGATATTTACAAAAATCCGGATAGAAAAAAATTCGTTGTAATAGTTCAGTGTAATAATAATTCCATGCAATAATAAGTGTGAAATAAGTGTGAAATGAGCTTTACCCTATAAGCACCGTAGGACACCCGACTATAATCGCATTCGGAGGTCCCGCTTCAATAACCATATCTCCCTGACGGGCAGCCGGCAAGTTATTGATTAGAACAGTGGGGCTGCCCTGCACAACCACTCCTCCGGCATGCGGTGCAGGGCCTGAAGAGAGCAGACATGCATGGAAATCGGCTGCCCCCCTCCAGGCAGGCATCCCTCCAATCAAAACATTCGGGCTTCCGGGACCGGGTCCTAGAGGAGTACCATGGGATGTGGCATCTCCAACTCTTGCAGCAGGTGGCATTGTTTTCTCCACTTTTTTTTACTCTTAATTACCAATTTTTTACTCTTAATTTATTTTTACAGGCAGGCCCTGGATCGTGAGAATTGCATTAGACTTCAGGCTAAGGGAACTGGTTCCTTCGATTTCAAGCATGCCGGCTTTGATAGTAAGCTGCATGGCACATTCCATTACAATGGAGTTTTTTGCGGAGTCGATCACAATCCTGTTATTTCCGGTTTTATCAGTAATTTCTATTTTTTCCTGACCTGAAGTATCGTCAAGGATGACCATATGCCCTCCTTGCGTTTTGATTTCAACCTTTTCCTGCCTAGGAGTATCGTCAAATGTAAGCTCATGCCCGCTCCTTGACTTTATCTTGCGGATGTTATTTTCTCCGCTGCTGTTAGTCTCGGGAGGAAGGTCCTGAGAATTCCACAAGCCTCCGATTATATAGGGATGGTTTACATCTCCCTGCTCGAATGCTACAAGGACTTCGTCGTTAACTTCGGGATAAAAAACCATACCCCTTCCGCTCCCAGCCATAGGGCTTGCAACTCTTGCCCAATGGCTTTCGTCATTTTCTCCCCTCCAGGGCAGGTTTACCTTCACCCTTCCGCGTTTCTCAGGGTCCTGATTGTTGGTTACAATCCCGACTGCAACTCCGTATATGTTTTTAGCCTGACCTTCTTCAGTCTCTCCTAAAAGTTCACTCAGATCCGTCAAAGACACCTCCGAACCTCAAGGGTTGTTTTGTAACCGGCATCTCCAAGCACATGTTTTGATTTCATAACATAATATACTCCACTGAAGCGTTCCCCGACTTTTGTGATATTGACGGTGACACCGGGTCTCAGTTCCGGGTTTCCGGCACACTCAAGGGTTCCTGTGATGAACCCCATATTTCGCTTTTTTAACTCTGAGAGGGCAATTGCTTTTGCCTCCTCCCTCGACCTGACAACCCGCCCTTCAATCTTCACACTTAGCCTGGTCCCCTGAGACTCTTCCACGATATCGGCAAACCCTTGAATCCCGATACTGCTTTTTATTTCATCGAGTTCAGCAGTTTCTGAAATAGTTTCCTTGTTTTTTTCGTTCCAGGCTGTTACCCTTACCTCGTTTACCAAGTTTGCAGCGCTCATTCTCGGGCTGAAACTTATGATATTTTTATAATATTCAAAATCCGTGCTTCCTTTTCTTTCATCTGCAGGTTTTCGGAAATAGAGAATCCGGTTCCTGATGAAAAACTCAAATCCGATATCCTCTGCCAGCCTTTTCAGGAAAGCATAATCCTTTTCGTTTACCTTTCTCTCGATTTTTCTGAACGGTCCTATTTCCGGATCTTCCACTCCTGAAGAGTCAAGTTTATTTTTCTCGGCAATCCCCCTGGCTACGTCAGAATAAGTCACTTCATTGAGATTTACATCGGAATGTGTCTTTTTAAGGTCGTGGGAAAGGTCATACCCTTCAACGGTAAGCGTTGGAGGACCCCCTGTAAAAAAACCAGGGGATAATGCCCTGATCCTGCCGGTTATCCTGCTTTCTTTTCGAGGAGAGGCGTATCCAAAAGAAGTCACAAGCATGGTTCCTGGGAAAATGCTTTCTGCATCCAGCCATTTGAATCTCTGCGTCTTCGGGTCAAGTGCCTCATTAAAATAAATGCGAAACATCCCCGGGTTTTCCAGGTCTTCATCGATTTCAATTCCAGTGATCTCATTCTTTGGAACAGCTTCACCACTGTCTGCCCGGTAAACTGTAAAAGTCGGGGCATAAATCTCGGCAGAAGAAATCAGCTGTGTCATGTTTTTATTCCACCGGAGGTATGATCAATTCCGTGCCTGGCTTGAGCAGCTCGGGATATTCGATTTTATTTGCCAGTGCAATAGGTCTCCAGAGCCCGGGATCCCCGTATTCCCTGTAAGCTATCAGCCACAGGCTGTCTCCCTGTTTTGCAGTATAAACATGAGTTTTATCTGGAGACTGAAGGCTTCTTTCGCGGCTGTTGAGTTCAACTTTGAACTCTTTGAGAGTAATGTTAAGTTTTGCCCGAACAGGGATGCCGTCCGAGTTAAACATTGTGAACCGTCTGGTCACCTTCTCAAGCACGCAGTAAAAAGGCTCTTTCGAATCCAGACCCCATATAAAGCGAAGCACGGGAGGAGCATGCAATTCGGGATCAATATTCATAAGCCCTGTCAGCTGATCCGTATATTTTCTGACATCTACCCCGCCTTCCTCGTAAGTATCATAAAATACTTCCAGGCTAATGCTTCCGGAATTCCCTTTTATGTATTGCAGGTAAGGGGACTCAAGCCCTGGAACTGAAATTTCAGAAAAATTGTTACTTTTATCAATCGAATATTCTGGAGGAAAATAAAGGATTTCAATTTGTTCCGGCTGCTCTTTCCCTCCTCTGAAAATTTCGATAAAACCTTTCTTTGGTTTTTGCTTCATTTTCTCCCCCAGTTTACAATATCTCTTCTAATATCTTTCTTTAATTAAAGAAGCCCTCTTCTTTCTTTTTCTATTTTCAGTCTCATCGTAATCTGCCGTATAACTTGCTCGGAGATTTTATTTATTTCGAGATTTCGCTTTAATTCCTCTTCCATCTTAGAATAAATCGAGGAATAACTTTCCCTGGCTGCCTTTTCAGCCTGAGCCAGTTCTTCTTTAATCGCTTCCATTTCTCTTTCTATCTCCTGGCTGAGATTGCCCGCCGAGTTAAAAACCAGCCCGGGAGCCTGGTGATAAGTTCCTTTTCCAGAAGCACTGTCCAGAATAAGCCCTTCATCAAAAGCAGAAACTGAAGGCACAGCAAGATGGAACCTCAGGCTAACTTTCGATCTGGAGAAAGGAATGGGGTTTAAGACAGAAATATCCTCGTAAACGGGGTTTCTGCCAGGTGAATTCATTCCAGAATCAACATTTCTCAGGTAAAGCCTGCTTAATTTTGATATTCCTTCACTTTCCCAAGAAGGCGCTTCAAAGGATTCTCCGGAAGTTTTATCCCCAAAATTAATCTGGTTTACAGATTTAAGGCTTCTTCCCTGATAGAATACATAAGGGCGAAATACAGAATTTTCTGCCATTCTGGCACCGATAGGATTTCTCAGGAGATCTCCTTTAGGAACTTTTTTGCGCACAATGTTTGCGAGGTTTGTATCTGGTAATGAGCCCGAGACCGGATGGAAATTTCCATTTCGAGATAAAGCCCGAATCTCTTTTTGAACATCATATGCTGTTTTTTGAATGACAGACTCGCTTCTTTGAACTGTATCGCCGTTATTTTGTCTGATTATGTCTCTGGTATTTGTCACATTTTCATATGTCCTCAATATCTCTCTTTCCTTCTCTTTTTCCTTCAGGAAAACAGGCTTCAGAGACTGATTAACGATTATTACTTTTTTTTCGGTGAATCCACTAGAGACGGTTTCTCGAGAAACAGGGTATTTGAGAACCTGAATATGAATTGGAAAGGAAAACTTGTTTCTCCTACCAAGTTTCTCTTCGGAATTTTCCCTGAAAAGAAGAAATGGAAAGCTGAAGAATCTCTTTTTCCCTCCAGAATATTTTTCTATAATTTTTGAATGGAAGCGGAGGTTTGAGACAATGGCGTGTGACCCTTTTGCATACAATTTTTTTGCTCCTGAAAACTTCCGTTTATTCACCTTCTCCCCTTCCATATTCCCTGATGGGCAAGTTCAATGGTCTCAAAAGCTATGGTGCTGCTGTCTGCCTTCAAATCGGGTCCAGCCCATCGGACAGGGTAAGCCCTTGAAAATTCCCAGCGCCACCTGTCATTTCCTTCAGAATCCATCAGAATTATGGCTCCGTCTTTCCTCTCAAACCTCCCGTTAACAACATCCTGATGCCACTGCCACAACTGATCGAGATCGGTTATACCTCTTTTGAGAACGAGGTTATTGAACTTGGTCCGTTTCGGAAGGATATGCACGAAATTATTTACTCCACCCTCTTCGTAAGTTTCGGTATCAGTTTGTGCCTGAAGCCCGGTTACTTCGGACATCTGGGCGACAATAATCCCTCCGATTTCCACTCGGAAGCGATAAGACATAAAGGGATCCGATTTCCCTGCCGTACCTGCCATTATTTTATTTTCCCTCCGTAAACTTTGGCATCTGACCCGTTATTATTCGACATCGAGTATGCTCTTTTCACGGTCCTTGCTCAGGCGCTGGTTAATTTTTGAGATTTCTTCACACCAGCGCTGGCGATCCCTGTGTTCAAAATTCATAATCTCTTCGTGGGACCAGTGAAAATGGTAGGCAATAAAGGCTACCTCCTCATACAATCTGCTGAGGGGGTAGCCGGTTATTCCCCCTGTTCAGGCTCCTCCAGGTCGAATTTGTGCCCGCATTTCGGGCAGACTGCATGGATTTCATTTGTAGCGTTTTCATTGATCCTGGCATACAAATCCTGCAGGTATGCGAGGTCAGAGGCAAAAAGGTTCTCTATTACAGCCGGGTTGATGCTTTCAAGGGACCCGAGTTTTGTAATTACCCTTGAAAGCAGGATTATAGTCAGATATGCGGGGTTGGATTTGACCCTCGGATCCTTCAATGGAAGGATCTCATCCGCCGCTGTAGCCAACCTCATGATCCCTTTATTATGGAGGTTCCCATCGCTGTCCACATAACCTTTAGGCAGGGTAAAATCAAATTCTGTTTGAAATCCCAGAAAAATTCCCCCTTAAACTCTTTAATATCTTAATTTTTCTAATTTAAAACATATTTTAACAACTACAAACTAAAATATTTTAAAATTAAATCAGAAATAATTTAAAATTATTCATAGCTCAGGAAGCTCGCTTGAAACCCTCATGGACAATCTCAAGAGTCTCTATAGCCACTTCGTTTCCCTTTGCATTGAAATCTACAGGGTCGTACTTGCTGGGCCAGGCTCTCTCAATATTCCAGCGGGCTTTATCCGCACCTGCTTCATCAATGAGGACAATTGACATATTTCTCCGTGCACTTTCTGCACCTGTGTCTATTACCTGCTGCCTCCAGCTGTAGAGGTCAAGTGAATCAGTAATTCCCCACTTCAGGGTGATATTTCCGTACTTTGTTAGCCCGGAAAGTTTTCTAAACCTTGGAGGCTCGTCCCCTTCCCTGTACTCAGCTACATCTGTTGTGGTGTCCCCAAAGGTACATTCGCTGAAACCCGCCTGGGTAATCCCGTCAATTTCAACCCTGAACCTGAACTGTCTGTAAGGATCCGCTCTTACCATATATTATCCCCCTTTTCCTATCATAATTTTTAATCTGTATCCTGTTTCAATTTATCGACTTTCTGCCGGGTCTGGTTTCAATTCTGCCGACGATAATTCGGTTGTTGTTATTCAGTTGCTGCAGACCCTCCTGCCCACTGCGCTATCCTGAAGATAACAAATTCTGCAGGTTTTACAGGAGCAATCCCTATAACGCATATCAGCCTTCCATTGTCGATATCGTCCTGGGTCATTGTGGTCCGGTCACATTTGACAAAAAAAGCTTCTTCAGGCTTTGTTCCCATAAGAGCCCCGTCCCGCCAGACTCCTGTGAGGAACTGAGTTATGGTTGCATTAACCCTTGCCCAGAGCTTTTCATTATTCGGTTCAAAAACAACCCATTGAGTCCCGTTTTCAATGGATTTTTCAATAAAGATAAACAGGCGTCGGACGTTTATGTACTTCCAGAGAGAATCGCTGGATATCGTTCGAGCTCCCCAGACCCTGATTCCTCTGCCCGGGAAGGGAATAATGCAGTTGATTCCTTTGGGGTTCAGAACTTCCTGCTGGCCTTTTGTGATAATCCTTGCAGCACTGCCAATTTTTTCCAGATCCAGAGCTCCGTTGATTTTCTCATTGGCAGGTGCCTTATGGACTCCCCTTTCGATGTCGCTGCGAGCATAAATACCGCAAATATGCCCGCTTGGAGGAACATTGACCTGTTTCTTTGATACGGGATCATATGCTTGAATCCAGGGGTAATAAAGGGAAGCATATTTGGAATCGTATAAATTACGCTGTCCCTGGATCTCATCAAGGTCAGAACCCATTTTCGGATCCAGAACCGCAAAACGGTCTTTCGCTTCTTCGCATTGAGCGATGATCTTGTCCTGTATTGCCTGTGTGGTAATGCCAGGAACCGCGGCTATACTTATATCCTCTTTATTTTTCAAAGTATGAAGTCCGGTCCTATTTTCAGGGATGAGGTCATCCTTGCCAGCATAGGTTTCGTTGATTTTTCCTTCATCTTCCGGAATTCCGTCGGTTCCTCCGGCAAGAAGCCAGCCTGGCTCCGTATCCTGTGCTGGCATGGGAATTTTCTTAGCCGGGTCCTGTGTGCTGCTGACATCTTTTATCCGAATCAGGCGGGAACTCTCTTCCGAAATTATCCTGGTAATATACCGGCTGTGATTGCTGTTCATGGAGAGACTTTTAAAAATCTCTTCCGAGCCATCAAACCTGATTTTGAGATCAAATTCAACCGTAGAGGCTCTCGTGCCCGTATCGAGGTTTTCATTAATCACATTTTCAAGGACTACCTTTTTGCTATTACCTGTTTTAATCACTTCTTTTACGGTCTCGTATATCGGAGCCTTATCTTTGGGTTCGATTTTGAGCAGGGTGCCTTTTTCCATACCGTTTACCGTACTCAATGTGAGAGTATCTTTATTTGAGGCAGGTTCTGTCAGGCTGGCTTCGGATAGGGAACTCAGGTTTGACATGACCTTTATCCGGTTTCCCCATTTTCCTTCACTTGAAGCACTGACATTGAGAGCTCTTACCAGCTGCTTTATTTCTGCGTTCATTTTGTGCTGGTACTTTAGTTTTTCTTCTGAAAGGAGCAGGTTACCAGTCTCGACTGCTTTTATAAGGAAATACTCATCCCCTATTTTGAGTGCGCTGTTCACATCAAATTCCGTAGCTCCCTGAGCAACCGGAATAATCAGGTCCCCAGCTTTCAGTTCCATAAGTGTGGCTGCAGTTACCGGGTCAACTTCGGGAATGGATAGTTTCTGTATTTCTGCACCCTTGTCATGTTTTAATTTTAACGTCGATGTTACTGTGATTGACTTTTGCGTATCGTTGACCGCGCTGAGGATGCAGATCTCCGCATTTTCATTCTTATCGAGCAGGACCGCATCGCCTACTATAAGTCCGGAAACATCGTCAAGTACAATTTCCGTGTCTCCGGCTTCGAGTTTTTCCTGTACCTCATAAGCATCAGGATCAGCGGGATCCGTGGGGCCTGGTACAGGTTTAGTGATTTCGGTTCCTTCCGCATATGTACCATTTGCCAGTGGAGCATTAAGGGTAAGAACTTTTGCTGTACCTGCAAATCTGAGCTGGATATACTCTGAGAAAGCTCCGTCTCTAAGGAATAGAACATCCCCATGCTCCAAGCCTGTTATATTATCCGCCTTCAGGACAAAAGACCCTGCTTTTGTTTCTTCAGTCAGGAGAGTGGTGACTCCCGAGATATCAGGTACAAAGCCGGAGGCAGCTTTTGCATTTGAATCTTCGTTTTCACTGTCTTTGACAGCTACCCTTACTATATAAGCCCGTTTACCTCCGTTGCTGAAAAATCCTTCTACAGCATAAGGCAGCCAGCGTACGCTGTCATACTCCTTATCTTCAGGTAAATATCCTCCGAAGGTATTCTGATACTCTGCAACACTTGTTACCAGAGTAGGCCTGTTAAGAGGACCTCTTTCCGCAAATCCTACAAAACCGGCTGTACTTGTACTGACACCTTCGATAGGTTTTGCCCCGATTTCGAATTCTTCAATATATACCCCTGGTGCTAAATATTCCGGTATATTTATTCCCCCTATTTTGATCATTAATTATATTTTGATCCTGGCAGCTTCAGCATCCTGGTTCTGGAAGTTAGCTTTTCAGGTCATGTGCTTTGAGATTGAAACATAAGTTATTGAATTATTTGCTAAGTTATTTATTGGATCATTTATCGAATCATTTATCGAATCATTTATTGGATCGAAATCTTTTTTGCAGAAACTGTTTTTCCTTCCTGTACCGTAAAAGAGTTCTCAACAGCTTCTCCGTCTATTTTCAGGGTTATTTCCTCTGTTTTTACAATATTTTTAAAATAAAGCACGAATTCTCCTCTGCTGTCTGTAAAGTTTTCTATATCTTTGCCTTCCACTCCAACTCTCAGGCCAGTTACAGGTTTTCCTGAGCTTGATTCTATTTGTCCTCTAAGAAGAGTCGCATTGGCAGGAAACGGATACCGGGGGTTGGGCTTAAGGGCAATTTTAGGTTTACCGTTAATTTCAACTACCGGTTTTTTCGGATCAGAAAAAGCTGACATATCCACTGTTATTTCTTCCGGGAAATACAACTCCGGTTTAATGCTCAATATGTAACTCTCTTCGGCATCGACATTAGTAAAAAAATAATACCCGCTGAGGTTCTGGAACGCTTTTTTACCCGTCTCTTTTATCTCCATCCGAATTTTGCCTAATGGTTTTTGCCCCGTATAATCGTCAATCACCCCTACTGCAAAAGAGAGTTTGAGAGATCGAATATCTCCGGCATATGCGGTGCAGATATCGGTCTCATAGATCCTGGCAAAAGCCATTCATTTACCCCCTTTTCTGGCATAATAGGCATAGTTTATTTCCCTTGATACTACTCTTTGAACACCAACCTCCCTACCCGAATTGATCTGTACGGGAGTAACGACATAACAAATTGAAGGTCTGAAAGGTTTACTCGGGAATGTGCTCCAGATTTTGGTCAGATCTTCCATGTTCAGGGAACTCATCATTATGTGAAGCTCCTCGTTTTTATTCAAGTTCCCCTTCAAAAGCGACCCTTTCAAAACGGAATTGTCATACAGGACTCTCGCAGCCCTGCCCAGTACAGTATGCTCCTCCAGTGACCTGGCTGTTTTATCCTGCACTCCGGAGGATGTATGAGACGTTAGCATATAGTACAGTTCAAGAGTTAATGGCGGAAATGTAAGCGTATCCGGACCCTTAACCTGCATTTCCTGATTTCTCAGATGAGTGTTTTCAAGAACCTGATACAGAAAAAGGGATAACCTCACATTGTCGCTGGAATCTATTTCTCCGGGAGAAAAAAGCACTATTGACTCCCTGTCAACCAGATCCTCCATATTGTCCCTTAAGAGCTCTATCAAAGTCTCTCCAACATCAGCTATTGCTCTGTAATCAGACAATGAGCTCACCTCCCACTGCTTAATTGCAAAGGATGAATATCCATTGAAAAATTTATAGTTCAATCTATACTGCTAAAACGTTTAGTATTCGTAGACATACTCCGTGCCTGTAAACATGTCCAGTACACATAATTATCTCAAATAGCTTGCATACTCACCAAAATCAGCTTCTGTAAACAGTTTTCCAATTTTCTGGTATTCCCGTTTCGTAGCCCTGATGATGTGTTCCATCCCGACCCTGCCAGAGCCTCCCGCAGCCAGAAAAGAAGCTGAGAGAGCTATGTTTTTGATATTTCCGCCTGTAAGTTTGAATTTTGACAGGAAAACAAAATCCACTTCAGCCTCAAGAGGAGTTTCAGCAGGAAAGGTATGTCTCCAGATAAGCTCTCTGGATTTTTCGTCAGGAACCTGGAATTCAATTGTAAAGTGTAACCTGCGAAGGAATGCATCATCCATATTTTTCCGGAAATTACTTGCAAGTATCACGGTCCCTTCATGTTCTTCCATTTTCTGGAGCAGATAAGCGGTCTCAATATTTGCATAACGGTCATGAGCATCCTTTACCTCGGACCTTTTGCCAAAAAGGGCATCAGCTTCGTCAAAGAAGAGAATTGCATTGCTTGTTTCAGCTTCCTTAAATATTTTATTTAAGTTCTTCTCGGTTTCCCCAATGTACTTACTGACAATACTCGACAGATCTATCTTGTAAAGGTCCAGCCGGACTTCCCGTGCAAGAATTTCAGCTGCCATAGTTTTCCCTGTCCCGGAGGGACCTGAAAAAAGCACGTTTAAGCCTTTGCCAAGGGATAATTTCTTTTCAAAACCCCAGTCGGAGTATACTATCCCTCTATATTTGACAAAATCGCAGACCTCTTTTAACTGCTCAAGAGTATCCTTCGGAAGGACAATATCTTCCCAGTTATAATGCGGGTTAATTTTTACAGCGAGACCGCTCAGCCTCTGATTTGACCGGGCTTTGCAGCTTTCGTAGAGAATCTCAGCTGAGAGTGCCGGGACATCCGGATTTTTTGCCCTTGAGATCTCCCGTGCCGTACTGACAACATTTTCAATCTGACCGCCCGTGAACCTGAACTTGCTTGCAAGTTCTTTCAAGTCTATATCCCCTGCCAGGATACAGTCTTCCTCCAGGCAAGCTTCCCATAATTTTTTTCTGAGAAGATAAGGAGGACGAGGAAAAGGAAAAGAAAGGAAACCATTATTTATCAAATCCTCTCTTCGTTCAGAAAACCTTCTTCCTGCCAGAAAAACATCTTTTGGAAAGTTTCTCAGGTCCTGAAGTAAATTCTTCACAGGAATTTCAGTCTCTTTAGCCTCGGTTTCGTTATTTGCAAGCAGAGCATCAAAGTTTTCAAGATAAAGTGCTGAATCCTGCAAAAGCGATTCCCTGAGCACAAGGGTCACTGTTTCAGAAAAATGGTTTTTTAGAAGGGCTTTTGAATCCACAATAAGCAAATCAGCGTCTGACTCCCTGCAAGTAGCCTCTGCGGTAATCTTTTTTCCGCTGCCCGCCGGACCCTCGAAAAAGAATTTTAAAGGAACTTTATTCCTTATGTGCCAGCTTACAGAGTCTTTTAACCTGCTTTTCAGGTCTTCGGGCAGGATAAGGTCTTCGAAAGACCTTTTTGTTTCCATTATGTATGAAAAATCCCGGATCCTCGGGTCAGGCTCATCGAACGCAAGTAAAAAATCAATTATTCTCTCGTCAACTTTTATGTATGCAGACAGAAGAGATTGCTGTCCTTCCGAATTCCCGCCTGTCTCTCTTCCTTCAAGGTATATGAGATAATTTTTGACCAGGGGTGATTCTCGCGAAAAATATGCTCTTGCCTTAACTTTTTCTTCAGCTGTCTGGCAGAGCAGGTTCAGGGCCAGATCGACTCCGGGTCGTTTTTTGGTCACATCATTTTGAAGGTAAGAATAGATCTTTTCATATTTCAGATCCAGTTCAGGGGCAAGCCCTATTAAAAGGATATCAATCTCAAACGGGTCAAGGCTGAAAAGTTCAGATAGGGTTTGAAGTCTCAGTTCTTTGCTATATCTCAGGGTTTCAATTTTTCTAAGACCTATATTTCTGCGCATCTCTCTTATTTCTTCGATCTCAGAGTCCGGCAGCGTTTTTGAGTCTGTTCCGAACCCCCCTGCGTTCAGGAGCGTACTTATTTCGGCTTCCGAAATATACAGGCCCCTGAATTCATCCATCGGCTCAGAAGGATCTGTCCAGAAGACTTCGAAATAACTGCGGATTAGCCTGTCGATTCTGGAGAGCTCATCAAGAAGATGTTCGAGATTGTCAACATATGGCGTCATATAAAGTCAGCAAAAGAAAGATTTCATTACTAGAACAGGCATTTTAATCATCCGGACTGTGTTTCATTTTGTCCGGACATAGCTTGAGTTTATTTTCTAACTCCAGAATCCGCCTGTATGCACTGATTAATATTTCGATGTCTGATAAACGGCCACTGGATTTGAGTCTATCTACCTCAAGCAGGAATTTCCCGGTATTTTCCACAAGTAACTCATTTTTATCTGCAAACTTCGCAGCCAGTATTTTCAATTCTTTTCGAGAAGAGTATTTCTTTGGACTTTTACCGTCAATAAAATTGAAAATAACCCCACATTTCTGGTGACCTATGGTTCTGGTTGAAGGATTAGCTGATGTTTTCGTATAAGCTATAAAAATATTTTCTTCCACTAGCTCCCCACATTCACATAAAATGATATTATAACCCCCTTTCCGTATTCCTCTAAAAGCCAAAAATAAATCTCCGGCCGGCTCAAAAATAAATGGATAACAGGTAAATTCAAAATTCAAGCAGGAAAATTAAACATTTAACGTTTAATAAGATCCAACGTCTCTACTAGCCAGGGAAGTTTTCATCGCCCGATTGCTCACTTCCCAAAATCGATGATTTCCCTGCCCAAAGAAATTTCGACTAAGTATTAACTATACTTCATCAAGTATATATGGTTTAAGTTAGACAATAATTTAAATTTAAAGTATTTTAAATTAGCTCTCAAAAATCATTCTAATCTAAGAGTTATTCTAATTTTAGGAGATTTTTCTAGTTTTAAATTATTTTCTCAGTTAGAACTAACTTCTATGTAAAGCTAAATGCATATAGTATGAAAAAATGAAAAGATAAAAGGTCTCCTTAATAAATTTTAATAAATAATTCTCTTAAAAGCGATTCTTTAAGAAATAGTCCTCTAAGAATTAACTCCTTAAGAAAAAGTTTTAAGAGTACACATTCTGAATTAATTTATCTTGCAAATCAAAGTGGAGAGATTCTAAGGGGAGCAAACTTTAATACCTAAAAAAATCTTTTCCCTCAATAAGGAGGCAGCCAGAAAATGATGATCGCAGGAATTGATGAAGCCGGAAAAGGTCCGGTAATAGGGCCCATGTGCATTGGAGGCGTAAAGATCGATGAGTCCAAAGCCCATATCCTCAAGGTACTGGGAGTTGCGGATTCCAAAAAGCTGACGCCTAAAAAAAGGGAGCAGCTTGCAGCCCAGATCAAAAAACATGCAGAAGGCTATTTCATCCTTGAGGTCAGCCCATCTCAGATTGATGAACTCCGGAAAATAATGAGCATGAACGAGATCATGGTTGTCTGCTTTGCAAAGGTGCTTGAACAGCTGAAACCAGATATCGTATATGCTGACGCGGCTGATGTTAAAGCCGAACGTTTTGCAGAAAATCTCCGCAGACAGTATGCAAAAACCAGTCCTGATCATGCAAAAAAAATAGAGATTATCTCCATGCACCAGGCAGATGCCATCTATCCCATAGTCTCGGCAGCCTCGATTATTGCAAAGGTGCGCAGGGATGAGCTGATCGAAGAACTCAAGAAAGAGTGGGGAGTAGATTTAGGGAGCGGCTATCCTTCTGACCCGAAGACAAGAGATTTCCTTGTAAAATGGGGAAAAGAGCACTGCGGAGAATTTCCCAGTATCGTCAGGCATTCCTGGCAGACAATAGAAAATATAAAGGAAGCAATTGATAAAGCCGAAAAAGAGTAAAGTCAGATTTGGAAAGCAGATAAAAAAGTAATAAAATTACAATAAGCAAAAATAAGAATAGAAAAACCAAAAAGTGTGAAGAAGAATTCCAGGAGAACGAACAAAAATCCTGAAATTAAAATCCTTAAAGGATTTTGCTAAAAAGTTCTCCATGAGCACTTTTTTTGGATTATTCTTCCTCACTTCCCAGTTTTCTTCCTCACTTTCCAGTTTCCTGATAGCTCTTCTGAATCAGTTCAGGGTTTTTCACTCACGTTCCTGAGTTGTTGTCTGAAGAAATTTCATTTACCAGAGGCATGTAATCCGTGCTTCCGGTTGTTTCATTGATAACGAATGGAGTGTCCCCAATACCGTCTCCATTGGCATCTTCGCCTGTGTAGTTACTCCACATATTGCCTGAGGAACTGCTGTTCCATATATTAGTTCCTTCATCCAATACATCAAAGAAATTCGAAAACTCATTCTGGTAGATAGTGTTGTTGGAAGATTCGTTAAGGTATATTCCAAGCCCATTCTGGTAAAGGGAATTATTAAACATAGTATTGTATTCTGCCACTTTTCCAATGATTCCATAGTCATTTTTCGAGATGAAGTTAGAATTAATTATATTTCTTCCAGACATTCCGAGATAAATCCCTATTTCATTTCCACTTGCTGTATTGTTAAAAATACTATTGTTGACAGAATTATTCAGCAAGATTCCCTCGCTGTTCGTTGCTAACCAGTTGTCTGACAGCTCATTTTCTTCGGAATCAATGAGAATAATCCCACTGTATCCGATGCTCACAAGGTTGTCTTTAATGTAGTTGCGCTGAGAATCATTGAGAACGATGCCTACATCGTTCAATACCAGAGCATTATTGACTAATGAACAGTTATTTACCCCTTCAAGATAAATCCCAACTTCATGCAAGTCCCCACTGGAAGGACCTCCTGAGATATGGAACCCGGATATTGTCACGTTGCTTGAATTAACGGAAAAGACATCTTCGTTAGAAAACGCACCCAGTACATATGTGCGGTTAATCTGGTTCTCTGATGCAGAGTTTGAGATGATTGAAACTTCTTTACTCACTTTTACGTTTTCCTTGTAAACTCCAGGGTTTACAAGAATTGTATCTCCATTCTGTGCATTGTTAATAGCTTCCTGAATAGAGGTGTAGTTTTCTCCTCCGGTGGAACCTACGGTAATAACTGCAGCACTTGCCTGGGTTGCAATTATCCCGAGCACGAGAAGGAAGGCTGCAAAAGTCTTAAAAACTGATTTCTCATTCATTATCCAATACTCCCCTTAATTGATTGAATTATCCATACAGAAAAATAAATACTGTATTTATAATAACTCATAAGAATATAATCTGAAGTAATAAAAAGATTTTGAAATATATGTTCTGAAAAATAAACCTGAACTTTCATTTATTTCCCTCTGCAAACATACTCTTCTATACCGGGAAAATCAGTTGAAAAGGAAGATTTGAGGATTAAAAAAGCAAAAAAATCCGGATTCCAACAATCTGTAAAACTGATAGGGGAAAGATACAAGTTAAAGAAAAAAAATTGAAGTAAAATAACGGAAGTTAATATACAATTGAAAAAATAAAGTATCAAAAATAAAAATAACATTTCATTAAAAAACAGAAATTTAAAAAGCTTTTATTAAAAAAGAAAGGAATTTAAAAAGAAATGAATAGCGGATTAGAGATTTTCTGTAAATTAGAAGTTTTCTGTGATATAATCCGCCATGGACTCGAAAACCCGCCTGCCGTCATCAGAACCAAGGATTGATTCCGAAGCCCTTTCCGGGTGAGGCATGAGTCCGAGAATGTTTCTTGAAGTGTTTACTATTCCTGCGATGTTTTCCAGAGAGCCGTTAGGATTGGCTTTATCGGTCGCCCTTCCTTTTTCATCCACATAACGGAAAACTACCTGTTCATTCTCATCGAGCTCTGCCAGGGTTGGTTCTTCAGCGTAGAACTTTCCTTCCATATGAGCAATGGGCAGCCTTATAACCTCACCTTTCCTGAACTTCGAGGTAAAGGGGGTATTGGCTGTTTCTACTCTAAGGTTTGTCCAGTGGCACCTGAATTTGGGATATTCGTTTGTTGTAAGAGCTCCTTCGAGAAGCCGGGCTTCGGTCAGAATCTGGAAACCATTGCAGATACCTAGAACAGGTTTTCCTTCGGCTGCAATCTTTTTTACGGAATCCATAATAGGGGTTCGAGCTGCAATAGCTCCTGCCCTGAGGTAATCTCCATAGGAAAAGCCGCCTGGAACAACAACACCGTCAAAGCCTGTCAGGCTTTCTTCTTTGTACCAGACAGTTTCGGCATCCACACCAACCACGTCTTTAAGAACATGAAGAACATCCATGTCGCAGTTTGTGCCTCCGAACTGAATAATGGCAATTTTCATTTTTTTCCCTCAATCTTCCTTCAAATTTTCGAGCATTTAGCTTTCCGGATTTAATCTTCAATCCTTTATTCCCTTCAGAGACTTTATTTGAGTTCCTTAAGCTCTATAGTATAGTTGTGGATGATTGGGTTTGCAATAAGCTTCTGGCACATCTCATCAACTTTCTGCTTCGCAACTTCAGCAGATTCGGCTTCGAGCACTAGTTCGTAGAGTTTTGCAGTCTTCACGCTTTCGACTGCATATCCAAGGTGTCCGAGAGCCCTTTTAGCTGTGGTGCCTTCAGGGTCAAGCATGCCTGCTTTCTGTTCAATAGTTACTGTTGCCTGGTACTGCATTTTTGTAAGCCTCAATTTTGGATCTTTATATTTTTTAAGTTAGAATCTCGAGATTAATCGGGTTTTCACATATTTTTCGGTAGCCCGAATGCTGTATGGAATAAAAGATAAACGAACTTAAAGATAAACGATTACCGGTCTGCACCATAATAATTATAAGATGCTTAAAAACGTTGCGTATATTGCGGGACACAGATAAAAAACTTCCTTCACAACGGCAAAATTCTCGGTTAAAGTCCTTTAAAATTAAAGCTTTCTTTTTTGCCTGAAAGCTCACTCACATTTATAATTTAACTAATATAAAAACATAGGACAGAATAGGAAAGTTTTAAATGTATATAAAACCAAATTATAAATTGGGTGAAATACTGAATTTCAATGAACCGGATAGCTGGGACTGTAAACAGAATAGTCTGGAATAGGACCTGCACCTGACAAGGCAGCTTGTTCTATGCAAACATGGAGTTTTAAGAGGCAGCAACTGCTGCAAAGCCTATGTGCCGAAAAATAATCTGTACACCACACGCTGCTGCTGCCTTTACTGTGCTCACTCCATCTGGATAGGGAATGAAAAAAGTGCAAGGAATCCCTTCGCTGCACTGCAAGGAGATCCTGTGTTTGCTGTAGAAGTGCTTCGGGAGAAGTCGCCCGGATAAAAAGGACAGACAAGCAGAGTAGATAAGAATAGCGAAAAAAGGATAAAAGAAAAGGACAAAAAGGAAAGGTACTTAGTGAGCTAAGAAATGAAAGAGCTAAAACGAAATAACTAAAAACCCTGATAGGTGAAAGTAAAATAGAATTACCTATCGAAAAACGTTTTGTCCTCACGTCTTGCTTTGCCCAAGAGGACTGATTAAATCTAACTCTGCATCATCACTCCTTATACTGTGTCTTTTTATTCAAAAGCGCCATAATATTCTTCGGGGATATTATGGTTGGAGAGGTCAGCGAAAGCGTTAAACTTTCATCCGGGTTCATTCTAGGGGAAATTCTCAAGCTGTATGAGGAAATAAAGGATCTGCCTGAAAAAGAGATTCTCTACGGCTCTTCCGATCTATATGGGTCATTTTTCCAGAGGTTGAATTCCCTTATTACACTGGATATTGAAGATAATGCAGTCACTGAACTTTTGAACAGCCGGGAACTGGAACCAATTTTTATCTCCATTTACAGGTTTAGAAATCTCTATACGATAAGGCTTGAAACAGGATATTCAAACAAGATTCTTGCAAGTAAATCGCCCTGGAAAACCCTTAAGGAATTCCCTTTTTACGAGAACTATCTCAAACTGGTTAGAACAGAATTCGAAGGTTTCGGGCTCAAAAGAGAGGATAGAATACTTTTTCTCGGGAGCGGACCTCTCCCTCTTACTCTGATTGTTTTTTTAAAGCAGCATGGGGTAAAAAGTACAGGGATAGAACAGGATACGGTGAGCGCAGACCTCTCAAAAGAGGTAATTAAAAAGCTTGGAGTTTCCGAAGATATCAGTATACTCAATGGAAATCATTTTTCATTGAGCACAGGAGATTTCATAACTCCTGACGTAAGTACCAGAGTCATTATGATAGCTGCCCAGGCTGAGCCTAAAGAAGAAATTCTTGCTCATCTATTGAAAATAGCACCTGCCGGGTGTAAAATCTCTTACAGAATTTATGAGAAAGGATTAATGAAACTGCTGAATAGAGATTTTTTGCTTAATTTTCCTGAAGGCTTTAAGGAGCAGAGAATCCGGCCTGAACCTCCTGCCTATAACACAGTTGTGTTTCTGGAGAAGAAAGAATTTCTGGAGAAAAAAGAGTAATTGCTCCAGGTCTCTGGAGCATTAGAGCCAGGAGTTGTTCCGTTACTTGGGACAGGTACAGACATTGACTACACTACTTTTCCTAACTGTACAGTTATTGTTGCTTACGGTCAGATTAACCTTGTAGTTTCCAGGTTTATTGTATACGTGTATAGGGTTCTGCTCAGTTGAGTTTGTTCCGTCTCCAAAGGTCCAGTACCATTTATTCGCTTCTTTTGATAGGTCAGTAAACTTCACCACCAGAACGAGACTGCTGGTAAAGTTTGCAGTAGGACATTTTGGTACTGAAGGACATGTAGGACACGGACACGTAGGACATGGTGGTTTTTGTACTGGAATAACACACACACAATGTCCGGATGGAGGAACAGGAATGCTCCTTGAAGGCACTGTTGATATAATATTGTTGTTTATCGTGTTAATTACAGTGACTGTGTTGCTGTTAAGATTGGTCACATGTGCTTCATTTCCTATTACTGAAATTGCAGCAGGATATTCTCCAACATTAATTGTGCCTATAATGTTGTTGTTTATCGTGTTAATCACAGTGACAGTGTTGCTGTTAGCATTACAAACAAATGCCTTTTCTCCTGCGACTGCAACTCCAGTAGGATAGCTTCCAACATTAATTGTGCCTATAATGTTGTTGTTTATCGTGTTAATCACAGTGACAGTGTTGCTGTTAGCATTAGTCACATATGCCTTTTCTCCTGCGACTGCAATTCCAGCAGGACGCTCTCCGACATTAATTGTGCCTATAACGTTGTTGTTTATCGTGTTAATTACAGTGACAGTGTTGCTGTTAATATTAGTCACATATGCCTTATCTCCTGCAACTGCAATAGCACCAGGACGCTCTCCGACATTAATTGTGCCTATAACGTTGTTGTTTATTGTGTTAATTACAGTGACCGTGTTACTATTAACATTGGTTACATATGCCTTCTCTCCTGCAAATGCAATTCCTGAAGGATAATTTCCAACATTAATTGTGGCTTCAACACTGTTGTTTATTGTGTTAATCACAGAGACAGTATTATTGTTAATATTGGTCACATATGCACGTGTGTCATTTGGATTGACCGCAACTCCTCCAGTATCGGGGCCTAATTCCAATGTGGATGTGGTATTATCTTCATTAATGATAGTAAAAGTACCATTAGTTTCCAATGCTGGTGATATGATTTCAGGTAATGATACATTCTCCTCTGGTGGTGTTACAGCCTCTTCTGGTACTGTTACATTATCTCCTGATACTATTACATCTTCCTGTGGTATTGTTTCAACAGGTATTGTTTCAATTGCTTCCGTTACCTCTTCGGTAGGTTCTACTACCTCTTCAGTGGGTTCTACTACCTCTTCAGTGGGTTCTACTACCTCTTCAGTGGGTTCTACTACCTCCTCAGTAGGCTCTACTACCTCTTCGGTAGGTTCTACTACCTCTTCGGTAGGTTCTATTACTTCTTCGGTAGGTTCCGTTACCTCTTCGGTAGGTTCTATTACTTCTTCGGTAGGCTCTGCTACTTCTTCTGTAGGTTCTATTACTTCTTCTATTACTTCTTCTGTAGGTTCTATTATTTCTTCTGTTTCATTAGCACCGGGCTCTATTGGGAATAATGTTTCTCCATTCTGTGCGCTTACTGACGCAACAGTTATTGATATTAGAAAAATAGTTACCGTGAAAATACTCAGTATCTTGCGTGTTCTATCAGATTTTTGTTTCCCCATTGCTATACTCTCCAGATTTTGATAAGTTTGATACAATTTGACCTGACTCTTCGATTTACTTTATAGAAGATGCGTTGAGTGAGTATTATGTTACCAGAAAATCTTCTCCATCAACTTCCGGAAGAAAATATTATTGGTATAAATCTATCTTTGCTTGCCAGTGAAAGTGGTTTCAAATTGTATCGACAAAGTATTAATTTTCAGAGAATATAATACTGAAAGAACTATAATTCAGAAGTTGATAAAAATAAGAGCTCGAAATTATTTAGCCATACTCTACAGGTATCTCTCCAACAATAACATTTCTAAGGGTTCTTCTCACTTAATTCAAGAACCAAAAAGAATACTGACAGCATATTCAATCAGCGATAGTTTACAAATTTATATAAACTCTAACAAAATATTTTGGACGAACTAAAAAATAGATTCTGGAGCTTAATAATTTCCAATTAAGCTGGTCTTTTTCTTAGCAGATCCAGGCAGATCTATTATCTTCTCCTGAACTGGTTAGTAGCTGATTTTTGAAAGCCAGCTTACTTTTTGAGAATTAAAATTCTTCTAAGCTAATTTCGTGATTCAAGGCTTATCACGTGATAAAATCTGCCGGTTCTGCAAAAGGTGCCAAGGCAGAGCTAACAACACAGTATGATATGTTTTGAAAAAAAATACTCCAGAAATCTGGAGCATTAATATGAGTACTGCCCTGGGAGAATAAAAAATTACTTTTCCCTGACCTGAATCTGAACTTCAGTCATGAGTTCTTCTTCCGGGACTTCTGCCGGATCGTTAAGATATAGTTCTCTGCTCGGGCCGAAAGATTCTAGATTATTCTCTCTGGCAAATGAAAGAGCCCGATTGTAGCCGGCTTCAACTCCGGGATACGGACCCCGATAGATAACAGAAACCACCCTTGCAGCAGGTATGGTTTTAATCTCCATTTTAGGGTCTTCTACTGAGACTCTGCCCGAAACCGGAAGGGCAATCTCAATATCGGCGTCAGTTTCTTTGTATTCCTCGTCATGGCAGAGGAACATAATAGGGCCCGTGACCTTTACCCTGTTCCGCTGGTTTTCAGGGCTGCTGACACATGCACAGATTTCGCCTATAAGTTTATGGATGGTTCCGTCAAAAGTCCCTTTTTCACGCTTGCTTACCACTCTAAATTCGGGAATTTCCTTAATAACGGGTTCTGTAACAGACATCTTAAACAACTCCATAATTTTTCCATTATGTTTGCAGGCGCCCTGCAAAATGCCCTCGATCCGTTGCAGTTTTCCGATTCCGGTTCGTGTCTCTTCAAGTTTCTTCCTGAAACATGCTTCCATCTGCTCGTAGTTTCCATTACTTTCCGCATCCAGTAGCATGGAAATCTCTTCCAGGGAAAAACCAAGGAAGCTTAAGGTTTTAATTTTCATTCCTTTTTCCAGCTGAGGAACAGTATAGTAACGGTACCCGGTAAAAGGGTCCTTTGCTTCCGGAACAAGCAACCCTTTCCGGTCATATAGCCTGAGAGCTTTTTGCGAGAGGCGGGTCATGAAAGAGAATTTACCGATTGGGATCTGATCTACCGACATTTTGCTCAATCCGTTAATTGTCCTGAAATTAGATAAACTGCCTTACTTTTCCCCGGGGAAGACCCCATTGTAAGTGACCGCAGATGATAAGCGCTTATCTGAAAAGTAAATTACTTGCGGTTTGGGTAATATGTGTATGGACAAAGGATATGACTTTCCTGATATCGGAGAATTGGTTAAAGAATACGGTTATAATGCCCATATCAAAAGCAAGGGAGAGGAAAACATAAGAGAGGGGAGAGGAAAACATAAGAATAGAAATACAAGGTTTTAAGGCAAGAAAATGGGTTGTGGAGAGGAGACATTCTTGGCTAAACAGATTCAGAAGACAATTATAAGATGGGAAAAGAAAATTAAGAATTACCTTGCTATGCTTCATTTAGCATGTGCATGGATAACACTTAGAGTAGCAGAAATTTCGGATAAGCTCTTAACGTGAATTAATACTCACCCGTATAATCTTTCTGTGCAATCTATTTTTATCTCTCATCCGGCTGCACGGCTTTTAAAAAAAGCAATAAGTGCATTTATTCCTTCATTAAAATTTTCTTTATTTTTTTGAAACAGTTTATTACTCACATCGATAGGATGCGCTAAATCAATCAACTTTGCACGTACATCCTCCGGATGCTGAAGATCGATTACAATCAGGACACTAGATGCGATAAATGTTTTTTGACTTTGCTCCATTTTCTTTTTAATCAGATCAAGTTGACTTATAATACTTCTTAACACGGCATCTTTATTCACACTTATTCTATCAAGTTGTTTCCTCAAGAATATCTCGGAATTTCGACCTATTTTTGCCCTATTTCTATCACTTACTGGAATAAACCGCCATCCTCGAGTAGAAGATTTAGTATAATGGTCGTAAAACCTCATCTTCACTTCTTTAAAAAAAGCCCCAGCTTGACTTTTTTCCCCGGACTCCAATAGTTGAGCTCTCGAAGCTGTACTTTTCCCTATTTTTATATCAAGAGCTACAAGTGATTGCGCTCGGATACCATAAAATAAGTTCTGCATTATTACAACATTCTCGCCCATATCACTTACTTCTTGATTATCCTTGCTTGTTCGCTCTACAGCAGGTATAATCTCTCGAAGCTCACTTGGACTGGCATAGATCTCATATTCTTTTTGATTTGTCCTTTTTGCTATTTTCCTGCCCTCATCGATTTCTCGAAAACTTCCAGCATGCCCGGCCATTAGAATGAGATTTAAGGACTGTTCTCCAATAGGCTCAGACTTCGCTCCCATAACATCATTTCTCGCTCAAGGTTGATACTATCAGAGTTGGTTGTAGTCGACATTATTGTTTAGTATTATTTGAGTCGATCCCAAAACTCAAAGTTTACTTCTCTGGGTATTGTATTTTAAGTGACCAATAGAGCTTCTGATTGTGAAAGCAATCCTGAATAATTCTGATAATTGAAATTAAAACTGGGTTTCGGGATGAGCTCGTTCAATCTTTTCTCGCATATCCTTGGGTACCAAATCATAGGCAAGAAAGTCATCAAAGATTTGTCGGTAGCATGTCTGGAATGATAGGCACGCATGTAAGCCGTCCATAGCGAAGTATTGCTAACTTGGTTCTCTTCTATATGATATCACTTATTTTAGCTCATTCTCAAAATAATCTACGCCAAATAAGCTACTATACCTAAGATTAAATGACCTCGTTGAACTCTCCAAGCCTGAACTACTCCTGTAGCTTTATATCCTTATGCTGCTGATAATTAATCATAGACTATTTTTAAGAGACAGAATATGCCAAGAGGGACTATAATAGGTAATGGCAGGCTGGCTATTGCCTTTGATAGGGAATCGAGAATCAGGGATCTATACTATCCCCAAATCGGCCTGGAGAATCATGTAGGAGGTCATATTTTTAGGAATGGCATTTGGGTAGATGGAAAATTCAGATGGGTCGATGGCAGCTGGGGTATTAAGATGGAATACATGCCAGAGACACTAGTCAGCAGGACCAGAGCTAGCCACTCGGAGTTGGGCATCACTATAGAAACCAATGAAGGAGTCCATAATTATTTGGATGTTTACCTTAAGAAATTGATAATCCATAACAAAGAGGATTCACAGAGGAAAACCAGACTCTTCTTCAGTCATGACTTTCACATATATGGCGACGATTTTGGCGATACCGCAATGTATGACTCTGCCCTAAACTCTATAATCCATTATAAGCGTAAACGCTACTTCCTTATTGATGGTGTCACTGGTCAAGGCAAAGGGATCTATCAGTTTGCTACTGGAGTCAAAGAGATACCCGGCATGGAAGGCACCTGGGTAGATGCAGAGGATGGACTGCTAGGCGGATTCCCCATTTCCCAAGGATCTGTAGATTCGACGGTTTCCTTTGAGCTTGATCTGGCACCCAGGTCCTATGAAGTACTCTATTACTGGATAGCCTGTGGCCAAGATTTGAATGATGTACAGAATCTTGATTCCAGGATTAAAAGGACAGGTGTAGAACAACTGCTCCTGGAGACTGAAAACTATTTTGCCGCTTGGGTGAACAAGAAGGGATTAAACCTTAACATTTTGCCTAACGAGATAACAAGAATGTTCAAGGAATCATTGCTGATAATGAGAGCAGGCATGGACAACGGCGGTGGTATAATCGCCTCATGTGATTCTGATAACCTTCAATTCAATAGAGATACCTATGCATACATCTGGATGAGGGATGGAGCCTTCATAGCCAACGCTTGGGACCTGGCAGGCTTTCAGGATGTCTCCAGACTATTCTTCCAATTCTGCAATAAGACGATGACTACTAAGGGGTATTTCCATCACAAGTATGCCCCAGATGGCTCTGTAGGCAGCAGCTGGCTCGCATCCATCGACCAAAACGGCAGAATTCGACTTCCAATTCAGGAAGACGAGACTGCTATAGTTCTCTATGCTCTTTGGAAGCACTTTGAGAGCCACAATGATATCGAATTCATAGCGAAAGTTTACGATAAGCTGGTGGTAAAGGCTTCAGAGTTTCTTCTGGATTATATTGATCCCAAAACAGGGCTTCCCAGGCCATCCTTCGATCTATGGGAGGAAAAAGTAGGGACATTTACCTGGACCGTCTCTGCAGTCTATGCTGCCCTAATAGCTGCTGCTAATTTTGCAAAGGTCTTCTTTGATAGAGATCGTCAAGAGGTCTTGAGCAGTGCTGCAGAAGGTATCAGAAAAGCAATGATTACCTATCTATATAATAGCAATATGCACAGATTTGCTAAAGCGATCAATGAGGACGGGTCTCAGGATATGACTATAGACAGCAGCCTTTCAGGGGTCTTCTTATTCGAAGTTTTCGATGCATCTGACGAAGTCGTCGAGGGCACAATGAGGGCAGTTGCAGATAAACTCTGGGTAAAAACGGATATAGGAGGCGTTGCACGCTATGAGAATGATGGATATTTCCGTGTCTCTAAAAATGTTGCCGGAAACCCCTGGTTCATATGCACCCTATGGCTAGCCAGGTGGCACATTGCCAGGGCTTCCAGGCTGGATCAGCTCAAAGAAGGTTTAGATCTGCTTTTCTGGGCTACAAAACACGCTCAACCTTCAGGGGTAATGGGGGAGCAGATAGACCCCAGTACCGGAGCACCTTTGAGCGTTTCTCCACTATTCTGGAGCCATGCGGAGTTTGTAACCGCTGTGTGCAAATATTTGAACAGGTATAATGAGATATCATCTTTTGTCGCCATCAAGGGCAGGGATGCAGATGTACCTAAAACTATGTAATACGAATGACGTTCCCGCTGGGAGTATGAAGAAATTCTATCTGAGGGAGCAGGAGTTCCTAGTTGTCAACTTAAATGGCCAGCTCCACTGCCTTGATGGTAGGTGTACCCATGCAGGGGCACCCCTGGCAGAAGGGACTTTGGAAGGAGAAGTCCTTACCTGCCCCTGGCATTATTCACGATTCAAAATTACAGATGGCTCAGTGATTAATGGACCTGCAAAGAAGCCCCTGAATGTTTATAGATATGAGATAAAGGATGGTCAATTGCTGTTGGAGCTTAAGACAAAGACAAGATTTTACACTTTATGATATGCTTCCAAAGTAGCTCGATTAATGTCATTCATCCATATTTAGTTGCTCCTTTATTATTTAGTTGATGTTGTATATTAGAACTGATGTAATTCTATTTAATGGAAAAAGAGGACAAAAACCAAAATTCACTAATATTTTCTGTCCAAACAAAAATTGCGGATTGCATAGTATTTCTGGAAAGGGAAACATCATAGGCAATGGCACATATCAAATCAAGAACAAAGGAGGGAATTAAGGCAGAACCCGAGATAATGAGGCTTTGAAGCCTTGATTCTTTTTGAAGATTTTGCTTGCAAATCAATCATAGCCGGGAAAGTATTCTTGCCTAATCTGCTTCTCCGGAACTCCCAGCTCCTTTAAAAGAGAGACCATTGCATCTACCATCTTCTGTGGGCCACTTGAGTAGAATGTGCTTTCCATATAATCCGGCATAAATTTTTTAATCATCTCAGCATTGATTCTTCCTGACTCCCCTTTCCAGTCTGGACCGGGTTTGGTAATTGTTTCAACTACTTTTATGTTTGAGTTTTCAGTCTGCATATTCTTCAGTTCATTTCTGAAGGCTATATCATCCTCAAATCTATTGGAGTAAAGCAGGATTATGTTAACACTTAGCTTCTTATCGATTGAGTATTTGATCATACTTCGTAATGGAGTTATACCTATACCTCCTGACAGCATGCCTACCTTATCATACTCGCCCTGGAAGGTGAAATCGCCATAAGCTCCCATCATAGAAACCTTATCACCTGAACTCAGGCTTGCCAGAGCATTTGCAAAGGGATGGCCTGTCAGTCTCTTGGTAATCTCGAGAAAGCCTTCAGTAGGGCTACTGGACAATGTAAAGTGTTTTGTCATCTGGTCAGGACCGTTACCCAGAGTCACGAATATATACTGGCCTGCAAGGTAATGAAATCCCTGAGGCTTCTCAAATCTTATGCTCTTTATATCAGGTGTTCTCTGAACAGTCTCAATTACATTTGTTTTAAAAATCATTTTATCCCTCACCAATCGATATTATTCGAAAATCGATCTTTGTATAATTTAGATAAACTGATATATAATACAGGTATGCAACAGGATTTACGCGGTCGAATTTACCAGCATGTAAAAAACTGCTTTTTCAGTCCCCGCATAAGTTATAATCTTTCCGAAAACTGAAAAGTCTTTTAAAAACTGAAAAGGCTTTTATGTTCTAAACCCAAGATATGAAATGAATATTTTTTCATTAATGTAATTCGGGGGATAAAATGAATACGAGTGGTAATTCGAAAGTTCCGTACACTAGAGAAAATATAAAAAAATGTATGTGCCCAAAATGTCCTGTCCAGGCTGACAGCAAATGTGCAAAGGATAAACTTAACAGCTTAACAAAGGAATTGGAAAGTGCACGAGAAGGAGAGGTTCCTGAACCTCAGAACGTCCCAGGAATATACTGTTCAACGGGTAAAGCTACCTGTCAGGATCTTAACCCTAAAGAACAATGCATATGTTACACCTGCGCTGTCTGGAAAGAATACAATCTCGGAGACGGCACTCCTTCGATGTATTTCTGCCAGAACGGTAAAGCAGTTTGATTATGATAATTCCTCTCAGTTAATTACAATCTTTCTTTGTTGATCAATGATAAGAAATGCCTTCATTCAACAAAGAATTCTATATTACATTTTTTTTGTAATTGTCTCTGGGAGACTGATATTGTAAAGTTATGAGGTAGAAATATATGCATAGTAATCCCTATCACGTTTTGTGATTTTTATAGTACTTTTTAATTGTAAACAGGTTCAAGATAATTTTGAATAATATTTGAAAAAATGTCGGCGGAAGGTAAAATGTTTTCAGGCTCAAGACCCTTTATGCCGTCTGACCTCTCACTACTGATTCAGATCTCAGCTTTTTTATTTCTTATACATGCGGTTTACAGGAGAAAAAAAAGCATAGCCAGCCATGGGAAAATCGCATCAGTTGCTTTTTGTCTGGCATTGCCTGCAGTATTTTACATGCTGTATAACAGACAAGAGGCCTTACACTACCCTATTACAACTGGGTTCTGAGCCTTCACATGCTTCTCGGTATTGTGACAATTATCACTGGAATCCTATTCGTTACCAATCAATGGAAGTGGAAAATATGGGGTGTAGATATGAAAAGTCAAATCAAAAGGGCAATAGCTATTTTGCTGGCAGTCTGTTTTTTAGTGTCATTGACTGATACGGCAGTAAGTGCAGCATATGCTAATGGCGGAGAGCTTGATGATACGGAAGATAAAGTAGTAAACGAGACGTGTAAGGAAGTAAAGAATGAGGGGAAACAAGAAAAATCTTTGTATGAACGTCTTGGTGGGATCTATGCCATCGCATTGGTAGTGAATCGTTTCAGCGATACAGTTGTGAACGATACGGTTGCTGGCAAAAATTCAAAAAACCCTGCCCTAAGGGATTGGCACAACAATAAATTAAATAGATTGCCAGGCCTCAAATTCATGAGAACTCTATGGGTTGCCGCAGTGTCAGGTGGACCATTCAACTATACAGGCAAAAACCTTGCAGATGCTCATCGTGACTTGCGAATCTCACCTGAGGAGTTCGATGCGGTCGCAGCAGATCTCGAAGAATCACTTGACTACTACAATGTTCCTGAACGAGAAAAACAGGAAGTCTTAGCTGCCTTCGCAGCACATAAGAATGAGGTAACTGCCGGTTATTTCGAAGCGAAATTAAACGAAAGTGTGAACAATAATACAAGTGTAAACAATATTAACGAGTGTAAACGATACTGATCTGACAAGTGTAAACAAGAGGGATGGGCAAGAGAGGATGGGAAGCACTGTGAGAAACGGAAAGTACTTCTCATTAATTTTTTCTTCAAACTATGTTTTCATTATGTAATTACTATAAAATAATCATTTATTTTGTTAAGGATACTCTCCAAGAATAAATAGTGTAAATTTCTTACACATGCGTACAAAAAAATTAACTCTTTATTAAGCAGATATTACAAAATATATTTTTAGTTAAGGCAACTTTTAGAAAATTAGGGTTTTGTGCATTCTCTACAAAAACGTACACTTTTTTGAGATTTCTATATCCTGAAGAATTAGTTCAAGAGATGCGATTTGAATGCACGAACTCCTACGAGAATAGATTCTGAACGTGGTGCCTTTGACCTTGCCGGACATCCTGAATATTAAAGAACGTGTCAGAAAATATCAGGCTGTCAATCTATAAAACAATTTTTCTTGAGAGTTAAGAGAAAAAAAGGAAGATTAAGGTTTATTTCTTAGTGACTAAAAAATTTTATTTAAAATATAAGTGACATATTTAGACCGATACCAGTAATTTAGAGCATCACGATGAAGCCATAGTGCTATTATGCTCATAACCATACTTACCACTAGCAAAAAGGGCGGGTCAAGGATGGCGCTTGAAACTAATCCTGCTATCAGGAAATAAGCATGAAATCCGAGAGGCACAAGAAAGACAAATGCAGCCTGAGACTGGATCGAGACTTCTGGGCGTAGTGCCAAAATCAATAGCAGAGCACCTCCTAAGACTGTAATGATAGTAGCATAATGTATCAGGTCATTGGAAATGTTGGTAATGAGCTCGTTGGTAATAAGCACGCCCGCAGTGCCGCAGATTATAACTCCTGCAGGGGAGAACCAACGTCCCCAGAAGCCAGGGAGCTTTGATAGTAATCGAAGGCTTGCTGAAAATGAGAACACAACCCAGAACCATGCCCAGAAGTTGTTGTAAGGAACACCGAAGTACTGATAATCAAAACCATTTCCCCAATCCCACATGCCCAGGCGGATGGCTATTGCATCCATGGAAAGGTCGATGTTCAAGGCCATCAGGCCATCGAGCACCGGTCGTGCCCATTCTGGAAGATTAGTTTTATCGGAAAAGGAGCGAACGCTATAGATGATAGTTCCCCAGGCCACCCCAATGACCACAGGGACAGGCCCAAGCATTACCAAAAAGCATCCGTACTCGTAGGCGTTGAGCTGTTGGATTGTAGCCCATTCCAGCAGCAAGCCGAAGAGCACCCCGGCAAGAAGTTGCCAGGCTACCCAAGAGCCTCGTTGCCATGCATTTTGCAGACAGGCCAGAAAGAGCACTAAAACCAGAATCTCGAAGGCGAGAAAGCATAGATTTAGCAAGGGCATGCGCATTAAATACTAAATGACAGCTTAAAAAACTTGCGAGAATGTTCGATAACATTTATTCCTCGTATATGGATAATTACATCACCCGAGACTGTCGGCATATTCCTGAGTACCCACTTGAATAATTTGCCACTATTGCATGCTGATCAATAGAACTCCAGCAATAACAAGGGTAGTGGCTATGATTTTTTGCATGAGGCTGCCAATGCTGATCTCCTCTCTTGCGAGATTCGGGAAAAAGAGCGAAAGGATGACGCCGAAGAAGAGAACGAAAAATGAAGTTGTACTGGAAATAGCCTGCACGACTCCCAGGGGCGCTAGAAGAAGCGTGTAGCGCACACCCAGGTTGCCACCCAGGTTAATCAGTTCATTTGCCATATTCACAGAAAGCAAAGCTCCTGCATTGGCATGAATCATTTCTGAAAATTGTTTGCGGTTTTCGGCAGCCAACATTAAAATCACTCCAAACAATGCCTGGCCAAAGAAGTTCCAGAAGGTGGTAGTCCAGAATTCGTCACGTACAGCATAGAATTTAAAAATAAGAGAACCCAGCGAAATCGCCAGGGCACAAAGGAGCATCAAAACAACCAGCTGTTTTTTAACGCGGCTGGTGCCTTGCCCAAACCTCAAAGAAAGGACAATCGATCCGGCAATGATCAGCAAAACGCCGATGATTTGAGAATAAGAAATTTGTTCCCCAAGGATGAAATATCCCAGGATAAGCCCGAAGACTCCTGCCGCCTGGAAGAATGGTGCGATCGTTGATGCTTCCTCTGTCTGCAATGCCTGGAGGTAGAAATAGATCGCACTCATGTAAAGGATTCCCGAAGCTGCTATGATCACCATAGATTCGGGGTCCAATGCAACTACGCCAGGATGGAAAAGCCAGACAAAGGGCAAGGCAAGAGCACCGATGATCGCAGTAAAGACCATCAGCACCGCCACGCTTCCCTGTTTGAAATAGCGTTCCACCAGATACTTATCGATGTGTGTGGATAGCGCCCACAGAACGGGCCCGGAAAACGCATAAATAAGCCAATACATATCCAGATATTACCGCTTGATACTTCTAACTTAATTCTATATCTTATGAAATAATGATGGTAGGTACAGTTAAATTAGGGCTTATATCCCTTAGCTGCGGTATATGAGCCAGATAGTTTTCCTTCAACTCCTTCTTATCCATATGATCGTAGATATCAATGGCCTCTCTTCTCACGTCGTCTATACCGTCCCCTGCGTATTTAATGATTGCTTTTATGGTATTTTAGAAAAAAACTGTAGAGGGTTTAGAATGGTTTTCATTTTTGAAACTAAGATTGAGTATCTCAAACATCCAATGTTTTTGAGTGAACAGCGATCCAATAGGAGAAAAATATATTCAAAAAGATGATGGACTAACATTTCTCCATTACTTCCTTACTCAAATGTCAAAGTATCTCAAGTATTATTAAGGTAATTTGAGGATAATTTAAAAGATGCAGGATCTTCACCATAATCATAATAACCTAAAAAGTACAGAAAAGCATGATCTAGAAGCGAAACCACAATATTAAAGGGGTCTAAAGAAGGTAACAAATGTTTGGTTTTTTAAGTATGTCTTCAGACTATGAGAACTTACTTTGTAAAAAGTTTTTGTACTATCAGGATCGAAATCATTTAGATGTCAACACAAAAGAAGAAAGGGGCAAACTGATTTCATATCATTCATTTATGTCAGGAGGTCACAAACAAAGAGATAAAAGATCTTAACACTCTATTTTTTTTCAGTTTGCCCCAAGAAAGATTAACCCTTCTCTTATAAATAACTTCTTTTTATCAAAGAATTTTTCATAAAAAAGACGTTATTATTACGTCTTTTTAAATTAATCTATTACAAACATTAAGCGGAAGCAGAGTAGTTTTCGGGAAATAATTATTTTTTGACTTGACTTTAAAATGTGGGAAGACCTAACCTTTCGAGAAGAACATACAGATAGTTACGGATTATCCTGCTCAATAACAGACATTATCTCAAGACAAACTGTTGAAATTTATTTATACAATGAGTTGCATTCAATTATGTTGGATTCAGAGTTCATAAAGCTGTTTCAAATTCTATTAAACGCTGATAAGTGATATAACATGCAATGTAACTACCTCGAAGTTTTATCTGCGGGTATCAATCCCGATAAATGTATAGCTGGTCCCGGTTATTACAAAACAACTGAAGAAGACAGATCTAAATATTGTATTGGAGAAAAGTTTTCCGATTGTCCTAGATTTATTGCAAGTTTAAAAATTATGGAGGCAGAAGGAGGTATCAACTCATCCGATGGATAAAAGTTTAAAATATTTAGTATAAGAGTACAAATAGCCTTAAAAGATGGTTGTATTTATTTTCCTAACAATTCTATAAAGGAAATTTAAACACTTGAAACGCTTTTTTTAATAATGGCACACCTGGAAAAGACAGGTAAATTACATATACAGAACTACACCTACAGATAATCAGAGTAGACAGTTGAAAGCTCACTACGAGCATATCAAATTCGATTACTCTTCTTAACATGACCTCCTGTCTGAATACAATGAAATCAAATTGCGGGCGGCCACCCTAAAGGATGGGGTATGCTTCGGGCCGCCCGCCCGGTTGTTCTGGTAATTAGAAATCATCAAGTCTTCTTTGCTTGGATCTCATGAACCTATGCAATCGAGACTCTTCACTCGGTTTTCCTTGCGATTCTTTAATGTAATGCTTAATTGTATCAGCAGTTACGTTTCCAACGGATCGATAGAACTTTCCACTTGACCATAGATTTCCACCCCAATATCGTTTTTTAAGATCAGGATGAAGCTTGAATAAGCTGTAAGAACTACCTCCTTTCAAATACTGAATTACCTCTGACAGAGAATTACTTGGATGAAATTCAAGAAACAAATGAACATGATCATCTACTACTTCCATTGCATGTATTTTGTAGCCATTTTTAGCACAAATTATACTGAGAATCAACTCGCAATCCTTTTTAATTCTCTTATTGTAGAATATATTGTATCGATACTTAGGCACCAACACGATGTGGTAAGTAATCTGACCATAGCCATGGCTAAAACTGCGTAATTCCAACTTATATCACATCCTAGCCAAAGGTGGCTGGCACCACCTCTGGTTATGGTGCCAAAAAAACCTTATTTTACAAAAAAAGTGAGGATTTAGATAATTAAAGTGAAAAAACGAAGAGGCGAGGGTTCACTTCATCCCCGACCTGAAGGACGGGGTATTCGTGACCCTCTGCGCTCCATTAGTAATAAAGTACAAGCAAATCTTCTATTCTGGCGCTTTCTTTCTTTTAAATACTGGAAAAAGAGATTAATCCTTTGTATAATGAACATCAACAAAAAATGATGGAAATAATTTGTAGTAAATTAAGAATCTCTATAGAAAATTTCTGGACCTTTGTTAATGATCTAAATTTTAATTTTCAGGCAGTTCCAGTCTGAACTTTATATTAATAGGATATATATTAGAGTTTTTTAATATAAAGTAAATGCGGGAACAAAAAAATAAAATTTTGAATTATTCTGGAAAGCTTTTGAAAATTGATACAATTTTTATAGTTGAACATCCTAGTTTAATAAATAATTTATTAAGTTCTTTGCGATATTAAACTTTAATAATACGTTAATTCAAAAGTAAAACGATTAAAATATTTATTTAATAATTGATGAAAAAATAATATCTTTGGAAGTAACTTAAATACTTTGGGAGATATTTTATGAACGGGAAGGAAATTGATGCGATAGATATCAAAACAAATTTCCAATACGCGCAGTTGCCGAAGAGCGATATTTTCGGAGTTCTTCAGAACGATCGAAGAAGGTATGTTCTCGAAATTCTTCACAACAAAGGAAGCCAGAGTGTACGCTCCCTTTCTGAAGAAATAGCACGCCTAGAATCCGGAATTGAAGAACCTAAAAGCAGTATACGAAAAAGTATATATGTATCTTTGATCCAAACCCACATTCCTAAAATGGAAAGTCTGGGAGTAATAGTCTATAATAGAGAAAAGGAAAGTGTGGAACTTCTTCCTGCATCTCGCAATTTTGATATATACATGGAAACCGTCAAAAAAGGCGACATTCCATGGAGCCAATTTTACCTGGGTTTCAGCGTTTTTACCATTCTCGGTAGTGTAATAATCCATGAAGAGGTTATCGAATGGATCTCAAGCTCTCAATGGATGCTTTTTATAAGCTTGGCCTTTTTAGCCTCCTCAACAGTCCATCAACTCCACACTCAAAAACTTGAAGAATAGATCTTTCTCAAAGTATGCTGTGTATCCACATACAGACTGAAGATTTACTGATAATGGTAATCAACTATTATCGGAGCAAAAACTCTTTACCGTTACTTTTCCAAATTTTAATTATTTTTCTTCCTGGATGTAAGGCATATCCAGAACAAATTTTTGCATGTTAGACTTACGTCGTCATTAAAAACTATATAAAGATATCTGTTCTTTAAATATAAGAGTTATAATATGCCTTAGATAAATCAAGTAATGTACCTTTTTTTGCAGCAGTCCGATAGAAACTTCCATTACCACCATATAGAGTTAGAAAGCTTCTTGACAGCGTTTAATGTCCCGTTAACTGCCCAAACTTCCGCTAATCCACAAATAACTATCTTCAAAAAACTCATAAGAGAGAATAGCTCAGATCAGCGGGAGTGGGGAAAGATCACCACAAATGGTGCGAAGACAAAAATCCATAAGTGGGATCGAAATCTGGGGAAAAAAGAATCCGCAAATATGCACAAATGGAATCTTTTCTTCCCTTTGACTTTCCGATGATCGGCCACATTGACAATCAAAATATTGACAATATCAACACGAAAAGAGGTATAGAAATGTTCAACAAGAAAATACTTTTAAGTGTGCTCATCATTGGCATGGTCGGTGTTATGGCAGGATCCGCAACATGGGCATACTTCCAGGATACAGAAATAAGTGAAGATAATACTCTTACTGCAGGAACGCTTGACCTTACTTTAACTAATGCTCCGTTTACGCTCAACAACAAACAACCTGGGGATTTTGGCACTGAAACTCAGACAATCCAAAATGTTGGATCTCTCATTGGAGAACTGGACGTTACGTTCTCTGCAATTGCGAATACGGAAAGTGAAGGAACTACTCAGTATGAGTCAGATAATATTGGTGGTACAGGTGTAGGAGAACTCGGAGGAGTAGCAGAGATGCTAGTATTTATTGACGTAGATAGCTCCTCGGGAACACTTACTGAAGGTGACATTATACTGACATCTGACGGGACTGGAACTGTCGTCCCAGCTCCCGAAACTCCAGTTGAAAATACTTATTTCGCTACAATAAATTCGTATGCCTCAGATCACTTCGATAAGGCCATAGAATCGATGGGCCCTACTGATGACTACGACGTCATTTTCAAGTGGAGAATTCCACTTGGAGAGGAAGTTGACAACACAATTCAGGGAGACAGCGTTAGCTTTGATGTCGCATTCATTCTTGAACAGGCTGATGTAGACACACCATAATGCTAACAAATAGTGGGCTAATCCCCACTATTTAAATTTCGAATACTGTATAGTAAATTTGATATTGTTGAATCATGATGTATTAATTGTGTTTAGAGAATCTGTCCTATCAAAGGTGTGCCCAGATATGCAATAATAAGTGAAAACGGAGTTCTGCAAATTGCTGCAATCTAAGGCAAATTAGGCGATTCAGATCGCTAATTGAAGCATTCATACTATCTGAACAAAATCTCTCAATACATATGAACAGAAAAGATGCATTTACTGTAATACTCCTGATTATCTTAATAGCCCCTATCATATGTACCATGATTCCAACGGGCCCGTTTCGTTTTATGACTGTAACGGGCACCAGTATGGAGCCCACAATAACCTCGAATGATATCATTGTGATAGATTCCAGGGAGACTTCCATTGAATTAGGGACCATCATATCTTACTATTATCAATTTGAGGATAATCCCTTACCATTCATAATCACGCACAGAGTAATAGGATTTGCACCTGAAGGTTATAGAACAAAAGGAGACGGATGCGCGTATGCGGACAACTATGTGGTGGTACCTGAAGATGTAATCGGAGTTATGCGTTTTAAAATTCCTTATCTGGGTGCTCTTATACATTTTGCTAATACCTTAACGGGATTTCTCATACTTGTTATTGTGCCAGCTCTTATCCTGATAATTCAAGAAGTAAAGAATTTAATGGATAACGGGAGAAATAAGGATGAAAATTACAAATAAATTAATACTTTTTTGCTTGCTGTTTGCTTCATTTTTATCACTGAACGGTATATGGACAAGTACTATCGGTACATTCGCATATTTTTCCGATATGGAGCAAAGTACCGGAAATACACTTACTGCAGGTGTATGGGAGAGCGGAGCTGCCTCTACCGGCAGCA
Source organism: Methanosarcina horonobensis HB-1 = JCM 15518 (assembly GCF_000970285.1). NCBI lineage: Archaea > Methanobacteriati > Methanobacteriota > Methanomicrobia > Methanosarcinales > Methanosarcinaceae > Methanosarcina > Methanosarcina horonobensis. Next base: position 2,299,428 of record NZ_CP009516.1, on the reverse strand, counting down.
GCCAAGCACTCCCCGATAATAAAGTTCCTTCCGAAACTCCTGACGAAACTTCCGATGAAAATTCAACTGAAGCTCCGGACGAAAATTCAACCGAAACTACTGCTGTAGTTCCAGCCGGCAATGAAGCTGACTCTCTAACAATATCCGACAGCAAACTTATAGAAAACACAGAAAACAACGAAAAATTTAATGGGATTACTTTCAATATCAGTGGAACTTGGGGTGTAACTATTGACAAAACTCAGGCATGGTGGAATGTCCCTCAAGGGAATACCAGTCGTATAACAGAGATAACGATAGAAGGAAGGGAATTCTTCAGCGGCAACAATTCGTCTGGAGAAATAATTGACGGGTCAGACCATTTGCTTGAAGCAAATTCTATTGCAAAGGTAAAAATCTATTTTGATGGTGATGTTTCGGAAATTGCTCCGTTTACTATTAACATAACTATGGAAGACGAATCTGTAAAGAGTTTTGTAACGGATCCAGAATAATGTTAGGATATTTCGGAAGCCTAGGGAGATAAATTCCGATCGGAGACGGAGTTATGAAAAAAAGAGTTATTCAGATAGCAATTATTTTTCTAGTTGCCATATTTCTGGCAAGTGCCTTAATTCCATTTGTGCTAGGATCGGAAAAGACTCTGGTCGTACTGAGTGGAAGTATGACTCCGGTGATGCTGCCCGGAGATATAATAGTTGTGAAATCCGTCACTCCGGATGGACTCATGGCCGGAGATATTATAGCTTTCCAAGATCCTGGAGGCAAAGATACATTTGTAACACATAGGATTATCGGTATAGAAGAAGGAGAGGAACGGATCTTCAGGACGAAAGGGGATGCAAACGAGGAGGAAGATATTTTTAAAGTTCCGGCATCGGAAGTAGTTGGAAAACTTGTCTTTGTTATTCCATTTGCAGGGTATCTTCCTGAAACTTCTAAGAACAAGATATTTTTCTTTTTCACGGTAATAATTCCGGCAACTGTCATAGTTCTGGACGAAATCAAGACAATAATTAGATATTCCAACCCTATTAGTGCTCGTAAAGCTGAAAATAAGAAGGAAAAGATCTCAAGACGTATTTCATTTACTATCCGGGGAAAGCGGCTGGCAACAGTCGTTCTGGTAAGCGGGTTTATTTTTACAGGAACTATTTTGAGTAATTTGGGAGAGAACGGACCTGCGGTCCTTCAGAAGGAGAACACGGTAGAAAGCTCATATTTTCTCCCTTCCGTATGCGTGCTTCTGCCGGAAGATTCCAAGAATAGGTTTGCTATCGAACCTTGGTACGCAGTGATTCCCCCATATAGTGAAATTCTAGTTAATGCTCCCGAAAACATGCGTGTAAAGATAAGTTCAGCACCTTATATCCTACCTGTATTCTGGGTAATTTCGCTAGCAGAAATAAATCCCTATTTACCTGTGGTTGCAGAGATTGTGTTTTATACCTCGATTTTTACATTATCTATATTTCCTTTGTGGTATAGAAAGATAGAACTCGGAAGAAAGGTTAAAAGAGGAAGGTTTAATCGCTTGTTTTTTCTGTGGAAAAGAAAGCTCAATTTAGTATAGACATGCAAATATTCATCAGAACGTTCATCAGGATGTTTGGATGTTCATTAGAATGAAATTCTGTTTATTTTTATTCGATGCTATACAATAATCATCAATCTGACAGTTTTATTCGGAACTATATTTGATACTATATAAAAAACAGAAATCAAATTGTTATTGTGCCCATTTCAAAACTGCCCCTATACTCTTTTCCAAATAAAGAATGTTGCTATTACTACTAACATCCTGAATATTCTATCCGATCTTTTATACTTTATGACAACTCTTCGGAATCCCATTTTTTTATTTTTGAAAAGAACCTTTCTACTGATATTTTCGCATACGACTCTTTACTAAATTTTTAGATCTCCTTCAGATTTCTTCTTTCTGTTTCTCTTATTTTCGAGAATAGAAGATTTGATTCTTCTACGCAGGTATCAGAGTAACTGCACTTTATTATAAATTGAATCTGCCATTATCTCTTCTGTCTAACATTAGCCTGTGTTTAGTCCTAACCTTTTGCTTCAATAGTCCTTTAAATTTATAAATATCATATTATGCTCCAAGACTAATAACAATTCTTAATGGAAGATTTTTCGAAGTTACAAATGCATGAATCTTTGTTAAAAAAATAAGATTTTATCCTGATAAGGATGTATTGTTAGAATGATAATGAATAAAAGCAGGGGAATAAAAATAACACGCTGGACAATATGAAAAATTTAAATATGTTTGAGTTCATAAGTAAGTAATAAATTGGTACACTTATTGCGAGAGATAATATGCTGAGAATATTGTTCCTTAAACTGAAAAATAAATTAATAAACAACTCTAGAATGTTTATTGTTGTATTAGGGATGGGGATAATATTTTTCAGCTCTTGGGCTTATGAAACATATACAAAAGATTTATACGAAGAACGAGAAGAGTTAGTTTCTTCTTATACGCAACACGGAAAATATACGTACACAGCCCCTGTAACAGAAAAAAATCCTCTTTATTCCAAAGGAACCCGACTTGAAATGGGAAAACCAATGTATTTTTTTGCTGCGTCTCCTACTCTTGATGTTTCATTTGCATATAACCTGAATGCTACAGATTCCGCGATTCTTAGTGTAGAATGCGAAACTTTGGTTGTTGCAACCAGTAAGGAGAATTCTGGAGAGAGTAAGAAAATTATATGGGAAAAGGAATTTCCTGTGAAAGAAATAAAATATACTGGCATTGAGAATAAAGATGTACTTATCCATGAGTTTTCCCTTAATGTATCGGAGATCCAGTCAAAGGTAACAGAAATACAGAACCAGCTAAAATATTCATCGGATACAACGATAGAAATTGTTACTCATGTCAATTATGAGGGAGAAATAAATGGAGAAAAAATTAGCAATACAACAGCTTTTGCTTTACCCCTAATAATCAGTTCTGCATATTATAAGATACCTGATCAACTGGAATTTAGTGAAAACGTTGATACATATGAGAAATTAAGAATTAAAAAGGAGCCTTCAGTATCGGTAATTAAACTGCCTCTTTCCTTATTTCTGCTTAGCATAATTCTAGTAGGGATACTTCTCCCATGCACAAAAATGAATAAAATTGATCCTGAATATATCAAAAAATTAGAAAAAGAAGAGACATATTCTTCTTTTAAAGAATTTATTAGCAAGGGTAAAATTCCAGATAACTGGAGTTCTCTTAGACAGGTTGAGATTTCTTCACTTCAGGACCTTATAGATGCTGCTGTTGATATGAGTGAACGCGTGATCAGGGATATCGAATCTTGTGCTTATTTCATAATTCATGATAATGTATTGTATATTTTTTACGACACATCTTCAGTGGAAAATGCCAGGTGAAAAATAAAACATACAAATAACCACCAAATAAGTTATAGTATGTGCGTAAGAGTGATATTAAGATGAAAAGCAAAAAAGTAATTTTGAGCTTATTTGTCATTAGTATAGCTATAATTTTAGCCAGTGTCGGAACAAAAGCATATTTTAGTGATACAGAGGTATGTGAAAATAACACATTTACCATAAAAGCTCTGGACATTAATATAAGTCATACTTTTCACTTTGATAACGTTCCTCCAGGCCTTTCCAAAAAAGAATCAATATATATTTATAATGACCCAAAGTCTATCGAAGCAAATGATGTCTATTTGGAAATTGATGTTACTGATATAGAGATTAGTGATGATACAGATGCTGAGCGAGAAGCTGAAATTCTACTTGGAATAACCAACGAAGCCGGAACTAACAGAGGAAAAACTAATATCAGTAAGTGGATTCAAATAACTAAAATGAGATATAATGATGTAAGCATCGTCAATCTTTACACTGACTATAACGAAAATGATTACATTGATCTTGATGATCTTAATCAAGCTGGTCAAGTTAAAATTAATGGAAATAATAAATTATCTCCTGGAGAAGTTGCCTATGTCAATTTCACTATGCTATTCGATCCAGATGCTGAAAATGAGCTTCAGGGAGACAGATCTGTAGTAGATGAAATTATCACAGCGGTATAAATTGATTGGATAAGACCTGTATTTAATGAAAAGTTCTAATAAATTTAGAGAGATTGTTTATTTCACTGCAGTAAAACGAACAATCTCTTATTGGAAAGATAGACTGACATCTTGCTCAATTTCTTAATCACCCTGAAATTAGATAAACTGCCTCACTTTTTTCTCGGGGAAAAATTTGGTTTTTGTGAGTAAAACGAATTTAGGTCTGTTAAAAATTAGTTTATATAGAAATATATTATCAGTAAGATGTATATCAGTAATTTCAATAATGCTACTCCATTTGCAGAAAAAAGACCATATCAGGCTGTTTGGTAGATGCAGTAAGAGGTAGAAAGGACTCGAAATTTGTCGATTATTTGTCTTTTTGACGGTTCTGCCCACAATATAGGGAACTTTTGTCTCACCTGATTGAAAATCAGTAAAAAAATCATCAAATACCCTGTTATATGCAAAGTCTCATTTCGCATATGCAAAAAAAGAAATTAAAGAGAATTTCAACGACCTCTTTCAACTGATTGTTAATATTCATTTATTTAAGATAGCTGAATTTAGAGGCTTTCGAAATCCCGAATTTATCTTTTACTTAAGCCTGAAAAGGTCATTTCAAGGCTTTCAGTTGCAGGCTGATGCAGCCTGTACAGGGCAGGCTCCCTCAAGGCTCTCTGTCTGTGTGCAGTCAAAGCCATAGTTGCCTTCGGGTCCAGACAGGTCGCATATTCCATTCTCAAGGTATCCTGTACCACTGTTACCATCAAAGGCAATACGTCCGCAGGCATTATTGCACTCGGTCCCATTGCAGCTTATCTGTTCACAGTCACCTTCACAGCCGGATTGGGTGCAGGACTCTTTACAGCAGGTTCCATCACCGCAATCTCCTTCACAGCAGTCATCACAGGTTGCCTGATCACACTCACTGTCACAGTTTGCTTCACCGCAGGTTCCTACACAGCAAGTTTCCCCGCATATGCCATTGCAGCAGTTTTCTTCAGAGGAAGTTCCTTCAGAGGAAGTTCCGTTACAGCAGGTGCTGTTACAGTCGTCGTTACGATTTTCCTGGTCACAGCCCGCATCGCATGCAGTTCTATTACAGCATGTTTCGTCATTGCAGCATGTCTCGCCACATGAAGTTTCATCACACATGATTCCATCGCAGGAAGTGACATCACACGAAGTTTCGTTACAGGAGGTTCCATCACAGTTTGTCTGGCTACAGTCTCCATTACATGTTACATTACATGTTGCCTGTTCATCGGCTGTCTGGACACATGCTGCCTGGTTACTATCTGTCTGATTACATGCTGCTGCAGAGACTCCTGCAGGAAGTAAAGCCAACAGCATCAATACGGTAGAGACAGACGCCATAACTTTAAAAATAGACTTCTTATTGAAATTCATTTTTTTCCTCCTATTTTATTTTTAATCTTAGAACAAAAGTTCAAGGCTCACTGGGAAAATGAAAATATAAAGATACTTATTTTTTAAATATAAAATAAAAATCAGAAAGTAAATTTAAAGCTTTATAAAGCTTTACTTTATTTTTTAAAAGGCCATGACCTTGTAAATTGTATTGAAGTACCCTTTTTAACAATTAGAAGTTAAATATAGACATTCTCTAGCAGATATATCCTTCAATCTCACAGTTGAGTCCTCCATATTAGGACAAGCCTTCACCATCGGATTCTTTATACATATACCGACTGTTAAAATACTGTAATTCTCTAATAAAGTAAATCTGCCAGTTTTCAGGCAAAAGGAAAATTCAGAGCCTGTATCTGAAAATGCTGTATTTTGCTTTCGAGTGTTTTTGGGTGATATTTTGCTCATATCTGCTTGTCTTGCGCAGCCTTACTACTATCTCTAAAATTTGCTTTTAGATCTTGTAGATAACGATAAATTTTAAAAACTGATGAACTGCATATTCCGGAATTGGATCTGAATATTTTTATTTGTTTAAGTTCAGGATACCGTTCTGTAATTAATAAATTGCCGTCTGAGGACTGTTTTGTCATATTTCCAGACTGCTTTATAAACTATTATAAAAATTAGATAACTTTAAATATTATATTGTTATTTGTTGTAATTGTTAATTATTGATAATTGCATCGTTTATTGATAATTGCATCGTTTATTGCTGTCAAACAGTAAGTTTTCATTAAATGAACTTCATGTAAACTCCCAGACGCTTAAAGACCAGAGCTGAATCCAGCTTAAGGTTCAGGGCTCAAAACAGTACCTTTGCGCCCTGCAGTTACAGATATGGCGTTCCTGAGGAAATATGTACGATAAAGAAAAAACAAGAGAAAGCTACCTGTTGCTTCTGGAAAGGGAGATGCTCTACAACAAACTGATTGATAGAGAAATTTTTCAGCGTATTTCCAGAGCCAAACTGGAAGGACTCGAAAATCTTAGCAAACAACAACCTACAGTTATCATGATAATCGGCACGGTGGGGGAAGTCATCCCTTCATACCTTGGCCTGTGTATGAACCTGGATAGAAGCAGCCTCTCAAGAATGGTAGATTCCCTGGAAAAAAAGGAAATTGTCAAAAGAAGAATAGACCCGGAAGACAGGCGAAAAGTTCTGATATCCTTAACTGAAAAAGGAGAAAGGTACTATCAAATCATTCTGGGAATAATAGAAGAGATCCACGCTTCCGTCATAGGTTTTCTTGGCGAGCAGGATATTGAAAGGTATGAAGCCTGCCTGAAAACAGAAGTAAATTTCCTGAGAATAATCGATTCCAGACTGGAGGCAGGAGAATAACCCTGGAGAGAAGTGCCTGTAAAAAATAGGAGGGATGTCTAAAAGAAAATACACAGAAACGTAGAAAAAATGCTTGCAGGAATTTAGTCAGCTCCTTAAGAAGTAAGTCATCAAAAAGCATTAAGGATATATTATAAATAGTACTGCAAACCCGAAAGAGCTGGCGAAAAACTGACCCCGAAATTCGGTTCCAGCTGAATCTCTATACCCCAAAAAATGTTGCCTTCAGTCCTTTTGAGCCTGTACCTGCAAGCATTTTTATATGGTCCTATGAAAGTAGTCTGACCTGATTTTTTTCATGGAGAAATTTATTTTGACCAGCCGTGGCTGTGGATTTTTTCCTGAATAACTGCTGATAACTTTCCAGAAAAAGGAAATACTACTTATAAGGGGGCACCGCCATAAAAAACATATTCGAAAAATTAGGGATTTTAATCCAGAGTAACCGCCCAGCTATAATTGTCATGATATTCCTTCTTATCCTGATTTCCCTTCAGGGGACACAGCTGATCGAGATGGCTTCCGGGACGGAAACTTTTGTTTCTAAAGGTACACAACTGTACAAAGACTACGATCACCTCTTTAAGAAAAACTTCGAGACCGACAGCATTGTAGTGATGGTTCAGGGAGATGAGGTTGCGTCTGAAGCTGTAATGAAAGCTACGAACAGGCTGGAGCAGCAGATGTTGATTGTCCCGGGAGTTCAGTCTGTCACAAGTCCTGCTGTGCTAATAAAGCAGATCAATTATAAAATCTCTGGAAGGTCCAGGATCCCCGATTCGGATCGGGAGATTAAGGAAGTACTTGATAGCCAGCCGGCTCTGTTCGAATCTCTCATGCCTGACAAGACTCATATGATGATAGTGATAAAAGTTTCAGGCAGCGCAACTGATCAGCAGAAGAAAGATATCCTTAATGCCCTGGACATCTCGCTCAAAGAAGCTACTTTTCCTCCGGGATACAGCCTCATAGTTACCGGTTCTCCCGCCCTGCGGGTTGATATCAACAAAGAGATGACCCAGAGTTTGGGTCTGCTGCTCGGAATAGCCTCCATCCTTATGGTTTTCGTGCTCCTTCTGGTCTTCAGGCATGTAAGGTGGGGACTTTTGCCTCTACCAGTTGTGCTTCTTGGTGTCTTTTTTACTTTCGGGTTTATGGGATATGTCGGGGTGCCAATGACAATGGTCTCCATGGCAGCTTTTCCTATCCTGATAGGGCTGGGAATTGACTATGCTATTCAGTTTCATAACAGGATAGAAGAAGAAATCCATGCCGGAAACAGTTCGGAAGAAGCCCTTATCCGCACGGTAAAACATACAGGTCCTGCCGTCCTGATCGCCCTGGCAATGACGGCTCTTGGTTTTATCCCACTTTTTACCTCCACCGTACCTATGATCCAGGATTTTGGAAAACTGCTTCTGATAGGCATCGTTATGTGTTACCTCTCTGCACTCTTTTTCGGACTGGTAACTCTGTACAGTTTCGATTGGATTTTCAGGAAGAACCCTTTTGGGTTGTTTAAAAAGAAAGAAGAAATCAAAACCGAAACCCTCCCTTCAAATGTTTCATCGTCAAAGGTTCAGAAAGCTAAAGCCCTTGAAAGAGCCCTGATAAAAGTCGCCGACTTTACTATAGAACATTCAAGAGTTATTCTGGTTATTTCTCTGCTTACGTGTTTTGCGGGGCTTTACGCAGATCAATCAGTTCCTATCCAGACCGACACAAACTCCTTCATTCCACAGGATATGCCTTCCCTTGTGAATTACAAACAAATGCAGGACCTGCTTTCAGGAACTGGAGACCATCTCAATATTATCCTTAGAGTTAAGGATAACAGCGACCCTGAAGTTCTGAAGTGGATGGAAGAGTTCAGCCGGCATGAAGTTACAAACAGGGACCAAATATACGGGACCACAAGTGTAGTGGACCTTGTAAAGGAGCGAAATGGCGGGACAATCCCTGAAACCTCCGAGGAAATACAGGCAATATACGAAAAAATCCCGGAAAGCCAGAAGAAAGAATATATGCTGGGTAACCAGCTGCTTACAATTGACCTTGATATAGGGCAGGCCATGGAGAATATCGAAATAACAGGCATAAAAGAACTGCGGGATATTGTACGGGAAGATGTACAGTGGATGCAGCCTCCTCCTGGTGTTGCTGTCATTATTACCGGTCAGAGTGTAGCAATGATTGATATAATCAGTGCCCTTACAAGCGGAAGAGTCCTTATGACCATGCTTGGCGTAGGGCTTGTGTTGATAGGTTTAATCGTAGTTTACAGAAACCCGGTGAAAGCTCTCTCCCCAATAATCCCCATGTTTATTGTAGTGGGCTGGTCGGGTCTTGTGATGACAGGGCTGGATATTCCCTATACACCCATGACTGCAGTTCTCGGGTCTCTGATTCTTGGTGTTGGATCCGAATACTCTATCCTGATGATGGAACGTTACTTTGAAGAAAAAGATAATGGCCTGACCCCTGTAGAAGCGATCAACCAGGCAGTAACTACCACAGGCTCAGCCCTTATAGCTTCGGGAGCTACAACGGTTTTCGGGTTTTCGGCTCTTATATTCTCTCCATTTCCCATTTTGAGCAATTTCGGGCTTGTAACGGTAATTGACGTTTGTCTGGCAATCTTTGCTACCTTTATAGTCTTCCCGCCTCTCATGGTGATGATGGACACCCGCCGTGAAAAGAGAAGAGCGACAACAGTAACAGCTGCCCCAGCAGTTTGAAAGAACATGAGAAGAAAAAAAATATTTTGTTTGCAGACAGCTTGTAGAATGACGGAAAAGGATTTAAATGCCTGCGGTTTGAACCGCGAATTGAATAATGGATGAAAATAATATATTGATTTTTTTCCGTTTGTCCCTCCAGAGGAAACGAGTATGAGCTCTAAACTAATAAAAAATCTCCAGAGGCTTGGTTTCACAGAAAATGAAGCAAAAATTTACTATGCTCTTGTCTGTCTGGGCAAAGCAAGAGCCAGTGAAATTTTCGTAGCTTCCGGTGTTCCAAGGGCCAAAGTTTACGGCATCCTCAGGGGTATGGAGAAAAAGGGTTATGTCCAGATCCTTGAAGGTGATCCGATCCTCTTTTGCTGTACGCGGCCTGAAGAAATGATCGCAAGAATCAGAGCTGATTTCATGCGTTCCCTGAAAGAGACTTCCTGCGGACTTAACGCTCTAAGTCTTGAAGACAAAATAACGATTTCCTGAAGGTCCGCGGAAACCAGAATTTTGAAAATTCAAATGAAAAAATGGCTATATTCAAGAAACTTTAATTCTCCTTCACATCTCCATAAACTCTCTTACTTCCCTTAACATTTCCCTTATCTTAATATTCTGCGGACAGACCTCTTCACATTCCCCGCATTCAATACAATTTCCAGCTTTCTCTTCCGGCAACAGAAGAACTCCATACTGAAATCTGGCATTCCCTACATCATCAAGCATAAAAATATCGTTCAGATAACTGAGGTTACGCGGAATATTTACACCCATCGGGCATGGCATGCAGTACTTACAACCTGTGCAGTTAACCCTGATTCTGGATTTGTAGATGTTACTTACTTCAGAGATCAGGCTTTTTTCTTCAGCTGAAAGAGAATTGGGGTACCCTTCCTCCGCAGTTCTCAGGTTTTCTTTCAGGTGCTCCGTTTCTGACATTCCGCTCAGGACAACGCTAATCTCCGGATAGTTCCAGAGGTAGCGAAAAGCCCATTCTGCCGGGGTCCTTTTAGTTTCAGCTTTGTCCCACAACTTCTTAGCTTCTTCCGGAACTTTTGATGCCAGGTTCCCTCCCCTCAAGGGTTCCATGATAACGACAGCAAAACCCTTTTCAGCTGCATATTTTAGGCCCTCGATTCCGGCCTGGAAGTCCTCATCCAGGTAATTGAACTGAAACTGGCAGAGATCCCAGACGTAAGCGTCCGCAACTTCCTTAAAAACCTCCAGATCGTCGTGAAAGGAAAAACCTGTATATTTGATTTTCCCGGACGTGCGAGCTTTTTCCAGAAACTCTATGACTCCAAATTTTTTCATCTTCTCCCAGTAACTCTTTTTTACGGCATGCAGGAGGTAGAAGTCGATGCAGTCCGTCCGAAGCTTTCCAAGCTGCTCGTTTAAGAAACGGTCCATGTCCTCTTTGCAGTTTACGCGCTTGCACGAGAGCTTGGTTGCCAGATGGACTTTTTCCCGGTAGCCGTCGGCAAGAGCTTTTCCCAGGAAAACTTCACCCATCCCACCGTGATACGAATATGCAGCATCAACGTAATTTACCCCGTGGTCAATAGCATAGCGGAGGAGGTCGGTTGCTTTCTTTTCGTCTATCTTTTCCGGATTTCCGTCAAGAACCGGAAGCCTCATGCAGCCGTAGCCAAGGATCGAAACCTTCTCACCCGTGTTTCCCAATTTGCGGTATAACATTTTTTGCCTCAGTGATTTTGCCTGTCTGCATTATAGGGTTAATGAGTCTAAACCTTTACTAACAGAGATACCATTAAGAGATACTGTTATATCCGATCCTTACCTATGACATATTGATTATTATGGGGAAGAATATCCAAGAAATCAAAGAAGTAAAGGGCTTTTTGCCCAGATCTATTGCGTATGCTGAGCGGATAAATGAGGACTTTGGCGAAGGGCTCGCAGGTTTTTATGAATCCATCTGGGCTGAAAGGGAAGGTGGGCTTTCCATGAAACAGAAGCATCTGATGGTTTTCGCTATCGCCTGTTCCAACAATAATATCCAGAGTGCAGTGAAGATCCTTGAAAGGCTCCAGAAATTCGGAGCTACAAGAGTTGAAATCACGGACGCTATGATGATGGCTGCCTGGACTGGCGGTATTCAGAATTTTACGGATTTCAGTGCGGCAGTGCTGAAAGAAATGGAGAGACTGGGCTATTAATAAGCTACTCCTCTCTACTTTTTTTAGAATAATTTTTAAATCAGTTCTTCTATATATTTATTATAATTCATGTGTCAGTTTATTTCATTGAACCGTACAATGTTTCAGTCTTAGAATAATTTGTATAAATTTTCCTTCAATTTCGTGAACTTCTCTTCCAACCCAATAAAACACTGATAATAGTACCCGGAGCCCGTCCAATGTACTGCACAACTGAAGGAATGAGCAAGATATGTAATCCAGTTCTTTTCAGAGAAGTTCAGAAGATGGACCAGGTGTGGATCAGACTCATCGGGATTCCGGTAGTTCTCTCGTGGTATGGTGCCTACCAGCAACTCTTTCTGCACAGACCTTTCGGGAACAATCCTGCCCCTGACTGGATGATGCTTGTTTTACTGCTGGTTTTCGGGATTCTTTTTCCTCTTTTTTTCTATTCCCTCAAAATGATTACCGAGGTCAGGAAAGACGGCCTGTATATTCGTTTTTATCCGTTTCATTTTTCTTTTAGATTTTTTCCTATCAAGACTATCCAGAATTATGAAGTAGTAACTTACAATCCGATCAGGGACTACGGAGGTTGGGGTATACGCTACGGGTTAAAAGGGACAGCATATAATACAAAGGGCAATAGAGGGGTACATTTTGAATTTGCGGAAGGGTGCAAAGTAAAGAAGCTGATGATTGGTTCTCAGGTTCTGGAAAAGCTCTCCGAAGCTGTTAGAAGGGCAATAAAAATGCAGAATTAAGGATAGTTGCGCTATCTTGTTCGTTTTTCAAATATACTTTTCTGTGTCTTATTTCTAATTCATCATGTAACTCAAAATTTCATCAAATCTTCTTGTTTATTCGTCTTGTTTATTAATTTTCCAATAATGTTCTTGAATTTAATAACTTACTATATATTTTTATTATTACTTTATTACTAAGGATAATTTTTAATTATAATTCAGGTTTTTAAATTAAATATAATATAGAATTTCCATTTTTTTTCGGAAGATTTATCTACTCAGTTTTTCTACTCAGTTTTAATAGAGAAAAATAGAATGATTTTCAGTTAATTGACAATTTCAGTTAAAAATGCATTCAAAAGCAGATACCTGCTTATTTAATCAGTTTCTTTAAAAGGCACGCGTTTAAATAAGGTACGATATGTATTTACTGTGAGGACGTTGAGGGAAGTATGTCGTGCCTGCTTTTAGCAGTAAGGGAATTTGCCTGATAAAGAGAAGGAATGTGTTAATCAGGGCATATGTCAAGCTGTATTAGCCGTATTATAAGGGAGGGGTTACAATGGAACAGCCGGAATCAGGATTGATCTTTCGAGAAGTACAGAATCTGCACAATAACATATTTCTGGTTTCTGTCCTTTACCCAGCCCTTATACTCTGGTACGTTGAGATACATAGCCTTTTCTTCGGAAAGCCTGCCGGAATTCAGAATGTCCCTGATCTTTATTTATTAGCTCTCTGGTTTGTTTTCGGTGTGTTCTTCCCCCTTCTGTTCTACTGTACAAAATATATCACAGAGGTTCGAAAGGATGGGATCTATACCCGTTTAATACCTCTAAATCCTTCGTTTAAGAAAATCCCTATTTATATTGTTGAAGAGTGCAAAATTCAGGCATACGAGCCTTTTACCGGGAAAGATTGCGTGGACAAACCCCCTTCCAAGAAAGCGAATTTCGTTGTAATTCTGAAACTCATCACAGGGAAAAAAGTCGTAATCAGCTCAAGGAATCCAAAAGAACTCCACCAGGCAATTATGTCTGCGGTATCTGGTTTCTGAGTTGTGAATCAAAATAATTTTTCCAAACATTTGGATTATTTCATGCTTTTTTCTGGATTATCTCATGCTTTATATCTTGCCTGCCCAATATTAATCAGGGGTTTCAAACAGATAAATAAGTGAAAAATCTTCAGAGAGAAGCTGTGTTTTTTCAATACAGATACATGCTTTACGAAACTGGCAAGGGGGAAATGATATCATAGAAGGCACCGGAGCAGGCATGAAGAGAAGGTTTTCCGGCGAAGGGACGGAAGCTCTTTATAGAGAGCACGCAGGCAAGCCTGTAATCGAGCTCGAACTCAAAAGCCTGTTACAGCTTTTTGACTCTTTTGACCCTGCTCCGTTTCGAGAAAAAGATCTCGACCCGGAAGCAGAAGAGTACATCTACAATGCCGTAGATGAATTTCCCCTGAAAAAGCCTCTTGAAATCATGATACATCTCCCCTCTACCGAAGTCAGTGCAGAAATCGAAGCTGACCTTAAAGTAGCTATAAAAAACCATTTTTCTTACAAAAAACTCCTGACCGAAATAGAACTGAAAAGACTTCTTGATCAGGGTAGAAAGAACTTCATAATAGCCCTTACCTTCCTATTTTTGTGTCTGCTCGTAATCCGGCTGCTTGCAACTTTTGAAGAAAGCCTTGTGAATACCCTTTTTTCTGAGGGACTCCTTATCATCGGTTGGGTTGCCATGTGGGAACCGGTGCATATTTTCCTTTACGGCTGGTGGCCGATTGTCCATAAACGCAATATTTACGAAAAAATCACACATATGGATGTGTACATCGGGACCGGGTCTCAGGCAGGGGAGAAAGCTCCAGGATATCTTTTTACGTCAAAAAAGAGTCCTGACTGACTCAATATCCGAACACCAGAAGTAAAACCTTATATAGAACATAACAACAGTTTAAAGTATATTTATATGAATTAAAAAGTGTTCTATAGAAGGTAGATAAAAAATGGCCAGGAGGGTGGATTTATCCCCGAGTGGGACGGAAGCCCTTTACAGAGAGCGTGAAGGAAAGCTCTTAATTGAACTTGAACTTCACAGTATGATGCAGATCTTTAATTCTTTTGATCCTGCCCCTTTTCACGAAAAAGAGCTTGACGAAGATGCGGAAGTGTATATTTATAATATAGTTGGAGAATTCCCTCTAAAAAAGCCTCTTGAGATTATAATATATGTTCCTCCTTCCGAATTTAATCGGGAAACGGAACGTACCCTTAAAGAAGCAATAAAGAATCATTTCCTCTACAGGAAAGTTCTGACGGAAATTGACCTGAGGAGGCTTCTTCAGAGGGGGAGGAGAAACATAACAATTGCCGTTATCTTCCTCTTTCTCTGCCTGCTTATGATCAGACTTCTTTCAACCTTTGAAAGCGGGCTCCTGAGTACCATGCTTTCCGAAGGTCTGATTATCATCGGCTGGGTTGCTATGTGGGAACCTATTAACGTTTTCCTTTATGGGTGGTGGCCTATTGTGCAAAAAAGAAATATTTACGGAAAGATTCTTAACACGGATGTAAATGTTTTACCTGGTTCTCCTCACATGAAGTAAAAAGGTGAGATAACCATTAATTTTCCGGATAAATTTTCAGGCTGGAGAGGGCTTCGGACCAAAAAATCAGATTTAAAGCTTTTGTTCAAAAATTCGCGCATCCACAACTATGTGCAGGACACCGGGAGAATATTTTTTTATCCTTCTGGTTTCCAGAATCTCGACTTTTTTTCCCATGGCTTCGGCAGCTTTCTCTATCCTTTCTTCAGGCCTTGTTCTGGCGAGACTTTCAGGCACTGTTTCATGGTAATGCAGGATGCCTCCGCTTTTTCTCAAAGCTTTTATAGCCGGTTCCAGATAGTGGTGCGTTGTTCCCACATAGCCCATAATAACTCTGTCAGCCTCTCCTTCGGGAGCAGCTTGAGAGCAGTCTCCAAGAATCGGGGTAATCATATTCTCCACTTGGTTTAGCCTGATGTTTTCCTTCAGGTAGGCAAAAGATTCCGGATTTATCTCAATACTTGTAATCCTTTTCGGCCTTGAGTGGACAGCCATGGGAATTGAAAAATATCCTATTCCTGCAAACATATCCACAACAATTTCGCCTTTCCCTAGCTTGCTCATCCTTTTCCTTTCTTCAAGGTTCCCTTTGGAATACATCACTTTTGTTACATCCTGCTTGAAAAAGCAGCCGTGCTCTTTATGGATGGTTTCGGTCCCGCTGCCGAGAAGGAGTTCTCTTTTGGGCTGGCGGAACTGTCCTTCGATTCCGAAATCTCTGACAACGCTCCTGCACTTCGGGTATATGGAGAGGAGAGCTTCGGCTATCAGGAACTTTTTTTCATCAAGGCTTTCAGGAATGGTGACTATAATTATATCTCCGAGTACGTGCCAGCCCGAAGGAACCTGAACAAGTTCGGTTTCGGAGAGGAAGTCTTTCATGTATTCTTTGAGAGAAGACGAAGGTTTAAGGAATTCAGGATCTTCCTGTTCAATTACAGGGAATCCTTCAATTGTTTCACCTGCTGCCTCTGTGACAGGAATTTCGAGAAAAGTGCCTTCCCTGATTTGAAGTTTCCGGATTTTTCTTGTAGTATCCAGAAATTTTCCGGCAATTGCTTTTTCCCTTATTTCCTCGCCTTTTTCAGACTGAATCCGGACTACTCTATACATTGAAATTGTAGAATATACGGCATGAAATTAATGTTTTGTGTTTGGACCTTGTTCTGGAAGCAGAGAAGTCAATTTTTATATCACTTCTTTTTTATTCTTCTTTCGTAGAAGCTTTCACCGCGTCAATGCTGACAACGGTCCCAACAACGATATCCTCCTCTTTTTCAAAAGCTTCCAGAATTCTTGAGGTAAGGAGGTTGTTGACTGCTCTCCTTTTTCTTGGGTCAACCACATACCGGAGCCTCATTTCAATCCAGTTTTCTCCTATCGATGTATAGATGCTGGTCTTCACATCATAGGTGGATATGAAGTACTTCTCTCCCATGCGCATGAGTTCTTCTTTTGCCCGGGATTCTAATTCCTTTACTACGGGGTTTGTAATATTGAGGGCAATTTCCCGAGCTTTTTTCCAGTTGCTTCCGTAGATAAGCATAATTCGGATCTCATCCCAGATGAAAGAGAAGTCCCGAGTATAGTTTTTAATCGGCTGGTTAAGGACGAAGCTGTTCGGCAGCTGAATTATCCTGCCCGTGTACTGGTCCGAGTTTC
This sequence comes from Methanosarcina horonobensis HB-1 = JCM 15518, assembly GCF_000970285.1. NCBI lineage: Archaea > Methanobacteriati > Methanobacteriota > Methanomicrobia > Methanosarcinales > Methanosarcinaceae > Methanosarcina > Methanosarcina horonobensis. The sequence continues at coordinate 2,282,652 of NZ_CP009516.1, read as the reverse complement.
CCCACTCCCTAATCTCCATAATTTTGGTGCTGAAATTGCCGGTATCCAGCACATCGCCTATATTGTCACCCACCTGAATCATGTCTCCTGCTTTAAAGGGATTTGGATATAATTATCCATAATTCCTCCTGCTATGCTCCTAAGGAGGTCCTGAAGCGCTATTGCAATTCCTGCGCTCAGAATTCCATAGGCAATAATCAGGGTGCTGGTTCTCTCAATCCAGATTGCAAAAAATGAGGCAAGAGCGAGAACCGTAATAAGAATTGATACGGTTTTCCTCAGAGTATACCTGTCTTTGGCAGGTAATACTCTTTTCAGAATAAAGTTTCCTGCAAGAGAATTTATAACGTAGGCCAGAAGGATCACAAGTGAACTACCCCTCCCTGCTTTCTGATGAAAGCGAGGAAGTGGCTTCTTGCTTCATCCCTCGAACTACCGTTCGCAAGTCCACAAGCTCATCCCCTACGTTCCATAGGTGTCAGATAACTATAAGATTTTGATCTTGAAGAGAGAACTTTTTGATATTGATTGCAGCATTTACGTCTCTGTCATGCTTTGTTTTGCAATCAGGACACGTCCACTCTCTAACATCAAGAGTTAGATTAGAATTGTGATGCCCACAAACATTGCATAATTTAGAAGATGGCTCAAATCTTCCTATTCGTAAAATGGTTTTTCCCAACCATTCAGCTTTATACTCTAATTTTGTTACAAAACTACTCAACGAAGCATCGGAAATAGACTGAGCCAGACAATGATTTTTTACCATACCTTTAACATTCAGAGTTTCCAGCGCAATAGCTTGGTTCTCGCTAATCAGTCTGAAAGAGAGTTGATGCTGGAAATTATTTCTCTGATTGCTAATAGTTTCATGGATTTTTGAAAGATGCTGTCTAGCCTTATTCCTATTCTTAGAGCCTTTAACTTTTCTCGATACTCTTTTTTGCAAACATTTCATTCTTTTTAGAGAATTTTTAAGGTATTTTGGATTTTCAACCTTTTCTCCATTTGATATAACTGCAAAATCTTTGATGCCTGCATCAATACCTATTGTAGTTGATTCTGAAAAGTTCTGCTTTTCAGGAATATCTTTTTCATTATCTACAAGGATACTGATATAATATTTTCCTGTACTTGATCTTGAAATTGTTGCGGTTTTAAGTTTGCCTTCAAACCTTCTATGAAGTATGGTTTTAACTTCACCTATTTTAGGAAGCTTAATTATCTGCTTCTCAAAATCTACCGCATAATGTTGAGGCATTTGATATGATTGAACCGGATTTTTCTTAGACTTGAACTTGGGAAATCCGGATTTCTCTCTAAAGAATTTAGTAAATGCTGATTCTATATTTACTAAAGAGGCAAGTAGAGCCTGTGAATTAGCTTCTTTTAACCATTCGTTAGAAGGTTTTACTTCATGGACTAAAATGTGCTGGAAATCAAACCTCGATATTGATTTCCCAGTTTGTTCATAAGTTTTTATCTTTTGTTCTAAAGCCCAGTTATAGACAAATCTACATGCACCAAAATGAACTTGTATCATTTCCTTTTGTTTTTTGCTAGGGTAGATTCGATATTTGTAGGCTTTTAACATACTATATATTATGCGTTTTAAAGAGATATATAGGTTTTGTTAAACTTAATATAGTGAAGTTGACGGCTTTCATCCCCCACCTGTCGCTTCGCTCCGAGGAAGGGGAGACTTCCCGCCTTAAAGTTAAAAAGACATCTATTAGGGAAAACCCGTGATTTATTCCACTTGAAAGAATAAACACAGGTCATAACAAGGGTAATCAGAAACTGCCCACCCTTAAAAACACCGGCTCTCATTGCGATCCCATTTTGTGAACCCTTTCAGGAGAAGGTACAGGGCAACTGGTAAAAGCAAGAGATCTACAAATGCATAGTAAGGTCCGAACATGGACAGGACTATGTTAAGCAGCAGGAGGGGCATGACTGAAAATGTATAAAAGGCAAAGGTCTTTCCGTTGTACAGGTAAATGGACGGGGAAAGCCCGGTCAGGTAAATGAGTACCGAAACCATATAAAGAGAGATCGTCAGGAAGAGCAGGAGTGATGGGATCAAGGATGAGGGATCTTTTCTAAGTGCGAGCAGCGTAAGAACTACCAGTGGAACCAGGTTAAGGATAAGGTAACTGTTCAGCTTGCTCTTTATCATGTCAGAAACCTTCAAGGGGAGAAAGGCGCAAGAAGCAAAAATATCGTACTCGGTAAGCCAGTTATACATCGAAGATGAAAGCACGCCCAGTACCAGGGCAAAAAGAGTAAGTGTGCTCAAAGCCGGCATAACCCTCCCGAGAGCGGACAGCAGTATCCAGACAAGAAGAAGAGGCAGCACAAAAGAGAATACAATCTTCCCAAGCCCGCCTTCACTTCTTTTAAGATCAAGGGAATCTTTTGCAACAAAGGCTGCGTACCTGTATGTACCCAGATACCTGCATAGTTTTGAAAAAGAATTGGAGAAACTCCTCTGAGACTGCGGGAAATCTATTTTCAGAAAAACAAGTGATAGAGCCGAAGGAACTAAAATTAGAACACCGGAAAGCAGGAGCTGGTTTTCGGACGGAGAAAGGAAAAAAGAGAGGCTCGGCAGACTATAAAGAGTATAGTGGTTCAGATTTCCGGAGACATGCAGCAGGAGAAAAGAAGCAGCAAAAAGGCAGAAAAGCGAGATCTTCCCTGAGTGGGCGTAAACGGTAGATAGGAAAAACACTGCAGAGAGCCCGATCATAAAGGAAAGGGAAAGGGTCAGGAGAAGAGTCAGAATGGTTGAAGAAGCACTGAAATTGCCTGCCGGAACAAATTTTACAGCAAGAGCAAAGCCTGAAACAAAAGGCATAATATAAAGGACAAAATAATATAAGATATCTTTGCCAAGGAAGTTAGCAAAAATAAATCTTTCAGAAACCGGAAGCACACGTGAAGAATACGCAATCAGGCTAGCCTGTCCGAATCGGCGGTTCATGAATTCGCGACCCAGGAGTCCGAAAGCACCAACCATGGCTCCCACAAGCAGGAATAAATAATGTATCCCGAGAGCTATCTGGGCATCGGTAACGATCTCCCTGAATACAGGCAAGACCAGGCTTACAAAAAATGTAAACGAGAAAATAAAGACCGGAAAAAGGGCAAAACCGCTGTGCCCAAAGAGACTTGAATGCATCCGCCATTCTTCTTTGATCATACTTTTGAGGACATCAAACATAAAATCCCTGCAGCTCGTTATTTTTGATAGTTATTGTTTTTACACTTGCTATTTTTTGCACTTAACTCATTTATGCTTGCATTTTCCACACCTGTTTTCATACACAGATGACAGTCTTCTCACAAATTCTGCTCTGAACGTCCTGAGCAGCTTTGAAGTGGTGTATTCCGCAGAATTTACTATACCTGAATATTAGACTACGAGGTTGTGAGTTATACTGTTGAGTTGTGAGATTGTAATGATACTGTAAAGTACTTGAGGAATCCAGTAAAAGCATAAAAGGATGTTTCAGGCTGGGGCAGAAATCTCTTCTAAAGGATCTTTTAGAATATCATTTGAGGCTCCTTTCCCCCTGCTGACAAGATCCAGGAAGAAACCTTCAAAGCTTCGACCCTGAAGTTTGGTGTCGTCAAGGTGGCCTGTATAAACCAGCTTCCCTCTGTAAATAATTCCTATATTTGTGCAAATTTCTTTTGCAATTTCAAGAATATGCGTGGAAATGAAGATAGTCCCCCCGTTCTTTACATAATCCTGCAAGAAATCCTTGACTTTCCTCTGCATTACAGGATCAAGATTAATAAGCGGCTCATCGATAATGGCAAGTTCGGGCTCATGTAGAAAAGCCTGGGCAAACATGAGTTTCTGCCTTGTACCCCTTGAGAGATCTTTGCATAGTAAATTTCTCTGGTCCCCAAAATCAAAGAACTCAAACCATTTATTACAGATTTCTTCATAATCTTCCATTTTTCGAATTTTTGCAACAAAATGCAGATACTCTTCCGCTGTCAGAAAACTGGGAGGAGTTTCCTGCTCCGGAATAACGCCTACAAGTTCCCTGACTCTCAGAGGGTCTTCAAGCACGTTTATTCCGTGTACTTTAAGAGTACCTGAGGTCGGCTTTAGCTGCCCTGTAAGCATTTTGATCATAGTCGTTTTCCCTGAGCCGTTTGGACCCAGAAGGCCAAAAAGCTCACCTTTTCCGATAGAAAGGTCAACGATATCTACTGCTTTTGTTTGTCCGTAAGATTTAGAAAGACCCTTTACTTCAATCATATTTCAGGCTCCTTCAAAGCTTTAATGCTTCAACAGTTAAATAACTCTTCTTAAATACTCTTAATATATTTTTAAACTTTTCTCTATTACAGAGTATGATAAGAGATATCCGGGAATTTCTGAAAAAAAAAGAACATCTGGACTCACTATCCGCCTCAAAAACCTTATTTTATGATGACTGCTGGGCTCCGGAGGTATAAAAGAGCATCAATCTTTGCTATATATATTAACTAGTTCCCGGTAAGACTCTTTAATAATTATTTTATAGATGATGTATATGGGGATTGCGAGTATCATGCCGAGAGGGCCTAAAAGCTTGGAGGCGGCAAGAGTTAGGACTACACTCAAGAGCGGGTTAATATCCACTTTTTCCGAGATCATGAACGGTATGAGGTAAAGATTGTCGATAGTCTGGGCAATTATAACTGTTATCACTGCAAAGACAGCTGTTATGGGACTATCAATGTACCCTACAATAACCGGAGGAATTGCCCCCAGAAGTGGACCAAGATAAGGAATAATATTTAGAAAACCTGCCAGAATACCCAGGAAGAGCCACCCTTCAAGACCACCCAGATAAAAACCTATACAGCAAATCAGACCTACGATAGCAGACTCAAGCATTTTAGCACTGAAGAAGTCCTCAAGCTCACGACCTATACTTTTTAAGGCCCTGATAATCCCTTCTGCATGTTCAGGCGGAGCATAAGCCTGAATGTAGCTTCCTATTTTATTATGGTGCTTAAAGTACATGCCAAACATGAGAGGAATTACCAGTATACCGGTAAAAAGATAATACGAAACCTTCGAAACAAGATCGGTAATCCCGGAAAAGATAGTATTTCCGATTTTTTGCAGGTCCTGGGGTTTAATAACACCGGAAGCCGCAAGCTTTGAAAGTTCGGACTCGTGCTCGGAAAAAAGGGCGGAAGCTCCACTTGTGTAGTCCTGCTGTATATTACTGAAATCCCCTATCAGGACCCCAAGGCTCTGTACCTGACTGCTCACAAAAATCAGAAAAAGAAGCACCATACCCGTGAGAAGGACTAAACCCACCACTTTTCTATTGCAATCAGGAAACCTGTCCATGCACCTGTTGAATAACTGTATCATTTTTTCCGTAATCAGGATCAGGATTGCGCCTGCAATAAGGACTATGAAAATGTCCTCAAAATAGAAGAGTATCGCAAAAAACAATACGAAAAGTATGGTTGTTAATGCCAGAAACTGCCATATATTCCGGTTAGTACTGAGGGACATGCACTTCTACCTTTGGAATTTTATCTGGTAATTATTTTGATAAAAAGTTTTTAGTTTCAGGTAAGTTTTTGAATAAATTTTTTAGTGTCCAGATAGTTCTTTAAAAATATAAATAATAGTTCCTTTAGTCCGCTGAAGTCCAGAAACTGGGAATTGAAAAATATATAATACTAAGAAACATAAAAAATTGAAAAACCTAAATAAGTTGAAAAAATAAAACGTTTTCTCCTTTTTTCTTCAAACCCTGATCTGTTCTCCATAGAAATATTCTGAAGTAAATTTATTGCTTCCGGGAGATAAGGAACTTAGTTCACTGGCGGTTTCACTTAAAGAAAGCATAAAATCTGCCCTTATCCTCAGAATGAGCACTTCTGGCTGCACGCAGCAAAAAAGGGTTGGTTCTCCTTCAATTATCCTGACATAGCCTTTTTTCTCCATCCCTCTGAGGGTTCCATAGATCTTGGGCCTCGGAACTCCAGCGCTTTCGGCAATATCACTCGCTTTTGCCTGCTTCAGGCAGACAAGGGATGAATAAACCTTGGCTTCGTTACCGGTAAACCCCAATTTCTGAAGGTTCTCAATAAGCTTAAGAGTCACTCCGGTTTCCTCCTTCTTTCATGCTAAGATCTGATATATCTGACACTCTTCATTATCTGAAAGTTCAAGTTGGTCAATAGTTTCATATAACTAGCAGTTCCCCAGAGCCAATAGCATTCACCTTACTCCTGCAGAACGGCTGGCATCTACTTTACGCAGGATTTTTACCATGGTTTCAAGGCTATGCACAAAATTTTCGACGTCCGTATCATTAACAAATTGAAGAATTTCATCAGCCATTTCGGCGGTAATCTGGCTCAAACAATTGTAATAATTAAGTCCCTTTTCAGTAAGGGAAACAAGCACCTTTCTCCGGTCTCCGGGGTCGGTTTTTCTGTACACAATCCCTTTCTTTTCCAGGTCATCAACCATCCTTGTCAGGCTACTCTTCTCCAAACCAGTATATTTTCCAAGAGTAGAAGGCATGATTTCTCCTTCGATCCCTATGATTTTAATTACCAATGGCTGGTTTTTGCTCAGTTCCCTGAACTTGCCTGCAATTTTTTTCTGAAAGGTCTGCTCAAAAACCAAATTATCGAGAGCGTCCCTTTCCATTGATAAAAGGATTATTTTACTCAGTGTTGCCTCATCCATTTTGTAATCATCCCTTATTGCCTGATTTTACCGGCCTTCGTCGGACCCTTGCCCGGAAAATGACCTGTAATTTTTGTAAATATAACGAATTATCATATATGAATTGAAAATTCAATTATAATAAATCGTATAATTGATATTTGTATAGTTGATAAATCAACTAACACTTATAGTATATAAATACTCCGAATTATTTTCAAACTGAATTTAAAAATAAACTTAAAAGTTTCGCACAACCTGAAATTCGTCTCAATTTCTTAACTAGCTTTGAATTAATATGCATCAGAGACCCCTCCAGCTTTTCTGGTTTCCCGTTAAAAAGAAGAAAGAAAGGATAGAAGAAAGGATAGAAGAAAGGATAGAAGAAAGGATAGAAGAAAGATAGAAAAAAAGAGTAAGGGAAAGAAAAAGCTCAGAAAATTAGTAAAAAACAGATGTAGATTATTTAGCTTTTTCTTTCTTCTCTTTTTATTGAGATCCTTGCCTGTTCATGTATTGAGATTTCCTGCCCTGCGGCTTTTCCTGAAATCCTGTAATTTCTCCAGAATCCCGATATTCTTCTTCCTGTGGTTATCCATCAGGACTATGAGAGGCGGGAAGATCACGAAGGTTACAACCATTGCCAGGAGGACATCTATAACCGTTACTAGCCCGAAACTGCTGACCATAGGGAACGGGGAAACTATAAGGGCTGAAAACCCGAACACGGTTGTGGCACCTGAAGCTATAAGAGCTGTTCCCGTGGTGGATACTGCCTGATAGATAGCATCAACAGAGTCCATTCCAGCGTCTTTTTCCTCAAAGTAGCGCTCCATCATCAGAATTGAATACTCGGACCCGACTCCAAGGATCAGGGCTCCCATAACTGCAGTCATAGGGTTATATGCAATATCCAGAGCGGACATCACAAGGCCTGACCAGCCGATTACTACAAGCATTGGGATAATAGGAGAAAGAGCTTTTACGATATCTCTGTAAACAACCAGGAGGCCCATAAGTACCAGCAAAACACCAAGCAGGGTCATCTGGCTCCGGCCGTTCGTAAGCCCGTCAATCATATCGATAATAACCACCGAGCTGCCCGTAATTGTAACAGAAACTCCGGGTGGCGGCTGCATCCATTGAATATCTTGCAGGACAATATTTCGAAGCTCCTCGATTCCCGTAATTTCGAGGTCGGCCATAGCGGTCCCTATATCAAGATCAATGTGAAGCAGCTGACCTCCTTCAATGTACTTTTGTTTCTGGCTGGCTGGAATGTCATCATATATTGCCTTTATTTCCTCTGAGGTCTTCGGAATTGTCCCGCCGTTTTGTTCCTTTACAAGATCCACTATGCTTGAAGCACCGTAAATGTGCCCTCTGTTTTCAACCTCATGCAGGGAAAACTCATCGATCCACTCCAGAAGTTCCGGGTCGCTTGCATCATCAACTCTCAGGATGACGTTAAGGTGGTCTCCTGAACCCGACATGATATTCTGCATGTGTTTATAGTTGATCAGGGAAGGCATGTCCTGTGGAATCATAGAGTTAGTATCGGTCTGGATAGGAATTGACTGGTCAGCATAAATTCCGGCACAGCAGGTCAAAAAAGATATAACAAGAATCACTGTGGAATACTTGAGAGTAATACCTGTGAGTTTTTTCAGGGTTTTTTCAATTACTCCCGGTTCATGCACAGGGATATCTCCTGCACATACTGGGTTTTCCAGGTCTGCTTTTTGCCCATTTTTGCTGTTTTCGCCTGCTATACCGTTTTTCTCATCTTTCTTCCTGAATAGCCCGTATGGATTTTTCCGGGCTATCCAGTCAAAACCATACAGGGTTATCAACCCGAAAAAGAGAGAGGCAATGTAACACATGATTACCCCGATGAGCAGGAGTTTTCCGAAGTCCTGGATCATGGGGACAACAGAAGTGAAAAGCGAAACAAAACCTAGCGCTGTCATTACAAGAGCGATCAGCACGGCGGGTGCGGTATTCTTAACTGTAGAGACAAGGGCCTGTGAAGAAGTTCTACCGCACCTGATTTCTTCTTCCATCCGGTTGTGGAACTGAATAGCATAGTCAATTCCTATCCCGATCAGTACCGGAAAAGCAGACATTGAAACCATTGTCATGGGAACACCTGTATATCCCATGATCCCAAAAGTAAATACTATTCCCAGGAGTACGACAGGGAGCGGAAGCAGCCCCCACCTGACATGCCTGAACACAAGGAAAAGCACGACTACCATCAGGGCTCCGGCGATTCCGAGCAACAAACCCATACTTTTTCCCATTTCACTCTGGATGTCAAGCATCAGAGAAGACCTGCCGGTTATAATAATTTTATATCCTGGAGGGAAATCGGCTTCATCTGATGATATTTTTATATTATTGATAATGTCTTCTTGCTGCTGGTTAGTACTGCTCCCTTCAATTTCAATGACCGTGAGCATGTGAGTTTCATCAAGCACAAGGGACTCAAAATATTCCGGGTAGCTCTCCATCATCTCCTGGATTTCCCGTTCGGAATCGGGAACATTTAACCTCCCGGACTTCGCATAGTTAATCTGCTTCAGGATGGATGCCGGGCTTGAAACCGAAGTAACACCAGGAATTAGCGAGACCTGCTGATCCAGCCTGTCAGCAGCTTTCATGAGCTCTTTGGTTTTCACATCATTTCCCTCAACCATCACAATAACGTTTTCAGTACTGAAGGTGTTAAGGAAAAGATGGTCATAGTCCTTGTACAGCTGCGAATCCTTCGACACCTGAGTCTCGGTTCCGGATGCCATTTCGATATACTGAGCAGCCTGGAAGGATAGCAGAACCAGTAAAAATATGACAGCCATTATGACTGAACGGTTGTTCTGGATAAAAATTCCCAGTTTTTCAAAGACATTTTTTATAAGGAATCCCCCTTAGGAGACTTGTTTTTTAATTAGGTTTGTTTTTTAGTAAGGTTTATTTTTTAATCAAGTCTGTTTTTCAGTCAAGTTTTTCCCAGCATTTTACTTTTCAACCACTTTCTTTTCTCAACCATTCAGTTTCCAGTTCGTATTTTTCATCCAGTATCTTTGCATTATAATCCCGGGACAAATGTTACCATAGCAATAGCTATAGCCGGATTTGATGCAAAAATAGCTTGAAAAGTACCTGAAAACTGTCTTGAAACTTTTTTAACACCCCATCCCAGGTTCCGCAGATTCTCCGGAACCGATGAATTTCCCTTCAGGGCTCAGGGCATGGAGTCCACAGAATGTCTCGTAAAGAGAGAGCAAAAAGTCGGTCCTGATTCTTGAGATCAGTTCCTTCGGACGTATACAACTGAAATGAATCGGTTCTCCTTCAATTATCTGTACGTACCCTTTCTCTTCCATTCCTCTCAAAACTTTGTACACCTTGGGTCTGGGGACCCTACTTATTTCATAGATTTCCCTTGCAGTTGCCATTTTTATGCAGACAAGGGAAGCATAGATCTTGGCCTCATTTTCCGTAAAGCCAAGTTTCTGCAGGTTATTGATAAGTTTCAGAGTCATGCTTTTTCCTCAGGAAAAGAAGTTAAAAATAAAAGTTTTACATTGATTCGGCGTTAATTCCGGTTATTGTTCACTCCAGGGCTTCGAGGCTTCCGGCTCCCTGCTTATTTTCTACTTTCCATTGCAGAATCGATTTTTCTCAGGACTCGCAGCATTGTTTCAAGACCCTTTTCGAAATCTCTCAAGTCCTGCTCTTCAACCAATCCCAGGATTTCGGCAGCCATTTCCTCAGATTTTCTATTAAGGAAATCATAGCACCGTTCTCCTTTTTCAGTCAGGGAAATAAGGACTTTTCTCCGGTCTTCAGGATCGTTTTTTCTCCTGACAAATCCTTTCTCTTCCAGGGAATCCACCATTCGTGAAAGACTACTCCGGTCCATTCCCACATACGTTCCGATAGTAGAAGGCATGATTTCCTTTACCGATCCTATTATCATGATAACGAGAGGCTGGTTTTTGTTAAGTTCCTTGAGTTCGGAGTTTTGAGAGGCGGCTATTTTTTGAAAAAACCGATCTTCAAATAATTTATTGTGAAGTACTCGGAACTCAAGATCCATCAGCCTCACTTTTTTAGCACATTCAGGATCCATGTTTCCTCCAGTATTTACGAGCAAGAACTGGTGATACTTTTGTATAGGTTAAATTTCAATCGTACTGATAGATAGTTAGAATTCTTATTGATGCAAAATCAACAAACGTATGATACTCGAGATGATGCAATACTATTTAAAAATATCCATCAACAAAATTTGCCTGCTTATTCCGGAATTTATCCTGAAATATGTATCTGAAATTAAGAATTGGTTTGCAGATTATTTTTTACCAGCTGGCAGGCGGATCAAGCTCATGCAGCGCGTGAAGAGAGAACTGAAAAATTCCTTCCCTGACCCTGAAATTATCACCCTGTTAAGAATAATCACTTAAGCATTCCAAAAATTTAGAATAGAGGCCTATAAAGATTCCTCTTTCATTATCAGAAATAAAATTATTGGATAAACTGTTTCTCCTGGAACTGATCAATTTAATACCTGATTTTTCGCTTAACAAATTTTTACGTGATTTTTTAAGGTAAATTCCATAGTAATTATTCGACAGAATATTTCCCTGAATTTATACTGTTTTGAACATTATCCAGGTAAACCCCAGCTATAAGGTCGTCTTCGTTTTTCGCTCCCTGAAGAGTGAGGCCACTAATATTGACGAAGACATGCTGGACAAAAAATCGGCATGTCTAATTTATTCCTCCTTGCCTTAAAGTCTTCGGCCTTCTCAGAAAGATCAATCTCCTTCATCGAGCAGGATAAAGCGGGCTGTTGCGATTACATCATGAGCCGCAATTTTCCTGGCGGAGTTAAGGCGGAAACATATAATTGAAAGCCTTAAAATATAATTAGATTAAAGACTTAGCAAACAGCCCTGAAAAACTCTTTTAATTCAAAATTATCTCACAGTTATCTCACAGTGGAACTGCCTCATGTCTATTACAAACCGGGAGGTTTAAACCTGAAAGAAACTCTCCTCGATATAAAATCCGAATTTACAGACTACTTCAAAGAACGTGAAGCCGAAATTAACGGCTCTCTCCTCGCCGTACTTTCAGGCGAAAACCTTCTATTTCTAGGACCTCCCGGTACAGCAAAAACCCAGCTTGCAAGAAGCATCTGCCAGACAATCGAAGGCGGGAACTTTTTTAATTACCTCCTGACCAGCTTTTCTACCCCTGAAGAGATTTTCGGGCCTCTTTCCTTAAAAGCCCTTGAAGAAGACGAGTTCAGGAGAAACATTAACGGCTGCCTCCCGACAGCCCATGTTGCTTTGCTGGATGAGATCTTTAAGGCAAGCAGCGCTATCCTCAATAGCCTCCTGACCATATTGAATGAAAGAAAGTATCATAACGGGCGGGATATAGTTGATGTCCCCCTGCTATCGGTCTTCGGGGCTTCAAACGAGCTTCCGGAAGAGGATGAAAGTCTGGAAGCCCTCTATGACCGCTTTCTGTTCAGATACAGGCTCTCATATATTCAGGATGATGAAAATTTCAAAAATCTTCTTTTTAGAGAACCTGATGACTTCAGGCCTGCGGCAAGCATTCAGGTTTCAGAAATCGATAGGCTCCGCAAAAGATCAAATTCTCTGCCTGTCGACCCTGATGTTGAAGTCATAGTCACGGAACTCCGGAAAAACCTCCAGCTGCAGGAAATCGAGATTTCGGACCGGCGCTGGAAAAGAGTTGTGCAGGTCCTGAAGGTTGCAGCCTGCAGCAGCGGGTGTCCGGCTGTTGACAGGACAATGGCCCTTTTGCTCCAGCACATGCTCTGGAACCTTCCGGAAGAACGAGAAACCATCAGGAAAACGGTCTTTAAACTCGTTGTTTCCGGCGGCACGAACACGGAAAAACTCCGCCTGGACGCTGAGGACCTGAAGACAGCCCTCAGTATTGCCCTAAAAAACGAACTTTCTGTTGGAGTAGTCTGCGACAGCTGCGGGGAAGAGTTTAAGCTGAGAGAGAATCTGGAGCTTCACCATGCTGCCTGCCCGAACCACAGCTATACTCTCAGACAGGATGGAAATTCGAGGATATATCCTTATGATAACCTGGTAAAGGAAATTGATTCTCTTCATGAGGGTTCGGGAAAGAAAAACACTCTCTCTCAAACCCAGAGAGAAGTTTTTGAAAAGGAATTCGAAGCCCTTGCTGACAGGGTAAATAGAGTAAAACAGCATCTTGAGGAAGAAAAAGAGCTGCTCAGAAACCTGATGGATGCAAACATCTGGCTTTCAACTGCTGACAGGAATGAAGCCCTGCTCCTGCACGATACAGGAAACATACAGATGTCAGGTACTGAAGAACTCATAAATGAAATCAGGGAACTCCTTGGCTTGCAAAATAGAAAGGACAGGCCAATGGAATCAAGGTCCGTAAAACCATCATCTTCCGGTTCTCTTCCCGATGTTCATACCGCAAAATTGGAAGCAAAAGTTCAGTTGCCTGATTCCGGCAGCAGTACCGGTGGTTTCATGAAAGGACTCGGGTCCAGGTTCAAACTCAGATGAGTAATGAGGTGTTGATACGGAAGGCTCAGCCGGTTTTTTGAACAATCTGGATAGTGCCCCTCAAGGATCTTACTCTTTTTTTTCCAGAAACAGATTCTGGCATGAAGCGCTTTCTGTCCAGAAACAGACAGCTTCCCTGCTGGAAGGAGAGCTGAGGAGCACCATTGCCTACCCCCGCACGATTCCCAGACCTCTGCGCGAGAAAATAGCAGAAATCATTGCCTTTGAAATCCTTTTTGAGCAGCCGTATGAAATTAAAGACACTGAAAGGTTTATAGGGCTTTTAGGGGCATTTTACCCTATCTTTCTTACTCTTAGAAACTCAAGACCATGGCCCGGACTTCAAAAGATTGCAAAAAGGAGCCGAGGAGCAGGAGTTGCATGCCTTAAACTTCTTCTCCCTCTTATCTACGACCTGATGGAACGTTTCTCAGCAGTGAGGGACAGGGATTCGGAAACAGGTCTGCTAAAAGGGCTTGATGCCGAAACCGAAGCTATTCTCAGGGAATTTGAAAAACTCCTTAAACAGACCGTTCTTCTCTGGGCAGGCGGGAGTTCAGAGGACTCATTATCCCGGAGTGCTCAGTTCCCTGCTTCGGTTGCAGGAAAATCAAATATTTACGAAGCTATCCTTAATCTAATGCAGAAGGACGGATGCCAGACTTTTCTTGACGGAATGCTGGAAGGGCTATACTGCAGAATGCAGGAGTTCATCTCTGAAATGGAAGAAAACCTGGATCTTTTTGATACCCTTGCCCTCCTTTTTCCTGGTAGGAACTGGAGCTATTCCGTAAAAGAGCTTAAAAGAGAGCCTTTCTATGTCCAGCTCAAAATGCTGAAAAATTATTCGGCTTTTTTTGAAAAAAATCCAGACCTCAGGAAGATCATAAATTTTATAGGCAGGCGGGAATTTGATCCTCCGGCTGCCCGCATACGCTATTCTCCTTTTGGAAAAAACCGGATCCAGACTGTACGATTTTCAGATTCGATAAATAATCTTCTGCCCATGGAAGCTGCAAAGCTCCTTAATCCGGCTCTGAAGCGAAAATTCTATGCTGATATGCTTGAGGGAAAACTCCTGAGTTATCAGCTACTCGGCAAACACTATACAGGTCCTCCTCGCATAAAACCCAGAGGACCTATGATTGCGCTCGTTGATACCTCGGGTTCCATGCACGGGACTTCTCAGACCCTTGCAAAGTCTGCAGTGCTTGCGATGGCAAAACTAATGCTCTCTCAGCATCGGGATATGAAGGTTATTCTTTTTGCATCCACAAGCCAGCACCTGGAAATAGAGCTCAGCAGCAAAAAAAGGATGTCAGAAAGATTCCTTAATTTCCTCCTGTACACCTTTGGAGGCGGGACGGATTTCAACACCGCGCTTGCTTCAGGCCTTAAATCCCTTAAGGAAAAAGACTTTCAGGGAGCAGACCTGCTTTTTATCACTGACGGGAAGTCCGAAATCTCTGATGAGCTGGTCCTTGCTCGCTGGGAAGAGGCAAAAAAGAAATACAACGCAAAAGTCTATTCTCTGATAGTTGGGGGCAGCGGAGCAGGAGGGCTTTCGGAAATCTCGGACTACACGTATCGGGTAGAAATGGAGATGAGCCGAGAAGGAGAGGAAGGGGTTGTAAGCCTTGTGGAAGTAAAAGCAAAGAGTGATGAGCTCGAACAAATGAATATTGCTTAAGATTGCTTTTTAACCTATCTCGTTTTCTCCAGTGGTTGAATATTTATTCCCATTATCTTCATCTATACGGAAAAATTTTCGATAATAGCAAATAGTTTGATTACATAATACTTTGTAAAATTAATCACAACCTTCTCTGGAGGTTTCATGAAATTAAAATGTGTGGTGCTATTTACTCTCATAATTTTTTGTATCGTTATCGTTTCGGGCTGCTCGGACCTTGAAGAAAAAGAGGGAAAGGTAAGTAAGAGTAACATTTCTGAAGAGGAGGAGTTTTCTGGGAAGAATGGAAGAGGAGAAGCTGTAGCTGAAACCACTGTAAAATCTGAGGCTGCCGGGAAAGATAAAACCGTTGCCGAAGTCAAAGAAAAGGTTGTGTACAGACCTGAATTCCCTATTATGAGTCCTATTACGGATCCTGTACCCAGGATTTTCTACCGGCTGGAACCCTCGGGTTATGAAAAATATCCTTCCAGGGAAGATCCGGTTTTTGAAGAGGTCGAATTCGACAAAGACTCCCTCCATTTTTCAGAGATTTTCAACGATTTCGATACTGTGACTGTAAGCCCCGAAGCATTTCAAAAAGCTGCAGCAGACGGAGCCATAAAGCTCTACCTTAGGGGGCAGGTCTTTGAGCTTGAATTTGATAAGGTTGAAACCTCCATCCCGAAAACCATAATGGAAAATGAAAATGGCTTTTATACTGTAGAAGGAGCTCCCATAAGCAACTACAGAGGAAAGGTTGCAGGCATAGAGGACAGCCGGGCTCTCATTACTTCCGGGGAAAATGTGCTTCTAGGAAACATCGATATCGGATACACGACAAGCTACTGTATTGAGCAGACCAACCAGACCCTTAATGGCAAGGTTGTTCATGTAATATATAGCTCAGCAGATTACAAGCTCAGGAAATTCACGGAATACAATGAGCTCTGAATTCTTACAAAAAAAAGAGATATAGTAAACGTAAGAAAAGACATTAAACCTGAGCTTAGAAAATTTTTCCTTTTTTTAAGAAACAGTTTACGTAAAAGGATTAGGTACATAGGTGAAGATGCCGATTAAGATTAGTAAAGAGACAACAATGGACAGAATTGCACAGATAATTTGTTTTGCGCTCATTTTATTGCTCCAGTGTAGGTTTAAGAGCTGTTAACTATAAAAACCGTTTCATTTAGTCTCAGAACGTTTTGCATGTGGTTATTTAAATAAAAAAGAAGAGTTATCAATAAATTAAAAGCTATCAATAGATTAACGTCCTTTATCAAATTGTGGCTCTTTTTATCAATGTAGAGTATTCCTAAGTATACAGTCTCTTCAGGGTGAAAATAATGGGAAGCCAGAAGCTCATTTCTGACAGAAACTCATTTCCGACAAACAGCAAATAGAAGATATCCTTGTGAAAGTGAATTTCTTTCGCATCGCCCTTTCCGATGCCTAAACCTCATGCATCGTCCCCATGTCCCTCGGTTATAAGGAAAACGCTATCTATCTCCACAGCTTCCGGAAAGGCGAGAAAATTGAGATCCTTAAAAAGATCCCAGGGTCTGTTTCGAAGCAGCCGCCAAAACTGAACTTATCACTACCGACAGCCCTGCAAGCTAAGATAAATATGTTCAATGTTTGCAGCATGAAGAGATGAAATCGCTAATTAATTATATTACTGAAAACTATGCGCCAACCAGAACACGCAGTTATAAAATTCTGAGAGAAATACAAAGGGTTATTACTTAAATCACATTCATTCAACGCATTACAAAATCGGCTTGTCTGAAATTTCTTAAAATCATTAGACCTATTGTAACTTTACAACATGCCATTATTGACTTTTCGGATAGGCACCAAATTAAATTGCGTAAAGCTTCCCCACCCAAAAAAGAGGTATGCTTCGAGCCGCACCAGGTCTCTCGGGAATCAGGTTTTTCGGGGATTCTGAAAGCTTCGAGTTGCCGTTTCCCGGATTTCCCAAATCTACGGGATTGAAACTCTGTTTTCGGTTTCCCCTGCGGTTCCAGAACATGGTTCTTAAGATAGTCGAGTTGATTTTATGTAAGGGCCCAGAATCATATCTTTATAAGACCCCCCTGCCGGAACCTTCGGATACAGGATCTCTTCCCTGTCCGTGCAAGCTTCCAGGAAGCAAGGTCCGTCTGCATTCATAAATGCTTCCATTTTCTCTTTCAAATCATTTCTGCTGCTCACCCTCTCTGCGCAACTGAAACCAAATGACCTTGCAATCTCTGCAAAATTCACATCTTTTGGCCTTTGCGTTCCTGTGCGTGTCCCTTCATAAGCTGTATCCTGCAAGTTCTGGACCATACCATCGCTTCTGTTGTTCAGCATGAGTATCTTGATTGGAAGGTCCAGCGATACGATAGTATGCAGTTCTCCCAGATTCATCCTCAGACTGCCGTCACCATCGATTGCTATGATTCCTGAATGCGGGTTTGCATAATGGACGCCGATTGCTGTGGGCATGGAAAAACCCATTGTGCCGAAGGAGCCCGAAGTCATGAAAGATTTTGGGCAGTACATTGGCAGGTATTGTGCTGCGAGCATCTGGTGGTTGCCTACACCAGTGGTTATCTTTGTGCTTCCGTCAACATAGTTTGCAAGCATTGAAATGACCTCAGCAGCCTGTATGTATTCGGATGTCCTGTTGTAATCCAGAGGCCACGACCTTTTCAGGTCTCTTGCACGCATCTGCCATTCCCGAATATCCAGATAGATATCATGCTTCCTGGCATAGTTCAGCAGATCGCGGAGCGCTGTGGCGGCATCCCCTATGAATGTGAATTTAGGACTGCGCTCGATTTTTATCTGATGCATTTTCTCGGGATTAATATCAATGTAAGCTATGTCGGTGCCTATTGCAAATCCAACCTTTTCCGCAACCCGGTCATCCCATCTTACCCCGATAGCGAAGAAGAAGTCGTTCTCCTGTATGAGCATGTTAGCATACGGTGTACCGAACATTCCCAGCATTCCCAGGTTCAGGTCATCTCTTTCGTCAACGACACCCTTTGCCATGAGTGTATTGACAGAAGGTATTCCGAAAAGCCCATTGAATTCCCTGACAGCACGGCTTCCGGGCTCCGAGTTCAGACCTCCTCCAAGATAGAGCAGGGGTCTTCTGGAGTTGAGCAACAGTCTAAAAAAATCTTTGCATTGTTCTTCAGACAGATGCCTGTCATCGTGATAACTTCCTTCAAACCTTGTGATGTTCATACCATAATACTCATGATTTTTCGTCTGTTTGTCGAGGGGGAAATCTATGACAACAGGCCCGGGTTTTCCGGACTTTGCAAAGTAATAGGCATCCTTGATTATGGTTTCTATGTCATCATCATTGGAGAGCTGTATGACCTTTTTGGCTGCATCCCTGAAGATACCTTTGACGTTAATATGCTGGAAGGAATCGGTGCCTATCTTATGCTCAGGGACCTGCCCTGCAAATACAAGCAGGGGAATGCTGTCCCCATAAGCGTCAGCAACGCTGGTGAGCGTATTAGTTATGGCAGGTCCTGATGTGACTATAGCTACACCTACCCGGTTACTTGACCGTGAATAACCTGCTGCGCTGAATGCTGCCGATTGCTCGTTGGAATTAACTATAATCTCAATATCACTATGCCTGAGGGCATGAAATACCGGAAGTATTGCTGCTCCCGTATAGCCAAAGATGTGTTTAACATCAAGGTCCTCCAGACACTTAATCAGGACTTCTGCTCCATTCATTTCTTTCATCTTAAAACTCCCGGAAAGAAACAAAACTGGCACAGGACGCACTATTCAGTATAATAACCAAAAACAGCACACTTGAGCCAGAATGGTTTCTTTTTCTTGCTCAAGCGAATAGTACTACCACTACAGCTACTACGGATACAGGTACGGATACGGGTAAATTGGATTCCGTGTAGTTTGTGGTAGAACTTAACATTAAAAAGTAAAGGGAAAATATTATACTTAAGGGTTGCCATGGGTTTTTCTGTCTATTCTGACATTGTTTTACATGTAATATATTAAATATAAATGAAAAGTTATCAGTTTAGTAAATTTTATAGAATTTTTCACAAACTATCTCTTTCAGGTGAATAGCATGGGAAGCCAAAAACTGATCTCTGACAGACAGCAAATCGAAGCCATCCTTTCAAAAGCAAAATTCCTCCGCCTCGCCCTTTCTGATGCCGAAACTCCATACATCGTCCCTATGTCCTTCGGCTATAAGGAAAACGTCATCTATCTTCACAGCTCCCGGAAAGGTGAGAAAATTGAGATCCTTAAAAAGAACCCCAGGATCTGTTTCGAAGCAGCCTCCGAAATCGAACTTATCACTGCCGACGACCCCTGCAAGTACAATGTTCGCTACAGAAGTGTTATCGGACACGGGCAGGCAAAGTTCTTGGAGGATTACAATGAAAAAGTTGAGGGACTTACCGTGCTTTCCGAACATTACGGAAAAAAGGGGCCGTTTGAATTTGAAGAATGGAAGGTTAACAGGCTGTGCGTAATTAAGATCGAGGTTGAGAAGATGACAGGGAAAGAAAGCGGATTTTAATCTATATCTTTATTATAAGATTAAAAAGCAGGAATGAGCAATTTACTGTAAAGGAACGAGCTATTTACTGTAAAGCTATTTACTGTAAAGCTATTTACTGTAAAGTACTGTAAAGACCAAAATTTTACAGTAAATCAAGATTATAGTTTACTGTTAAATATTGGAAAGATTAAAGCTTAACAGTGATCCTCCTGTTGCTTTATTTGAGAGCATTTCCATATACTCGATTCCTCATAGGTAGCTGGTCCCTGATTAGCGGTATATTTATTACAGAATCAAAAAAGAAATATCTCAGTTTTCTCTCTACGCTGCATCGAATACGGATCAACCCGTTCCAGACAAATACTGTTCTAAACTCCGAAAACTTTTCTGAGTTCTGGTAGATATAAATGTCTCCGCCAGTTTGTCTGGCGGCTCTGTCAAAAAGTAAGAACATAAAGAAAATTGAGTTTAAAGAAGAAACTTGAAAAGAAGTGTTTTTCACAGAGTTTTAACCTATTTACATCCTGAAGGGGAACTTAGCTTTTTCACTTTGTAAGTTTGCTATTTCAACTCTTATTTTTGCTTTTTCAATATTTTGAGACGATCGCTCTCCTGCGTCGAGCGGGACAAGAACGGTTTTGTATAGCGAATGTGGTTGTTAGGTTCAAAATTAACTCAAATTCACTTACAACCCCACAATCGGAAGTCCCGCAGGCGTAAGCGCATCTAGCACCAGATGGGAAGTATATCCCGCTCCTGCAAAAAGGAGACCAAAGGTAACTTTGTCTGCCAGATCGCCAGTTAGAAGTACCGTATAGATATTCTCCAGAAACATCAGTAGCAGTGCCAGGAAAAAAATCGAATGGAAAAACTTTCTATGGCGACGGTTTCTGGGAGGCTCGAGCACATCAGGCAGTACAGACCCAAGGGCTGAGGCTACCAGAGCTACAGGAAGAAATTCTAAGCTGAGGATAAACCCCTTTGAAATCAGGTCATAGATGAGGAAAAATGATACCAGAAGTCCTGCTTTCATATGCATTTTCCGACCCGTCATGATATTCCTTCTTGACTTCTACTTTATTTTTCTTTTTATTTTCCTTCTATTTTATATTTCATTACTTATTTCTATTTTCTGGTGCATCAAGGCTAAAATATTACATTCGCATAGTTCTATACCCAAAAAAGAATGAGTGGCCGGTGTACATCACGCGACTTTGTGCGCAAGAGAGTAAACAAAAGCACTTAAAACCAGCCTTATTAAAGAAAACATGACCGAAACCATTGAAAACGCAAGTAGATAAACATTCAGAGATAGAATACCTGTAAAAAAGCCGGTAAAATTGATATTAAGCATCAAAGCAACCATATTTATCAGCGAAATAAACACGAATATTGTGACCAGCCCCCTCCCTGCTCCTTTAAGATCTTCTTTACTAAGGGCTATGTGGGAAGAGATCGAGATCGCTAGAGCAAAATAAATCCAGAAATTAAGAGAAGCCAGGTTTTCTGCTGAAAAAATACTTTTAAAAAGCTGGGTTGTCAGCAAGAAAATATTCGCTAACGTCTGAGAGCCAGGCTGACCGGAATCAAGAGTCAGATAATTTGAAAATATGGAAAAGGAATCTGGCAGGAACAGGTACATTCCAAGGATCATGGCAAGTGTTCCGCTGAAGATCGGACCCATACCTATGAAAAAGTTCCCTATGTTCTGATAGAGACTTTTTGAGTTCCAGCTGTGATTAACGTACCCAAGGACTCCGTCCCTGGGCCTCAGGGTAAATAGCTTGAATTCGCTTACTTTGTGCTTGAAAAGATAACACATGAGTAGGTGGCCGGATTCATGAATCGGGGTGCCGATCCAGGCTGTTGCTATGATTCCTTTCATTCCAAAGACGCTCTGGACATAATAATTAGCTCGGTTCTCTATAATGCCCAGTATCATGCCGATAAGGATTAGAGAGCCTGTGACGCAAAGGGTTTCGAACAGGCTTAACCGAAAAACAGTGAGAAGCGTATCTTCCATTTTTAACCCCTAAACAAAAAATTTAGAACTCAAAGTCTTTTGGTTTGTCTTTTTAACCTTTTATACCTGAACAGCCTCTACAACTATAAGCTTTACTTACAAGGTCATGTTACGGATTATCCTCTTGACCTTCAGCACAATGCGAAAAAACAGCTAAGTGCAATTTTTGATATAGTTAGAAAAATTAAAAAAATAAAAAACAGTAAAAATTAAAATTAAAATTAAAAAACAACTGAAATCATATCATCATATGAAACCAGAGAAAATCAGTTCTGGCTCACAATATCAAACCAGACAGGGGTTCTGTCTTCCGGGTCACAATTATAGTTTATGGTGATTTCCTCATCTTTCTGGATATCTTTTATGCAAACGTATTTTAAAAGGCCGTTGCTGAAGTCTTTCTGGTATTTTGCGTTTGGGGTGTATGAGTGGTTATAAAGGGATCCATAACCCAAAGCAATCGCTGCTTCTCTTGAATCGGCTCCCCACGCGAAGTAGTAATTATAAAGCTGGGTAAGCTCAAGAGTATTTACTTCTTCGGGGGGGAGGACGATGACCGGGCAGGTTTCTATTACTTCATCTTTTTTAAGATTTCTCTGTGCAAATACGCCTCTACCTTTGCCTGGTGCGTCTTTAACACATATTAATGTCATTTGATCAGGCTCCTGTACATATTCTAAATTGCCTGGGAACTATTGCATTATTTTCAGAAGGCAAAGAATTTAAAAGTTTCTGTCGAGAAAATCTTTATGGATAATATCCGGGAATTTTTACGGGGTTATTCGATAAATTATACCCAGAAGTCAGTATTCTCCGGATGAAATAGAGTAGAGAAGTAGAATTAAGACCCCTTCCCTGCAAACCATGCTTCCGCAAGTTCAACCGTTTACAGGGAAGTGTCCCTTAGAGGCAACTTAGATGCCATCCACATATACAATAAAGTGTTTGATTCATTAAATATCTATCTAACAGGTGGATAAGTTGAAGGTTAAGCTTCAACCTACCCTATCCGTCATCACTTAAAACGTTGACGGATCCTGTTTAATTGGACAATGACATATTCGATTTCTCTAAGGTTAGCATTAACCAATCTCAGGGAAACCAGAACTATAATTAATGCCACTATCCATGTGGATGAATCCATTCTGCCTCCTTTTGTTTGGTATCATTTACACAGGGTTGAAGCCATGTAAAAGACCCATATTACTACTTTTTCAACACTAAAATAGGTAGTGGCAGCTATAAACACCATCTATCCTTTTCTTCTTACGGGAGTTCCGAAAATTGCAGTGCTCAAACAGTTCCTGTAATGTTCCTTAATGCCTGATAGGATAAGGAAGTTCCTGAGCATCTTCCCGAACTATAATTTCTTTTCCTTGTTTATTGGTTTTATCCAAACTTCTTTTCCCAATAAATCTGTAATATCCAAACCCTATCAGGAAGACAGGATAAACGATTTTCCACGTAAAGCCCGAGATAAGAAAACCCAGAGACAGGAGCGCGAGAACTGAAAAGACCCACTTCTGCCGGCCAGTTTCGGTTTTCCAGTAAGCGAGAATGATAAAGGCATAGAGGAAAACAAAGTTCTGATTTACAAGCAGCATCATTGTTGATACCGGAATTTTGAAAATGTAAGTTCCGAGTATAAGTAAAATTGACAGGACATACAGTCCCACAAGGCTGGATACCGGGATATTTCTCTTTGAAAGCTTACCAAAAGCACCAGGGAAAGCACCTGTCCTGCCTCCGGCATAAAGCAGGCGGCTTGCAGTAAAGTTCCAGGAACAGGCGTTCGCTGCAATAACTATTACCATAAGCCATATGAGCAGGCTTCCTCCGGGCGTAAAAAGGACAAGGCCGGAAAGCCCGGCAGCTCCCTGAAGAGGCACACCTGCAACGCTTGCTCCTGCGATGATAAGCGCAAGGACAATGTAGATAGATGTCACAAGGGCAAAACTCAGCCAGTAAAGTAGAGGCACGTTTTTCTCGGGTTCTTTTATCTCCCCCAGGGAAAAAGAGAGGTTTTCCCAGCCCAGGAATGCCCAGAAAAGAAGGGCAGCAACTTTCCAGATATTTCCCAGGTCCAGGTTTATATTTTCACTGCCCCTGAGAGCTTCACTGGCAACCTCGAGCCCTGAACCGAAGAAATCAAGATTAAAAATTATAAGCAACCCTGTAAGCAGGAAGAGCACAGCCAGAGCTGCATAGTTGATTATGGAAATGGCTCTCATTCCTGCAAGGTTTGAGATAAACATCAATGTTATAAGAAGGACTGCAAAAATAACTGCCCCTGATTCGGACAGGCTAAAAAGCTGTTTCATATATTCGCTGCCAATAAGAGCAACGGCAGGAAGCCCGAAAAAGAAAGACCCGCCTACAAGATACGAGACCGCATACCCTCCCCAGGGACCTACGGCTTCTTCGGCATATCCGGCAAGTCCTGCGGTTGAAGGGAATTTCAGGCCAAGGCGGGCACAGATCTGAATAAGAGGCACTGCAATAAGGGCAATAAGGAACCAGCCAAGAACTGCTTCATAGGGACTCCCGGCATCAAGTGCCAGACCCGGCAGCGCCAGAATTCCTGTCCCTACAAGCATACAGATTGCAAGCCCCAGGCCTCTCCTGAGGGTGATTGTCTTTTCTAGTTTTCTCATTTTTCCTCATTTATACTCTTTATAGATGCTTCCACTAAATTCATCAGCAAATATATTTTTCACTATTTATATATTTGCCAGTAAAGAATAACCCGGTTAAAGGCTAAACTCTAAAGCTAAAGGTTAAGCTGAAAATATTAGACTGAAAGCGTTAAACTGAAAGTTTAAGCAAGTTTAAATTTAACCGTAAATTTACGGATTAAGATTTAAAGATTCGGTTACAGGTCTGAATAATCTGTATAAGCTGCTTTTTCCTCCCTGTCTTTCTGCTTTGCAGTCTTTCTGACAAAACCATAGTACCCGATTCCTGTAAGGGCAACAGAATAGAGAATTCTCCAGGTGAATCCTGAAATCAGGAAGGAAAGGGAAAGGAAGGAAAGCCGTATACATACTCAGGATGCTTGCCATTGGCTGTTCCCGTTTCGAGAGTTTTCCCAGGTAAGCCGGGAGCACTTTTTCTTTCCCGGATGCGTGGATAAGCCGGCTTGAAGCAAAGTTCCAGCAGGTTACATTGGCAACGATGACTACTGCCATTAGCCAGATGGGCAGGTTTTCCGGAGGGGTGAACTTAATGAGTTCCACAAGCCCTGACGCTCTGGAGAGAGGAACGCCGGCTGCATCAGCCCCCATACTTGTGACTGCCAGCATCAGGTAAATGAAGATTGTCAGCCCGAAACTGAGCCAGAAAATCCTTTTGACATTTTTTTCCGGGTTCAGAGATTTTAACTGCAAAATCGGGATCTCAATTAAAAGATTATTGTATTCAATTGGAAATAAAATCCAAACTTAACTTCAACGGTTGTTTTACTTTTGGATTAGCCAGCGGGAACTGCAGTCCAGGCAAAGAATTGGAGGAAAAACTTACAGAAAGAAAAAATTAATAAAGAAGTATAACAATAACAATATAATTAATTTTTATAACTTATGGTATGGATACTAGTCAAAATATTATAAAAATTTCTAAATAACGGAGACCCACACATGAAACGAAAATTCCAATCAGGAAATGACTATCTCGTTTTGTATGACTGCGGTACTGCCATCCTGCACTATGGAAATTCTTCTTCTGTCAAATGTGATTATTACGAAAGTGGAGACCTCATAACAATCAGATTGGAAGGGGACATAATGCAGATGAGGTTAGAAGAAGGAGGGATAAGTTCGATTACTGGTGATAGATGGAATGAAGTTTATCCTTTTGACATTGCAGCGTAATTATTTTCCGTCTTTTAGTAAAAAGAGTTGGAGAAAAAGGGGTTTAAAAGAACTTGAAAAAAAAACAGGGTTTTTAAAACCCTGTATGTGACTGTTTTTTAAATATTATCTTTTAATTTTCGTTTTCATCCTTTTCCACGCAGATAAGCTCTTCAGCATAAGGAAGTTTCTCTTTCATCCAGCCGCAGAAATCCCTCCACTCATCAAGCTTGTGGTGGCGGCGCTGGAAGTAAATGTTCCTAAGCTCGGCGTAGTTCGTTGTGACTGTCCTTTTCTGCATGTAAGCGCTCGGAAGATCCTGGACAAGTTCCCGAAAGACTGCTTTTCGGTAAGCGTTGTCCTCTTCACTGTCTCCCTCGCGGGATTTGTAGGCTTTGATAAGATCATTGAGGTGCCGGATCTGGGCGTTCCTGTATTCCGTTATCGTGTCAAAGGAAAAATCGTGAGGAGCAAGGTCTCTACTTGTCAGCTTGTGCATTGTTGAGGTTGAATTCTTTTCCGTAAATTTATAAGTATCAAACTCTTTCCACCAGTAGAGGGGAGCCGTGAGGTCAAAGCAGACTGTAATGAACCTCAGAAACTTGCCGTGTTCGTTTCCTGCAAGGGTCAGGCGCTGGGCCAGGTTAAGGTCCTTTTCCCCGAGTGTGCAGTTTCCTGCCTGATCGGGCTCACTGCTGTCCATCAGATGCCAGGAATTCATGGGGTTTCGCATGCCTTTGATTGCATAGTAAATGTTGTATGTGCCGTGTAACTCGATTTTGATCATAAAAGTGCCTCTTTAGCCTGGTTGTGACAAATAAGTTATAAACCCGGTATTGTTGCTATGAATAGTTGTAACAGATGCTTTGTAAAGATAAATAATTTGTAAACCTACTTCTGGCTAATAACTTATAACTCATTTTAAATATTTGTTACGCAGGGAATGGGATGAAAACTAAGATAGAGATCCTGTTTTAAAATAAGTAAATAGCTTGAATATGCAGATATTGTTTATATCACAAGCACTCTAGACAACTTGGATGAAGAGAAATACTCAGATATCCTGAAGAAAGAGATAGACAGGCTTTCAGGGGCAAATTATTTAAGAAAAACGATCCCCCTCTTAATCCATGATTTATCCTTTCAAGTACGACCTTTCTGCAAGTTCAGGGTTTTTCCATATTACTATCAGTGGCAGCACTGCGTATTTTCAGCACGATATTGTTAACTTAAATGAGCTCCAAATTTCATGTAAAAGGAAATCTGAAACCTGTCCTTAAACCCAGAAAACGAACATGAAACTCTTCGAATAACAGGCCCAAAAAAATGAAAGTACTTAAAAGCACTTTCATGCCAAATAAAAGAACTGGAAAATAGACAAAAACAGACTCTGGAAATGACTCCTGCAGAACCCCTTTACATTGGAATCCTCCTTCTCACAGGCGCCTTTACAGGCACTATTTCAGGCCTTCTGGGTGTGGGAGGAGGCTTTATCATATTCCCTGTCCAGTACTGGCTTTTGCAGGAAACGGGACTTGACCCCGATCTGGCTATAAGAGTGGCTCTCGGGACAAGCCTTTTTGTGGTCCTTTTAAATGCCATAAGTGTTACCTTAAAGTACCAGAAAAAACAGGCAGTACTCTGGAGGCAAGCAACACTGATGGGTGTTTTTGGGTCAGCTGCCAGCTTTGGGGGTGCAGCAGTTGCTTCTTATCTCCCTGCATCCGTACTGAGCACAATTTTTGGGGTCGTGGTCATACTGGGAGCACTCAGAACTTATACAACACCGGCTGTAAGTGAAAAAAAAGAAATAAGCTCCAACAAACTCTCTTATGTTCTTGCCGGTATTCTTATAGGCTTTTTTTCAGGACTTCTCGGGATAGGAGGAGGAGTAATCGGAATTCCAATTATGCTGATCTTCCTGCATTTTGATATGCTGAAAGCCATAGGAACCTCAGCTGCAGTAATAATTTTTACATCTTTGGGAGGATCACTGGGGTATATAGTTAACGGCTGGGGTCAGCCTGAACTTCCTCCTTATTCCGTAGGATATATTAATCTTCTTAACTGGGTTTTATTGGCAGTACCCGGTTTTCTTGCAGCAAGAAAAGGAGCTGAGATTGCCCATATGGTAAATCCCGAGTACCTGAAGCACCTTTTTGTACTCCTTATGTTCTATGTGGGGCTGAAAATGATAGGAATTATTTAAAAACCAAAATACCAAAAAATAGAATCTGTTTAAGAGCCTGTCTCAAAAGCTATTTTATTCTAATTATAGAGAGTCTTCTGGACTGCTTCCGTGATCATAAATTTGATCGACTATTAGAAATTAAGATTCAAGAGTTAAATTTTGGGTTTTTGAATTTGCCCAATTATTTTCTAACTAGTTCAATTAATGAGATATCAGGTCTAAGATATTTGTAAAGAAAGAGAGCTGAATCTGGCGCTCTCATACATATCGAAGAGTGGGGATGCCACCGGATGGGTCGAGTTCGTCAGAACCGTAGTTCGATGTTATGGATCTAAAATATCAATGCTTCAGGTAACCGAAGAACCTAATCTCACACATGTGCCTATTATCGATGGCAGTTTCCCCAATGTGCGCGAAGCACTTGTACAGGGTGTCATTGCGGCAAAAGAAGAAGCTCAACGTTAAGATCCTAAAAACGGTAGTAAGATCCTTACTTACGCGATTCTCCAGCGCTTGAAAGAAAAAAATAAACCCGGATAACACTCTCTTCAGCTGCAGGATCAACTCCCTGGAGGAAAACACTTTCGGCATTGTCCCAATATTCCAGAGCAGCCTGACCCAGATATTGGGGGGATACGGCTATAGCCCCTTTTTTTCGGCAATCAAAGCAGATTTATGCCTGTAAAGATGAATGAACCCTTCTTCCCCGTCCTGAGGACTGATAACGATATGGGATTATGTTTATATTTTAGTAAAAATATGAAAATGCATCAGAAAACTCTTGATTTCTTTCAGGCATGGTATATTTTATAAAGCCTCATGACTCTCTAAAATTAAAAATTGACTCTGAAAAAGGAAAAATGATTCCAGAGAACTCCAGCAATGGCAGAAAAATTAACTGATCATATATGGAGTTTAATGGAATTAACTTTCAGAGTTCCAGTTCAATAACTTGGGGATACGACCAAGAATCGGAAAGAATCAGAAAATCGATACAAAGTGAATAAAAAACTAAAAATGAATAAAAAAGTTAGAAAGCTGCCTTAAAAAAAGGATTAGAGCTGCACATAATGTGCAACTTCACCCAGATCTTCTTCTATTCTAAGGAGCTGGTTGTATTTTGCAGTCCTCTCGCCACGTGCTGGAGCTCCGGTCTTGATCATTTCTGCTCCTATTGCAACTGCCAGGTCTGAAATGGTGGTGTCTTCGGTTTCGGCAGAGCGGTGGCTTACGATTACGGTGTAGCCGTTTCTGGAAGCCATGCTTGCGGCATCAAAAGCCTCGGAGATTGAACCGATCTGGTTAACTTTGAGAAGAAGGGCATTTGCTGCTCCCATATCCACACCTTTTGAAAGCCTTTCAATGTTTGTAACAAAGAGGTCGTCACCTACAATGATAGTATCCCAGAGTTCATTGGTAAGGGCTTCAAAGTCTTCGAAAGCCTCCTCGTAGAAGGGATCTTCGATAGAAAGGATGGGGTAGGAATTTACAAGTTCGACATAGTAGTCAAGCAGTTCAGGGGCAGCCAGTTTTTTCCCGTCAATATTATAGAACTCTTCTTCATAGAATTCGGTTGCTGCGGCATCAAGTCCTATTGTGACTTCGGACTCGGTATAGCCTGCTTCTTCAATTGCGTGTACGAGAGCATCAAGGGCTTCTGTGGATTCGCTCATTTTAGGAGCATATCCGCCTTCGTAGCCTACATTTGTAGAAGAGCGTCCATACTTTTTCTCAAGGTACTTCCCGAGAATATGATAGATCTCAGCCCCGATCTGAAGGGCTTCGTAGAAGGTTTCAGCACCTTTGGGCTGAATCATGAACTCCTGAATTGCAAGCTCGTTTCCTGCGTGTTT
This sequence comes from Methanosarcina horonobensis HB-1 = JCM 15518, assembly GCF_000970285.1. Classification (NCBI taxonomy): domain Archaea; kingdom Methanobacteriati; phylum Methanobacteriota; class Methanomicrobia; order Methanosarcinales; family Methanosarcinaceae; genus Methanosarcina; species Methanosarcina horonobensis. The sequence goes on along the minus strand of NZ_CP009516.1, from coordinate 2,253,199 downwards.
GCCTCCGTTCAGGACATTCATTGTGGGCACTGGAAGGGTAAAAGCGTTAGAACCGCCGAAATAGCGATAAAGGGGCATGTTAAGGGAATCTGCTGCAGCCTTTGCAACCGCCATGGATACGCCAAGAATGGAGTTTGCTCCGAGGTTCGATTTGTTTTCGGTTTCATCGAGTTCGATCATAAGCTCATCGATTTCCCGCTGGTTTCGCACATCAAGTCCAAGCAGTTCCTTCTGGATAATGGTATTTACGTTCTTGACTGCAGTCAGGACTCCTTTTCCTCCGTACCTGTTAGGGTCCGCATCGCGCAGTTCAAGGGCTTCATTCGTACCTGTGGAAGCTCCTGAAGGAACACTTGCTCTGCCAAATCCCTTAGGTGTAAACACATCAACTTCAATTGTGGGATTTCCCCTTGAGTCCAGGATCTCCCGAGCATGTATCTTTTGGATCTTATATTCTCCAGAATCCTGCTGTAAACCGATATACGACATAATTTCACCCTTTCTAATCTCTGACTATCTATACATATATTCTGTTATTTGAACTTGACTTTTAGTTAATCTAAGCGTCAGTTAATCTAAGCGTTACATGTCCGAATGGTATTTAATTCTTTATCCGGTTCAAATGAATAAATTTACCTGAGTTATTCTTTTACTTCTTACAGAAGACACCCCCTTTTTTCATGCATTCAACAACCTGTTTATCTCAGGGCAGTAATATTTAAGGAGTCTCATTTTTTAAGAAGTTCTATTTTGAAGAATTGACTCTTTCATCTTTAGAGCGGGTCTTCCCCGTTTAAAGAGTTGAAGATATTAGTGCACTTAAAGCTAATGCGCTTAAAGCCGGTATTCATTTATCGAAGGTGCTTATTTCCGGCTTTTAGTAACTTTAATATCCTGTTGTGGCAGAGCATATATTCTTACTTCCGGGAAGTCTATTTTCTGCTTAGAGGTGTCTTATTCCTGTAAACACCTGCTTTAAAGGTTTTGGTTAGAACTACAAAGCTTATTTTTTTCTGGAGATTTGTTCCCTCAGTCTTTTATACAAAAACTCCAGAAAAAAAGCCTTACTAGGGTTAGATGCTTTTTTTACTTACTGACAATAATCAGTTTATTTAAAAAAATAATTTTATCTACATAAAATATATAAACCTGAAAGTATTATTCATTCTCGATGACCGAAGATTCTCCAGTTAATTTAACCGAAAAAGAGTATTCAATTATTGACATGCTCCAGAGCCTGGGACTCCCGAGGACAGAGGCCACCGCGATCGTGTGTTTAAAAGACTGCAAGGAACTCAGATCTCTTCATATCGAACTTGTTTCCGGACTCAGGCAGCCTGAGGTGAGTGTAGCCATGCGCCCTCTAAGGGATCGAGGCTGGGTAGATGAAAGGTCTGAAAAGAAGAATAAAGGAAAAGGCAGACCTGTAAAATACTATCAGTTAACCGTACCGTTCCCCCAAATAATACATATCCTTGAAGAAGAGTTTTTAAAAGATAATAAAGAGAAAATAATCGCACTCAAAAGGCTAAGGGAACTGGAGATTATCCTGCAAAATTAAGTTTACTGGAAATTAAACTCACAGCAACTAAGTTTAAATTAAGTTTACGAAATAAGTTTCTTAAAAATGGATGTAAGGGAATCTGCCAGATCTGATTTTTCCGTAAATCATTTTCAGCTTTAACTACTCAATTCCCGAGCCATATTATAACTCATACTCTATTGGAAATATTATTCCTGATCAGGGATCTGCATAAAGCTCACAGGAGCAAAGCCCTGCTCAGTATCCATTACCCTTCTGGCAGAAATTCCTTCCAGCTCGAAAATGAATACCTCGACAACCATAAAAACTTCACTTTCACCTCTCAGGCATCCCAGTTTAATACTGTCTCCCCGGGCTGTTCCCGCATGAAGATGAATTTTGGGCTTTCCATTCTCCTGGAAAATATCTCCTATCCCGAGAATTTCATGAGCATCATTAAAGCTGGTCCAGACAGGTTCCGGGGGTCTTCTGTTTTCTTTCGGACCTGCAACAAGTTTTCCTTCCTTCAGCGCACCAAGCAGCATAAACACAGCCGACTCGATCTTCTCCAGTTCTGCAAGTTTGATGAGTTCCAGAATAAGGTCATCCCCGTGATCAACCCTGACGGTAAAGACCCTTCCTATCCTTCCTTTCGCGTACTCCATACTTCCCCCTCACTGATCAGTTATTTTTCCATCTATAATTTTGACAACTCTATCGGCTTTTCCAGCAAGCTCCTCATTATGGGTTACCACAATAAAAGTCTGATTATATTCTTTGTTCAGCCTGCGGAGCAATTCATATATCAAATCTCCTGTTTTCGTATCAAGATTGCCTGTAGGCTCGTCTCCGAGCACAATTGCCGGAGAACAGCTAAGAGCCCGTGCTACTGCGACCCTCTGGTTCTGCCCTCCGGAAAGTTCTCCTGGCCTGTGATCCATTCTGTCTTCAAGCCCAACCTCTTTTAGAAGTTTTTCGGCAGTGACCTTTGCTTCCTCTCTGCTCTTTCCTGCAATCAAAAGCGGCATCATTACATTTTCCAGAGCTGTGAAATCGGGAAGCAGGTGGTGGTACTGGAAAACAAAGCCTAGCATCCTATTTCTCATTCCGGAACGCTCCTTATCCGACATTTTTGTCACATCGTTACCGTCTATAAGGAGAGTTCCTGAACTGGGCGTGTCCAGCAGACCTATGAGATGCATAAGTGTACTTTTGCCTGAACCAGAAGGACCTACAATCGCAATAAATTCCCCTTTTTTAATTCTCAGGTTTGCACTGTCGAGAGCGCGAAATTCAACTCCGTTTTTGTAAACTTTGGTCAGGTTCTTAAGCTCTATAATTGGGCTTCTGTCTGTCATGCTTTTCCTGCGTTTTCAGAACTTTAATATTAAAAATAGAGGGGTTCTTAAGTAAAGAGCTTTTGGGCAGAGGTGCAGACAACTTATATAAAATTAACGGCCTGTATTATTCCAGATAATAGCACTGCTTCAAAAAGATACAACTGATAAAGCTGGTCAGGGTACTGACGGGAAATCTGCTGGCAGATTCCTGCTTTCTCTCCCTTTCTTGCTCACAAGATAAGCCGCTGAAAGGATAAGCACACAGCCCAGAAAGGTAGAGATATAAATAGGGTTTTTAAGGACCACTGTATCAAAGAAGATTCCTGATACAGGTTCGAGCAGAGCAAGAATGCTGCCTGTTTGTGCCTTTATGCCTGAAATTCCTCTGAGGTAGAGAATGGCAGCAAAGGTAATTGTCAAACCAAAGAGAAACAGAGTATTGAAGTTCCTGGAGAAGACCGAAGCCGGGGTTAAAAATGCGGACGGCAGCATAAAGAGAAGACTTATTCCGGTCAGCCAGAAAGTCTGGGAGATCCCTGTATAGTCGTGCCTCAGATAACGGATTATAATTATAGTTGTGCCGAAAGAAAGCCCTGAGACCAAGCCGAAGAACAGGCCTCTAACAAAATCAGAGCCCGTACTCAGACTAACCAGAACTTCTCCGGGACGGGTAATAAGCAATACCCCTGAAACCGAAAGGATAAGAGGTAGAAGGCCTTTGCTACTGTTTCTCTCTCCGAGGATTGCAGGAGCAAGCAGATTCACATATACGGGAGCTGTATAAAGGAGCAGTACAGCAATAGAAATTCCGCTGTACCTTATAGCCGAGAAATAACATATGCCTGTTACCGCATTAAGGAAACCCAGCAGGAGAAGGTATTTTCTGTTCCTGCCTGGCCTTAACTGCCCCAGACTTCCACTCAATAGCAGGTAAAAGAAAATCATACATAAACCGAAAAAGAGCCGGCAAAATAAAACGGATCCCACTGACATGTCCTGGATCCTGTCGAGAAAAACTCCTATGGTACCGTAAATAACGCTACCTGTTATGACCTCGGAGTAAGGCTTGAAAGAGTTTCCCTTAACTGGCACATTTGAGAAATAAAATACTGAAGATATATATTTTTTGGAAACGGGGAAAGGGGTTTATTAAGAACTTGATTTTTACCGGGAATGACAAATGAAAAAAAGAAAGAAGGAGGGTTTATTTTCCCTGTGGCCTTAGGAGTTCTTTTTTCCAGAACGATATCTTTTTGCTCGAGAACGTTTTTTCCCCGAAGATCAGCTTTCTCAGAAAAATAGAGTTATCAAGGCTTACCACAACTGCTGCTGCAAGGATAAAGAAGCAACCTGTAAGCATTCCACTGTGCACCGGGCTTCCCAGTACCGTGTAGTCGAAAAAGATACAGGAAACGGGCTCAAGAAGGGTAAGAATGCTGCCTGTAATTGCACTTACACCTGCAACCCCTCTTATATAGAACACTGCACCTACACCTGTAATCAGGATCCCGAAAAGCATCAGGATATAAAGGTTTTCAGCGAGTACTTGCCCTGGCACGGATATTGCGAAAGGTGACAGGAAGACCAGACTGATTACACTCTGCCAGACCAGCTGAGTAAGGCCGTTATACTCGTCTCTGAGATAGCGGACAGATATTATGACTCCGCTGCTGAAAAGGCCCCCCACGAGCCCGAAAATTACACCTTTCAGATAGCTGCTTCCAAACGCAAGCTGTTCAAAGCCGCCTTCAGGTCTTGTTACGTAGAATACACCTATCAGGCCCAGGAAAAGAGCAAGAATGGTCTTTTCGGTATTCTTTTCCCCGAGAAGGACAGGTGCAAGGAAGGTAAGGTATATAGGGTCGGTGTACAGAAGAAGGACAGCAGAAGAAGCCCCCAGATATCGGATTGCAGTATAATAGGAAAACATCTGCGAAACATATAGAATTCCAAGAAGAAGCAGATACCTTTTCTTCCGTTTCAAGGCAAGCTGACTGAGATTTCCGGTAATTGCAAGGTAACATAATATGGCTGAAAGTCCGAAAAGGACTCTGTAGAAGATAATAGATCCTACAGACATATCCTCGAGCAATGTCATGAAAATTCCGACAGTACCATAAATAACGCAAGCGGTTAGCAATTCAAGGTGATGTTTGGGGGCAGCAGTCATGCTATATCAGGGGGCGCGAATGTATATATATTTTTAGTAAGATAACTGCAATTCCAGTGGTATAACACTTAGTAATAAAATTTAAAAGCTTAATAACAAACTTATTTTTATCTTATAGTAACAGAAGTTATTTTATCCTGCAATCGAAGCCCGTAATTCAGAGTATCCCGTTAGACAATTTAAATTTTAAGGCCTCAAATTTCAGAAATTTAAAACTGGGATTTCTTTAAGCTGAGAACTACATGCTGTCTACTTCCGGTCCTGTAAATTGTAAGTCCTTTTAACCCCTGCTTCCACGCATAAATCAAAGCTTTCTCGATATCTTCTTTTTTCGTATTTGCAGGCATATTGATAGTCTTTGAGATTCCTGCATGGCAGTGGCGCTGAAAGGCTGCCTGTATGTCAATATGAGTTTTCCAGCTAATATCAAGGGCTGACCTGAATAGCCTTTTTTCTTCTCCGCTCACTACTTTTGAGTTTTTTATGTCCTTCAAGGTGCCGTGAGTATAGACATGTTCAAGGAGCCAGCTGTAATCTGATTCTGAAAGCTTTGGCTTAAAATGTGCCTCAAAGAGCGGGTGAACAAGCATGAATTCTTTTTCCACCGTCCGGGTACGCCTGTAAACCCAGCTGAAAACAGGCTCAATTCCTGCAGAGCAGCCGGCTAGAATGCTGATGGTGCCTGTAGGGGCAATTGCGGTCAGCGTGGCATTTCTCATTGGAAGTTTCCATATGGAGTTTTCATGTTCCGGAAAAGATCCTTTTTCTGCCGCAAGTTTTCTTGACTCCCGGACCGCAGCCCAGTTAATCTGCCCCATAAGTTTCTCTGCAAGCTTGAGAGCTTCTGTTGAGTTATAGGGCAGTCCAAGTTTCAAAAGCATATCGTGAAAACCCATAACTCCTAGCCCGATTTTCCTTGTCTTTCTGGTTGCTTCCCCAATCTTCGGGACAGGATAGACATTTACGTCGATTTCATTATCAAGGAAACGGACAGCTTTTCCGACTGTTTCCCTGAGAGAGTCCCAGTTGATTTTCCCGTCCTCAACAAAAAGGGAAAGGTTAATGCTACCCAGATTGCAGGATTCAAAAGGCAGGAGAGGTTCCTCTCCACAGGGGTTTGTGGCATGGATATCTCCAAGTGAAGGGGTGAAGTTGTCCCTGTTTATGCGGTTATAGAAAAGAACTCCAGGTTCCCCGTTTTTCCAGATTCCATCAACAACCTCTGAAAATATCTCTCCGACTTTTGCGCCTGTTTTTGAGTTCCATATCTCATTCATTCTGCCTTCGTCAGCCAGACTCATGAAAGCATCAGGAATCATTACAGAGATATTAAAATTACTCAGAATACCCTCCGTGCGTTTTGCTCTGATGAAAGGAATAATATCGTTGTGAGAAATATCAAGTATCCCCATATTGGCGCCTCTTCTTCTCCCGAACTGTTTTACTATCTCAGTTGCCTGATTAAAGAGACCCATTAAAGCTACGGGACCGCTCGCAGTACCGGTACCTGAGGCAGAAGGAGAACCATCTGGCCTGATTTTTGAGAAATTAAAACCTGTACCTCCTCCGGTCTTCTGTATAAGGGCAGCGGTCTTGACAGAATCGAATATTTCTTCTATGCTATCCTCCACGGGTATGACAAAACAGGCTGAAAGCTGCCCTGAAGCTGTTCCTGCATTCATAAGGGTTGGGGAACTCGGGAGAAAGACTTTACTATTCATAAGATTAAAAAATTCAGTGTACTCCTCCGTGGTTGTTGCAACTGCTTTTGCTACCCTCTCACAGACGTCTTTCCAGTCCTCTTCTCCCTCCCGAAGGTATCTGGATCTAAGAGTCTCAGCTGCCAGTAAGTCCAATCCTTCTTTAGTTTCCGACACAAAAATCGTTTCTCCCGAATACTCAGCAATCCCGAATATTAGCAGGCTTTAGTCTTTTATAAAAAAAATCACGTCCAATGTAGAAGTTATGTTCAATATTATGCGGGATTTTTTTATCATTGTTTCCGAAAATAAGATGAGAAGTTATTATCAGAAATTAAGGTGAGAAAGAACTATATAAATAATGTTTAAAAAATAAAATGGAAATATATTAGAGAAGACTACGGAACCTGATTGAAAAAAGTATTAGAAAAGAGCAGGCAGAAGATATCACAGGATTAAGATTTTATAAAGACTTTATAGAGTCAAGATTTCTCAATAAACCTATTCTTAGATCTGTGTTTTCTCATTGTCCATTCTCAAGATAAGGGCACATATTTTATCATCCAGTTTATCAACCATTTCGTTCATCTGGCAGTACCATTCATCAACGTTCTTTTTTACTATCTGTTTCATTTCCCAGAGTTCGATGGCTGTGTATTCATAATAGTGTCCCCCAGTCTCGATAGATTTCGTTTCTCTGTAAACAATTCCACATGTTATGAGATTCTGTAGAGAACGATATGCAGTACTCCTCTCCCTGTTAAGAATTTCCCCAAGCCTGTCAGTTGTAGTAGAACCGTGCATGAGTAAAACCTTGTATGCTTCGATATCAAGAGCTTTCAACCCGAGCACACATTTTACCATGTCCTCGCATCTGAAGCTTGCTCTGATCATTTCATGAATAGAATCTACCATAAAACCACTATTTAAGGAGTTTTGCTTTCGTTAAAGCTAATCTGGGCAAATCTGGACTTCCCAAGCCCAACCTTTTTGTCTTTACTTGAGGAGCACAGGATAAAGCAAGTTTTCGGACTACCTGTTAATCGGGAGGTGGAAAGGCTTACGTCAACTCGCTTGCAGCATGGATCAGTATCCCCTTTCCAATTCAAAATTCCCAGGCTTGCCAATGACCACCCGTAAAATCTCATCCCCGAAAAGGGAAAGGATCATTATCCTGTGTACCATCCCTGCTGGATTAAAGTAGAAAAAACGGTGTCTATCCATGTCATATTTTCTTTGTAGCAGAGCTTAACTTTCTCTCCGATCCCGATGTCCTTCAGGAAATAACAGTTTCCGGTATTCTCTTTTATTGTTCCTGGAGCAAGGGTTTCAAAATAGAAGACTTTCTTTTCCCTGAGAAGAGATAAGGCCCAGGAAAGAAGAGTTACTTTTCTCCGCCAGGTTTCGGGGACTGACAGCTTGTTTTCAAACACCGTTTTTCGCTCCTGTGATCCTCACTTTGCCATTTAATGCGGACAAACTATAATAACGTTATGTTCGATTAAACATAACGGTTGAGAAGTTAAGAATAATTCAAAAAGGAAAACGAAAAATTAAGTTAAACCAAAAGTACTGAAAAAAACAATTTATGAATTGTGGACTCAGAAAAAAATAAGTGAAGGAATTAGATTTCTGGAAAACGACAGATTATAAGTTAAATTTGAGTTGAAGTTATTCCTAATATTGAAAATTGTTTTCTCTTCCGAACTTCTTCAATAATCCCTTCCTTATTTAATAGTTCCTGCTTTAACAATTACTTAATTCTTCAGACCAGTTCAGCTTTCACGATTTTAACTTCTGTTTTCGGACGGTCCTGTCGGTCGGTCTTTACCTTACCCATGGCATCGACAACATCAATGCCTTCCACAACCTTTCCGAAGACAGGATGCATTTTGTCAAGGTAGTTGTTATTTACAAGGTTGATAAAGAACTGGCTTCCACCTGTGTTCGGACCTGCATTTGCCATTGAAATCGTGCCTCTGTCGTTCCTGTTGTGTTTTGTGAACTCGTCAGGGATTTCATAGCCTGGCCCGCCCATGCCTGTTCCTGTAGGGTCTCCGCCCTGGATCATGAATTTGTCAATTATCCTGTGGAAAATCACGCCATCATAGAAACCCTGGTCCACGAGTTTTGCAAAGTTCCCCGCCGTAATCGGCATATCCTCAAAAAGTTCGATGGTAATATCACCCATAGTGGTGTGCAAAACCACTTTCTTTCCCTTCCATACAGCCATTTCTGTTCCTCTTTCGTCTTTTAATCTAATTTCTATGTGTGCCTGTCTTTTTGTCGGCTTTTGTGCACTTTATGCTCGCCTTGCATGTAAATGCTTCGCCAGCAGAGTTGCGGCTCTGCAGTGTGCTGTCCTTCCCGAGTTTCGTTTCGGGATCACAGAAAATCATAGATTTTCTGGGAGTTGCGATATGGTCGCAACAGTTCGATGTCCTTTTCGCTGCGCTCAAGAGGACTAATTTGTGGGCAGAGCTCCAGGTTAATTTGGTAATTTGCTCATGCCTGCAGGAGTGGCATATCTACGAAATGCAGCAGGGTTAAAAGTGAACGCAAGTTGAAGCCTCAGACCTTGAGAAGTCTTGAAGAAAAGATGGAGAGGGTAGTTGCTCACGAGCCAACGTTAGGAACGGACAGGAAGAAGGGATGAAACCTATCCTTCTAGAGTAATCGTTTCGATTCTCGTGTGTGTGTGAAATGAGGCTTTGATTTTCTCGTAAGCAACCGGTATCTTACTACCGTATAATTCTATTTATAATTTTTGGTTCTGAACGATTTGCCCATTCTGATACATACTTACTAATATTCAGCAGGATTAAGCAATTTATTTCTTTCCTTAAAGGAAAATAGCAGAATTTTTCGATGCCTTTCTTATCTCCTTTATGACAAAGCTAATATCCTCACATATCCATACTTAATTAAGAGAGAATCTGGGGGCATGAAGGATTCTACCGCTTGATGAAAACGAGGCGTTAGAGATAGGGCTGGCTTTAGTAGATGAGAAGGACGAAGCCAGTGTAATTGAGATCCTTTACTACCTATCAGGACTTGCAGTGAGATACGCAAACGAAGGACTGGAAGGCGATACTAAAAGATTAATTGAATACATGAAAGAGATAGGAACAGCATCGGCTCTCTCAGGGCAGGAGATGGTTGTTACAAATGCCATTCTGCTTTTTACCCCTGCTGCAAAAGAAGCTTGCAGACGCGGGCTGGAAAATGCTCTTGTGAGTATCGCTCTCGCCCTTGGTGAAATCGGAAAGACAGCAGCAGGGCAAAGAATGGAAGTCCCGGCAAAAACTGCAGCTTCCTGTCTGGGAGAGATGGGAAATACTGCAGCCTTCACAAAAACCCGAAAAGAAATAATAGCAGTCATTTTCGCTCTTGGGGAGATTGGAAAAAGCCTTACAAAACAGAGCCTGGGGGAGGTTGCAAACAGTACGGTAGCTTTACTCGGGGAAACAGGGAAAGTAGCCGCAAACCAGAACTTTGAAGATGCAACGTTAAACGCTGAACTTCTGTTACAGGAAATAGGAACAGGAGCAATTGAAAAGAACCTGAAAGAAACTGCTGATACCAGTGCCCGTTTACTCGGGGATATTGGAAGGGCTGCCGATAGGCAGGGACTTGAAAGGGCACTACTTCAGGCAGTTTATTCCCTTGAGGTAATCAAATTTGATGCGGAAGATCGCTATCTTGTGAGTGCATCCATCATAGCCGAAATAGCTCTCATGCGTTTTGACAGTGCAGGCCTCGAGAAACTGGAAGAAAAGCTAAATAAAAATTTTAGAGGAAAAAGAAAGTTTACTTATATTGATTGAAAAACTCTTTTGGGTTTTGAATGAAGCAGTCCAGGCAAAACTCATACGAGCGCCTGAATTACATAAAAACTAATTGTATTATAACGAAGAGGTTTGAGTGCCGGTAAGGCTATCTCATGTCGAGATCACCTTTCTGGAAGTAAAGAATCTAAATGGGGTGTTCCGAATGTCTATTTTAAATGAAACCGGGGCAATAGACCTTGGCTTGAGCTCTGTCAAAGATAATAATGAACTGGGTGTGTTAAAATCCATAGATTTTCTAACAGAGCAGGGGACGAAATATATAAATAAAGGGCTTGAACCTGACGCAAAGAGAACTATTATCAGCATAAGAGACATTGGAAATGCCGCTGCTCTTCAAAAAATGGAGCTTGGAGTTCTAATCTCCCTGGTCTCTCTGGGAAGGATGGCTGAGGCTGCCAGAGAGCAGAAAATGTCTAACACCGGTTTAAGCATTATTTACTCTCTCTGTGCAGTTGGAAGGTCCGCAGTTGGACAGGAGATGGAAGCGGCAGTCAGAATTGCAGTTGCATATCTTGGAGAGATTGCAAACTCTGCATCTCTTCACAACCTGAAAAGGGAATCTCTTGTTTCTTCTCTTGCCATAGGAGCTATAGGAAAAGAAACATCCAGGCAGCAGATCATCAGGGTTCCGGAGAACGGAGGACTTTTTTCTCCCGGTTCAGGCATGTTCTTATCTACCCAGGGCATGGAGGCGCCTCTTTTATCTGAAGAGTTCCAGAGCATCCTGACGCACCTTATGGAACACAGGGGAGAGATCCATTCTTACCAGCATGTACCTGTTTTTTCTGAATATCAGTTTCATGAAACTGACTTTAGAAACTTTGAAAATATCATTATAAAGGCTGCTGATGCACTTGGAACGATAATGCTTGAACCTAAAGAAAAGTTTCTCGTAAGTTATATGCTTGTGACAAAGCTTTCTATTGAAACCTTTAATAGTTCTGAGTACGTCCACGAAGCTGAATCATTTGAATAATTCGATTTGTCTCAAAAGGGAGCTTACAACCCTTAATTTCAATTTTTCATAAAATTCAATGTTTCCTTTTTTTCAGCTGAAGCCTGTTCTCCTGTACTTTTAAAGCAGTTTTTTTTCTCTATGAAAAAAATAGTTTTTCAGGCTCATCGATAGCCCAAAGCCTGAGAAGCTTTATAAATAGAATCTCCATTACAAAATAGCAACACTTAATAATCTCCTAATTTCATAAAGTAAGCCAGGCAGTCCAGTCAATATTTCCCAGTAACAGTTCTATTCCACCCAATTATTTCATGCTCTATAATCGCTTAAACTGGCAACAATAGCATAAAAAATTAGACATAATGATTGTATAAATTTGCAAAAAAGTCAGTTTGAAATTTAAATTGCTATAGACTGATAGAGAGGGGAAAAAAGAATGATAACATTAAACGAAGCAGAGGCAGTTGACGTAGGTTTATCCTCAGTTGAGGAACGAAACGAGAGCAGGGTTTTCCAGGCCCTGGATTCCCTTACGGGAATCGCAGAAGGTTTCCTATCTGAAAACGAAGAGGCAGATGCTTCAAGGGTTATCCTATCAATTTCGGATATTGCACAGGCAGCTGCACAGGAAGGTATGGAACTTGTTACTATCAACTCAGTCCTTGCCTTCGGGAAACTGGCAAAAGCAGCCGCAAAAAAAGGATATAAATCAGCTCTGAACAGGGCAATGGTAGCAACAGGGAAACTCGGAAGAGCAGCAGCTTCAAGTTCGCTTGAAGCAGGTTCAAAAGTAGCTGCCACAACCCTGATGGAAATCTGGAACTTTTCCTCTCCAGAAAAGAAAGATCGGGAGGAAATGGTTGCTTTTTCTCTGCTCTTAAGAGATATCGGGTCTGCTGCTGCCGCACAGGATATGGAAGAGGCCTTGCTCAACGCAATAACCTGCCTGGGAGAAGTTGGAAAAAAAATAGCCTCCGAAGGTCTTGAGACTGAAACTATCAGCACTCTTCTGCTGCTTGAAGAAACAGGCAGGATTGCTGCAGAAAAATACTTTGATGAAGCCCTGAGCTCGATAGCTCTTTCAATTGAAGATACAGGAAAGATTTCTTTAAAGAACGGACTTCGTGAAGCTGCACTTCAGAGCCAGTGGTCTCTTAAAACACTAAAAGTTCAGGCTGAAGAAAAATCCCTGACCAATTCTCCCATTGTTACGGAAATGGCACTTGACAGCTTTAAACTCACAGACGTCGCAGAAAGCGATGAAAACACAGAGAAACTTCAGGAGATAAAGGAACTGCAGAGAAAGGTTTATTCAAATCTGTAACACGAAGAGCCCATTAAAATTCCATTTTTTTTGCTTTTTTTCCTATTTTTTATACTTGTTTTAATCTTTTTATATATCATATCGTTTCAAAACATACTTTTCAACATATTTACCTTCCAATTTTTCAACATATTTATCTTCCAATTTCAACTTTTTCCGTCCGGTTTTTAGGTTAATGAGTATATACAGGAGAAATACGAAAAAGTAATAACCTCCAGGTTCATAAATTGTGAAAATGGCTGTGAAACTGGAGGTTAAATTTGATTTTAACGGAAAATTTCCTTCTGCTTGAGCCCGGACTTGAAGCGGTCAGGACTCGAGATGAAACCCGACTTCTCGCGATAATAGATGAGCTGGCTGAAGTTGGGATAAAGTTTTTTTCAGGTACCATCTTGCAAGAAACGGCAGATGGAGCAATTGAATGCATAAAATCTCTGGGACTAGCTGCGGCTGAGGGAAATATGAACTCGAGTGTCCTTAACGCGACTGCCTCTCTAGGGCTGATCGGGCAGGAAGCGGCAAGAAATGGAGAAAATGAAGCTGTGCTCGATATCCTTTTTGCTCTTAAGGCTCTGGGGGAAAAAACAGCTGAGATAAAAACTCTTTTTTCTCTCAGATTGATAGCTATCTCCATGAAAGAAGTCGGAAAAGAAGCTATCAGGCAGGGAATGGAAAAAGAAGCTATTACAAGCCAGTTTTGTTTAAAGGAACTTCACATTTTTTGCAAAGACTTTGGAAATGAGTCTGAAACTTTCAATGAAGACTTTTTTTCTTTAATCAGAGACATTGGAAGATGCGCTACAGACGCAGGCCTTGAAACAGCTGCAATAAATGCAGCTGCACTGATGGAAGATCTCTAACTGCATTAGAAAAGCTGTCAGGGTATAAAAACAACTATCTATCGCTCTTTATCAAGTTGAATCCGATAGATGCTTATTCCTTTTTAATATCTGTCCAGATATCGTTCTTTAAGAAATATTAAAAAGGTTTATGCTGGAAGGGGAAAGGTAAGGAGTAAACCCTTTCCCTTTCCATGGAGGTGTGTTGTTGGTATTCATACGGGTAAATATGCCAGAAACCCGCAGAAGTTTATATTCATATGATATATATTATATAGGAAATGTATTTAACTCTTTTCCTTTAATAACAATGTTTGACTGTTTTGATTAATTATTTCGAAATCTTTTCAGTCAGAAGAATATAAATTTTATTTATAAAAATTCATGACGATGTGAAATCGTGATATAAAAGTTTAAAACTCTTTACAAATTTCCAAAAATATAGGAAGACTAATATCAGGGTATTCCTATATAAATAGTTAAATTCTTAAATCGAGCATTTTTTACAGGATTTGACTGGAAAGGGGTTTAAATATGTTTTCACTGAACGAACAAAAAGCTATTGAACTTGGCGAATCTGGAGAAAGAGCGGTAAGGGAACAAAACGAATATGATGCCCTTCAGTATATAGAGTACCTTCGAGAACTAGGGGAAGAACTACTCAACGCAGATTTTGAGACCGATTTAAAAAGAATTGCCATTTCACTCCGAAATATCGGCAACAAAGCTGTTCAGAAACGGATTGGAAACGTTGCGTCTGGTGCGGTAGAAGCCGTTGATACACTTGCAAGTCCTTCCATAGAAAAAGGCTACTCTAATGCCCTCTGGTCTTTCTCAAAAGCTGTACAGGAAATTGGAAAGGGAGCCTCACAGGCTGACATGCCCGAAACTGCAGAAAAAGCTGTTAACACCCTCGAAGTGATAGGGCGAGGAGCTGTTGAAAAAAGGATGGAGGTCGTAACCCTCTGGACAACAATGTCACTTGAAGAGATCGGCTATCTTGCAGGCAAAAAACAACTTGATGAGCTTAGCAGCGCAGCAAAAGCTGCCAGGGAAAGTATTATAAAGCTCTCTGAAGACAATGGATTCATTCCCAGGGAACAAATTGTTAAATACCCCCAGCTTATCTCCCAGACGTTAAGCGAATTCTCAGACATGCAGAACCTTCAGCCTGCAGGCTATGGAGGCAGCAGACCCAACGAAGAGTTCACGGAAGAAGAATTCTTCGAAGAAGAGGCAGAGGAAGAAGAACCTGAAACCGGGACTTCTGGAAAAGGAAAGTAACAATTAAATGCATATAGAAGGCAGCTAACTAAAGAAAAACGGATTCGCTGCCTGATAATTACGGACAAATTTCTCTGCCCAACAGGCAGAAAAAATTCATGGCTGTTTCAAACAGCCGGTTGTCTTTTCTTAAAGTTCCTTGAGATTTCCAGGAATCTTTCTATTATTTTTAAACCTTCTGGAGTAAGTACCGATTCGGGGTGGAACTGCAGGCCGTAGATGGGATATTCTGAATGTTCTACTGCCATAATTGTTCCGTCTTCTGCACGAGCAGTGACCTTTATTCCCGGAGCTGGCTCACCAATCTCAAGCGAATGGTAGCGGCCTGCATCAAACTGCTCTTTGAGTGTTGTAAAGAGAGCCGATTCCGTGTGCCATATCTTTGAACTTTTCCCATGCACAGGTCCTACTTTGCATCTCCTGACAGGTCCGCCGAATGCCACGTTGATTGCCTGGTGCCCAAGGCAGACTCCGAGAAGGGGAGTTTCCCTACCCATTTCCCTGATTATGTCCAGGCAGTTTCCTATATCCCTCGGGTCAGAAGGATTTCCGGGTCCCGGAGAAATTACCAGCGCATCAGGTTTTATTTCCCTTAACTCTTCCAGAGTAACCGTATTGGGAAGAACCAGAGTATCTTTTTCGAAATATGAGATATAATCCACAAGATTCCATACAAAAGAATCTTTGTTATTTATGAAAACTATTTTCATCTGAAGATCCCTCCTGAAGCCTTTTATTTCAGCTCAATTCTCTCCGCCTATAGCCGCAAGCATTGCTGCCATTTTCCTCTCAGTTTCCCTGAACTCATATGCAGGATCGGAATCCGCAACAATTCCTGCCCCTGCCTGTACCGAAGCCTTTTTACCCTTTATAAGCAGAGTCCTGATCACGATTGCAAAATCAGCGTCTCCGTTCCAGCTGTAATACCCGACTCCGCCGCCGTAGATTCCTCTTGGAGCTGTTTCAAGTTCGGAAATAATCTCCATTGCCCGGATTTTCGGAGCCCCTGACAGGGTCCCTGCAGGAAAGATTGCTCTGAAGGCATCGAACTGGTCGCATTCAGATCTGAGGGTCCCGGAAACCGTGCTTTCTATGTGCTGGACATGAGAATATTTCAGGACTTTCATAAACCCTGATACTTTTACAGAACCGCTTTCGCAGACCATGCGGACATCATTTCGACCCAGGTCAACAAGCATTACATGTTCTGCCCTTTCTTTTTCATCATTGAGCATGTGGGAAGCCAGGGCTTCGTCTTCAGCATCTGACTTTCCTCTCGGACAGGTACCTGCAATAGGGTTTATCATAACAGTACGCTTATGTACGGTCAGCAGGGTTTCAGGGCTTGCTCCTACGATTGCCAGGTCTCCGAACTCGAAGATATACATGTAAGGACTTGGGTTTATTGACCTGAGCTGCATATAAAGCTCGAACGGAGATTGTTCAAGTTTAAATTCGCATTTTCTGGAAAGGACAGCCTGGAAAATATCCCCTGCAAAGATGTGTTCTTTCGCCTGGAGTACCGACGTTTCAAATTCAGACCGATCAGCGCTGCAGACCTGCACAGGTGAACCCGAATCTGTTGATTGTGATACTGTTGACTTGCCAGAAACTGCTGCTTTTGCGGCATCTCCGGACAGGGAAACTTCCTTGATTACGGAGTAAAGCTTTTCTGCCTCAGAGAGAGCTTCTTCATATACTTTGCCCGCATCCGATCCTGGCCTTACGAAAGGAGTGACTACAATGTAGATTTCTTCAGTCAGGTGGTCGAAAACAAAGCTTTTCGAGACAAGAAGGTACTGAAGTTCCGGGATTTCAGACTCAAAATCCTTCTCAGTTCCAAGCCAGCTGTCATAAATTGCATCATAAGCCGTGTACCCTATAGCTCCTCCAAGGAAGGTCTGCCTGTCAAAACGTTTTGCGTTGAGGAACTCAATTCCGTTTTCCGGAGGGAAAGCCAGGCGAAGGGCGTCAAAAGAGTCTTTTCCTTTTGGAATTGAAGCCATGAATCTGCGGGAAGTTTGCACTGCAGTTTTCTTTCCTTCACTTTCCTTACCTTCACTCTCCTTATTTTCATTGTCTTTATCTCCTGCTTCTCCTGTCCCGACTGCACATACTTCTTTTGCTTTTGAAACTATCTCTTCAAAGAAAGCAGAGGCTTTCGGGTTCAGGAGCTCAAGGGAAAGTTTCCGGTCATTTATCGCCAACAGAGCATCGGGGTCGCTTCCGACAAAAGAATATCTTGCTTTGCTTGCCTGCTTTTCCACGGACTCAAGCAGGTAGGAGTAACCCGCAGTCCCTAAGCTTTTCAATGCCTGGTAAAGCTCGAGAGGAGAACAGGCAGGAGAATATTCGGAATTAATTTTTGCAAGGAGCTGGACAAGGCCCGGTTTTTCGAACCCTGAAACAAGTTTCTTAAACTCTTCTTCTCCAATGTCAAAGGAAAGCATTGGCACACCTCACTTCTTCAATAAAATTCCTGATTTTTACAGCATCTTTTCTTCCTGAAGTTTCTACCCCTGAAGCCGTGTCCACAGCATAAGGGGAAACAACCCTTATTGCCTCCTGAACGTTTTCGGGTTTGAGCCCGCCGGCGAGGATAAGGGGAAGTTCCGTTTCTTCGGCAATCCTTCGGCTTAGATCCCAATCATGTATGCATCCTGTACCACCGGTTTTTCCGGCAACCCCCGAGTCCAGAAGTACGCTGTCTACAACTCCGCTTTTTTCCAGCTTGCGGACCTCGTCAAGAAGGCGGTTTATAAGGCTCTGGACTTTAGAAGCTCCAAGCCCGGCAGGTACAGAAAGGGTTTTTATTATGGGAATGTCCGTTTTTTCCCTTATAATCTCAAGTTCGACAGGAGACATACTGGAATGGATCTGAACAATGTCGGGTCTTACTTTTTCAATGAGTTCCAGTGCCCTGGAAGAGTTTTCAGGCATCATAACCATTACCGAATCAAGACATTTCGGAACTTTTGAGATAAGGATAGCAGCAGTATCCGAATCGAGTTTTCTCGGGCTTTCCACAGGGACTTCAGTTATGAATCCTACTGCATCAGCTCCATAGAGTGCTGCCAGTTCTATATCCTCAGGATTACGCATTCCGCAGATCTTTATCCTGGTTTTTAATCCTGTTCTCATGTCTTTTCCCCGGAAGCCGGGCTTAACATGGATATACGGGAAGATGATAAAGCTGCTTCTCCCGAAATAGAGCCCTGTTTTTTATCCTTTTCGTAAAAACTACCGGTAAAAGTCCGGAACTGGTTGAACTTGACCATAACCTTTCCGCTATCTATGGCATCTTCTGCAATAGGAATTGCCTGCTTGATAGAGCCAACAATCCCGCTCACGTAAAGAGCTGCAGCTGCATTCAGAATTATGAGATCTCTTTTAGGTCCTTTCTGGCCCTTAAAGATGCAGAGCAGGTCTCTTGCGTTTTCTTTCGGGGTACCTCCTTTTACGTCTTCGGGATTTGCCCGCAGCATTCCAAGGGACTCAGGGGTAAGTGTATAGGTTGAGACCTTTCCGTTCTTTAATTCCGCAACATAGGTTTCCCCTGTGTTTGTGATTTCATCCATTCCTTCCCCATTAACAACCAGAGCATGTTCGGTCCCGAGTTCTGCAAGAGCATAAGCTATGGGTTCGCAGAGGCTCTTATCAAAAACCCCCACAACTTGACCTTTTGCCCCTGCCGGATTTGTCAGGGGACCAAGGATATTGAAAACCGTCCTTACCCCGAGTTTTTTCCTGACACCTGCAACCCTTTTCATTGCAGGGTGGAAAACCGGGGCAAACATGAAGCCTATACCTATTTTTTCTATTGTCTTCCTGACCTGTTCAGGCGTAAGATCCACTTTAATTCCCAGGGCTTCGAGCACATCAGAACTTCCTGTCATCGAGGTAGCTGCCCTGTTTCCGTGTTTGGCTACTGGGACCCCGGCTGCCGCAGTCACAATTGCAGCTGCAGTTGAGACGTTAATGGTATTCAGTCCGTCTCCTCCTGTCCCGCACGTGTCCACTATCCTGAAAGGCATGTTTGGTCTGATAGTATTGCCAGCTTTTTTCATGCCCTTTACAAAACCAACAATTTCCTGCGGCTTTTCCCCTTTTGCTTTAAGAGCTAGCAGAAATGCCCCTATCTCCTCATCTTCTGCTGTGCTCAGAATTTCACCCAATGCAGCTTCGGCTTCTTCTGAACTCAGGTCACAGCCTTCCTCCAGCTTTTTAGTATATACCTTTATTTCCTTCATTTTCCTCTCTCCTTTCTCTCCTTTGGTCCCCCTGTTTCAATTTGCTTCAAGTATGCCGGATTTGAGTTCCCTTGCAAGGGCTTCCAGCCTTTCGTTTACGTCTTTTCCTTCTTCGACGATCCTGACAAAAGCCGAGCCTACAATTACACCATCCGCCCCGGCTTTTCTAACTTCGGCAGCCTGCTTTCCTGTCGAAATCCCAAAACCCACAGCTTTCGGAATATCTGTCTTTACCCTGGCAAGCAGTTCTTTTGTTGAGCCTGCAACATCGTCTCTTGCTCCCGTAACCCCGAGCCTTGATACGAGGTAGATAAAGCCCGAACCTTTCTGCAGAATCTTCCGGATCCTTGCGTCGGTTGTGGTAGGTGCGACCAGAAAGATCAGGTCAAGCCCATATGTATTACAGCTTGTCTTCAGGTCAGCTGCTTCTTCTACCGGGATATCGGGTATTATCAGTCCGCTGATTCCGGCTTCTGCGGCATTTTCCACAAATTTTTCCACTCCGTACCTGAACACGGGGTTGTAGTATGTCATGCACACAAGAGGAACTTCAACGTCAAGGGATCTGACAAGTTCGAAATAGCGCTCAATATCCATGCCTGCTGCAAGTGCCCTCTGTCCTGCGACCTGTATTGTCGGCCCGTCAGCCACAGGGTCAGAGAACGGGAATCCAAGCTCGATTATATCTGCTCCCCCTTCTGCCAGAGCCTTTACAATCCCGAAGGTTGCCTCAACAGAGGGGTCTCCTGCCATCACATAGCCAATCAGGGCCCCTTCTTTTTTCTTCTTGAGTTCATCGAATTTTTCGGAGATTTTTTGCCTTTTAAGTTCAATTGCCCTAAGTTCAGTCCTCATTTCAGATCCCTCTCTTCAGGCTCAGTACGGTTTCCAGATCTTTGTCCCCTCTTCCTGAGAGGTTTACTACCACAAACTCTCCAAGCTCTCCTGCTTCTGACGCTTTTTTCAGGTATGCAAGGGCATGCGAAGATTCAAGAGCAGGAATGATTCCTTCATGCCGGCTCAGTTCGTTAAAAGCTTCAAGTGCTTCGTCATCCGTTACATAACGAGCTGTAACCCTACCGCTTTCAGCCAGGGCAGCCAGCTCAGGTCCTACTCCCGAGTAGTCAAGCCCTGCTGACACGGATTCTGATTCAAGGATCTGCCCGTTTTTATCCTGCAGGACCTTTGTCCTTGCTCCGTGAAGGATCCCTTCTTCTCCAGCGCAGAGAGAAGCCGAGTGAAGAGCTGCCTTTTCCGTACATTTCAAGGCTTTTCCCCCGGCTTCTACGGCAATCAGCCTGACCTCTCTGTCTTCGATAAAGGGATAGAAAGTTCCCATCGCATTGCTCCCACCTCCTGCACAGGCAATGATTGTATCGGGAAGCCTGCCTTCTTTTTCCATTGCCTGTTCCTTTACCTCACGCCCTATAACACTCTGAAAGTCCCTTACAATCATCGGATAGGGATGGGGACCCACAACCGATCCTATGAGGTAGTGGGTGTTTCCTATGTTTGTAACCCAGTCTCTGAAAGCCTCATTGATTGCGTCCTTAAGGGTTTTTGAACCTGTTTCTACGGGTTTTACCTCTGTGCCCATGAGTTCCATTCTGTATGCGTTCATCTGCTGGCGTTTGACATCTTTTGCTCCCATGTAGACAACGGTTTCAAACCCCAGGTTTGCCCCTGCCATTGCAGTTGCAGTCCCGTGCTGTCCTGCCCCTGTTTCTGCAATCAGCCTGGTTTTTCCCATATATTTCGCAAGAAGGGCCTGTCCTATGGCATTGTTTAACTTGTGGGCTCCTCCGTGCACAAGGTCTTCCCTTTTGAGGTAGATCTTTGTCCCGTATTTTTTGCTCAGGTTTCGGGCAAGGTAAAGAGGAGTCTCTCTGCCTGCAAAATCCTTCAGGTAGTGGTCAAGTTCTGCAAGAAATTCTGGGTCATTTTTGTATCTCTCATACCCTTCCTCGAGCTCTTCCAGAGCCGGCATGAGGACTTCTGGCACGTACTGCCCTCCGTATTTCCCGTACTTTCCTTTTACCTGTAATTCTAAAATTGTAGTTCCTGCCAATTTGATTACTCCCTTATCTCTTGATTTCTGGTTTATTGAGTTGTAATTCCCTGATTTCTAACTTATTGATCCCTAAATTTTCTATTTAGGTTCTATTAACCCTTAGTTTCCTAATTTCTGATCCCATTGTTTATGATTTTGTGAAACAGAATTATGTCCTTAGTTTTGAAATGAAAACAGACTTTTCAACCCTATTTTGCAGGCTGAAAACCCCTCGAAGTCAAAGAAAAGCAGTTATTAACGCCAGCAAAAGCTCTGGACGAATTCTTTAGTTTTTTCAAAAACAGAGTCGCTTTCCATAAGTGCAGACCCTATAAGCACAGCGTCCGCCCCGGCCTGCATTACTCTCCTGACATCACTGGAACTATTCATGCCACTCTCGCTTACAATAATGTGGCTGGTCCCATGGTCAAGGTCATATTCCCGGATAAAAGGCGCAAGCTCTTCCGTGGTAGCCAGGTCAATTTTAAGGGTCTCGAAATTCCGGTTATTTATCCCTATTACTCTTGTACTGGTTTCCAGGGCAAGTTTAAGTTCTTCCCTGCTATGCACCTCAACCAGAGGCTCAAACCCTTTTTCAATGGCAAGCTCGACAAATGCCCCAAGTTCTTTCCCCAGGATGCCTGCAATCAGGAGCACAAGATCGCTCCCCTCTTCTTCAAGCTGCACCCTGTCAATAACGAAATCCTTCCTGAGAACAGGCAGACACACTGTTTTCCTGACTTCTTTCAGGTTTTCGAGCGAGCCCCGAAATACTCCCGGTTCGGTAAGGACAGAAATTGCAACTGCACCTGCTTCCTCCATTTCCCATGCAAGCTCAGCAGCTGCTGCCGGCGAAATTTCCCTGAAACTCTTCCCCGGGGATGCGGGCTTGACCTCTGCAATTACAGGCGCCCGACCTTCTGCCCTTGCAGCTGCAATTGCAGCAATAAAGTCCCTTTTCTGGAACTGAGGCTGCGGTTCTTCTTTATGGATATCGGGTCCAAAAGCCTGGATACGAGTCTTTGTTGTGTTGAGAATGTGGAGGATAGAATCGTGCATTAATTATCACTGGTGTATATTTGTGTACAACAATGTCTAATAACGTACTTGGTATAAAAAGGTTTTGGACAAGAAGGCTTTGCACCTAAAGTCCTATTTTTGCCTGAGTTCAGGTGCAGATTATGAACTTTAGGTGCAAAATGAAAAAATTAATCTTTTGAGATTCTGTAGGCGTCGGCAAATTGTACTATAAAATAAATAAAATATTAAAAAAGTTAATGTTATTTTTTAGTCATAGAGGCAGATTTAGATGAGATTAAATGAATACTTGTTTAAAGAATTAGATAACATACTCCAATTAATCTGTAATTTATTGAATAAGATAAAAGATTGGTTGGCGCGTTTGATGGGCAAAGAGGATCGAGATGATTTTACTCCTGCGACTAAAAAAAGTATCGCAATGAGAGTTAATTATATTTGCTCGAATCCAACATGCAGAAGGTATACTTTAAAACCCAAAATCAACGATCCGTATAGATGGGACGAAGTAGGTCAGGCTTCCCATATTGTATCGGCCAGCCGGGTAAATGGTCCTAGAGCAGATCCTGAAATGAACTCGGAAGATAGAAAACATCCAAATAATGGAATATGGTTATGTCTAAGATGCCACAAAATAATAGATAGTGAGCCTGATTGGGCTACAATAAAAGTATTACAATCATGGAAAAAAGAAGCAGAATTAAGGGCAGTAAGTAATTCAGTAGACGATGATTTTAAACAATCTACAATTGACGACTTAATTATTGCGATTAGGAGTCTTAACAGTTTTTTAGATCAACTTTTGGTATGCAATTCAATTGATTATGATTTAAGGAATAGATTTGAGAGAAACGAGATTAATTGGAATGATTACACAAAAAACATGATGGAAAATTTTGAAAAAACTAAACGTGAATATGAAAAATCGATATTTCCTGAGATACAAGTGGCTTTACTTAAATGTCAAAATATTCTTGGAGAATCAAACGAAATCGTTAGAAATGCATTTAAAAGCTTAGAACGTTCAAGCTGTAACCAACTAACTATGAAAGATATGTTGCCAATTTTATATGAATTAAAAGAAAATGTTCAATGGAGATGAATTAATTTTAAAAATTAATTCATTTTTTTCTCGTACTTGCATTAGAATCAATATAATTCACTTATTTTCCACTTTCAATTACATCACAAGCCCTTCACTTGTAAAAACTCTGGATTAATCTCATTCTCATATATTTCATGGATCACCACAGTTAAATTATAAGCTACAATCTTAGCCAATAACTCATTTTCCTGAGCAATTCTATTTTTAGACTTCAAAGTCTCTCCAAACTTCCTCTTAATGCTGCATTTGTAGATTCAATATTACCTCTCTTATGATAATGCTTTAAGAATTCATCTCTGTTAAGCTGGAAATAATGATACATCTTCTTCCACATAGACGATCCTGCTAGCTTTCCAGTTGCATTTTTCTTAAAAGGAATATACGGCGTTCCTCCAACATTATCTACCAATTCAAGATTATTTCTTGATGAATAAGCTAAATCAGCAGAAACTTCATTGATTGTGAATCCTTAAGATGTTTGTTTAATCAGCGGGCAGAAATGAGGAGAATCATTACTATTTCCATCAGTGATTATAACCGCAGTTACTATGTTTGTCTTCGCTCCTATACACATATGAGCTTTCAACCAATTATGTTCCTTCGTTTCCGTATTTTGTCTCAGTATATACGTTAAATGTAGTAATTCTAAATCCGGTTGAGTCGATAGCAAAATCTGTTTCTAATCCTGCTACTGGTAACGCAGATAATAATACCAATTGATGTAGGATAGGTGTAATTTCAGATTTGTTTAATAGCTTGGAGGGAGCGTTGAAATGTGGAGCATGTTCTATCTGGCTTTTCTCTTTTGTCTTCCTATTTTCTTCTTTTTGGGACAGATCGCTCTCCTCCGTGGAGCGTGACAAGAACGGTCGGGAAAAGATACTCAGTTTCCCCGGAATAGTTACTCTTTCTGAATTTATCAAGTACTGCTTAAAGAATTAAAAATTTAAATTTTCCATGCGCTTTATCTAAACTGAACACGCAGGATGTCTGCGACTTTGAAAAGTTGAATGTTTAATTGCTGAGGGTTAAGGGTATATTTTTAACCTTTTCAGAAATCATGAAAAATCTGTTCCAAAATTTTCCATGAGAAATAAAGGGGTTGGAATACGACAATATGACAATACCTGATTAATTTTTTGGTAAAAAACCTGCGATCGGATTATTCTCTTCTCAGATAATTATTGCCTTCAATTACATTTATGTGTAATAAGTAATAAGGAATTTTTATGGTGGGGTTTTCGTATCACGTTTCTCATGAGCAGTTCAGGCCCGGGGAGCTTTTAAACTGGGTTCAGTTAGCTGAAAAAGCCGGATTTACCGGAGCTTTATCTTCTGACCACTTTAAACCCTGGAGCAGTAAGCAGGCTGAACAGGGTGGAAACGGTTTTGCATGGTCCTGGCTGGGAGCAGCCATGCAGGCTACATCACTTGAGTTTGGAGTTGTGAACGCTCCGGGACAGAGATACCATCCTGCAATTATTGCTCAGGCTGCAGCGACCCTGGCTGAAATGTTTCCTGGCAGGTTCTGGATGGCACTTGGAAGCGGGCAGGCTTTAAACGAGCGAATAACCGGAGATTTGTATCCTTCCAAATTTGAGAGAAATGAAAGGCTACAGGAATGCGTAGAAGTAATAAGATCATTGTTTGCAGGAGATACAGTGACTTATTACGGGACCCACATAACTGTAGAAGAAGCAAAGCTGTATGTTCAACCTGGAGTTACACCAAAGATTATTGGAGCAGCCCTTACTCCTGAGACTGCAAAATGGATAGGCGGCTGGGCAGATGGAATGGTGACGGTGTCTCAGCCTTATGAAAAACTTCGGAAAATGGTAGATGCTTTTCATGCAGGCGGCGGAGAAGGCAAACCCATGTACTTGCAGGTTCACCTTTCATATTCCAATACCGATGAGAAAGCTCGACAGGGAGCATATGAGCAGTGGAAAAACAATACTATCGAAAGTATTGTTGAAGAGGAGATCTATACTCCTGAGCAGTTTGATGCAGCTGCAAAATATATAAGACCCGATGACCTGGACGAACATATAAGGATTTCTTCTGAGCCGGAAAATCATATAGAGTGGATTCAAAAAGATATCGAGCTTGGATTCAGTAATATCATTCTGCATAATGCCAATCTTGAGCAGGAGAGATTTATAGAGGATTTTGGAGAGAAAGTTCTTCCTGTAATTAAAAAGGAATTCAACTGAATTCAGCTCATAAGAAACTCCTCAAAAATATAATAGCCTGCAAAGAATGATGCAACTATTAAAAGCCAGGCTCCTACAGATCCCCAAACTCCGCCCAGAAGCTGGCTTAATACTCGGGTGACATCCGGCCCTTCGGGCACCAGTCCTTCAGGCCTGAGCAGCTGGCTTCCAAGAATCATAAGTGATATCAATATTATTAGAACAAGCATTACTGCTGCAACTGTTGACCCGGTCATAACAGTTACCCATTTTCTAAGGTTCTGCCTGTCCTCAGCTTCCAGTATTGAAAAATCCAATAACTCCGGGTTATCAGGGTCAGTGTACTTCGCTGCACCATAGCCTCTGGCTGATAACCAGTAAGAGTACCAAATTAGCCCCGCTGCACCTGACATCATAAATCCGAGCCAGGGGAGCAACTCGGAGAACTCTGCGTTTTCAGGTGACTGTGGCAATAATCCTCCAGCTAAAGTTGCAAAGCCTGGGAAGACCGATACAGAAGCAATGAATAAGGCGACAGCAATAACCCCGGTCATCAAAATAGATGTCCACTCAACAGCTTTGTACTTACCAAAAGCCACAAGAATTAGTGAAACTATAAGTGCTATGATACTCCAGAGAATAAAGTTTCCAGGGAAAATAAGAATCAGAGCTGTCCCGGTTGCTCCTGCCATGCCTGCAATGGTTGTAACGGCAACAAAGATTTGCGGCAGAATAATCAGCCAGATTCCCCAGTTTTCCGGTCCAGGCAGGTTTTTTATGCCATGTAAAAGAGAACCTCCCGTAACAACTGCATATCGTCCGATCTCTCTTGCTATAAGTCCTTTAAGTAGTATTGCTATTATTAGTGCCCATAATACGGCATAGCCATAAAGAGAGGATATTCTCGGTGTAAAAATAAGCTCTCCTGTGGCAATAGCCGAGATCATCCAGATAATGCCTGGGCCAATCCATTTTAATCTCTCTGATCCCTCTGGCGCTGCTGGAATTTTACCCTTAATATTACCCATTAGATTATTCCCTTGCTTCTGCTTCGATTTAGAAATCAGGTTAAATATTAAGATAAAAAGCAAGATAATAACTGTTTATATAGAGATTCATTTATTACATTTGTCATTGTTGAATCTCTGATATCAGCTAAATGATTTTAAACAATTTTACTATCTTTTACCGGGATCGACATTTACTATGGAGATTTGTTGGGGAGTATCAGGAATGACGGAAATTATTGATATAAGCCTCGATATAGACGAAGGCACAATTGTAATGCCTGAGAATCCTGAATAATGTTGTAGTTATTGAAGGGGTAAATCTCCTGAATACAGAGCCAGGAGAATATGAGCTCATTGCACTACCCATAAAAATAAATACTGATGGGGCTCCTGTAAGAGTTATTTTAAGGAGATAATTATGTCCTTTGAGTCTTTTTAGGGAGACTGTATATCCTTTAATTATCGTATGAATCGGAAAGGGTAGCTACTGCCCCTGTATCAAAACAGGCGGTACGGAGTGGGACTGCACGCCTGTTCATTTGCTCGCTTGTGGTTCAAAGAATCTTTGATGCTGGTACAACTCTTTTACCAGAATTCCTCTTTGCTGTTCACCGCATATTCAATATTTATAGAGATCTCATTGTTCATAATGACTAAGGCTGTGAGGGGACAAAACCGTGACTTATCAAACAAAATCTGAAATAAGAATCGTCAACGGAGAAACATTCATCATCTCAGATTCTGTTGGGAATATATATCAGAAGGATACTGGTAACCTTGGTTTCTTCTTCAGGGACACACGATTTTTATCAGAGCTAATTTTGAAAATAAATGACCTGGATTTATCCATACTGAGCGCAAAAGAAGTAAACTATTTCTGGTCAACCCATTATGCTACTCTCCCGTTCGAATCTATATTTGAAGCTCATCCTATTACAATTATTAGAAAACGTGCAGTAGGTAACGGAGCCAGAGAAGAAATCATAATACATAATTATAAAACTGAGCCTGTGGATCTGACTTTATCAATACAGCTTGATGCTGACTTTGTAGATATAATAGAGTTAAAAAGAGCACAGAGTCCTGAAGGAAAACCTGTTATTGAGATTAATTCGGAAAAAAACCAGCATATTTTCGTATATCAGGTTAATGGAATATGCAGGAAGACTGTAATTCAATGTGAGCCAGGTGCAGAAATAGAAAATAAAAAGATAAGTTTTAAAATTAATATTCCTGCAAAAGGTGTATGGAGAACCTGCCTGACAATCCGGCCTGTCTGGGAGGATAAAGTTAAAGAGCCGGAATATTTATGCGAAGACCTTGATAAAAATGAACCCATTATACATAAACCCTTACAGGAGTGGGCAAACCAGGTCCCAAGATTAACCGGACACTGCAGCATTTTATCAAAAACATATGAACGCAGCCTAATGGATTTAGCTGCACTCAGATTTTACCTAGACCCGGAGAATAAACCTGTAATCGCAGCAGGTATGCCATGGTATATGGCTTTATTTGGGCGTGATAGCCTGATTACGTCTTATCAATGCTGCTTTATTGCTCCGGATATCGCGTTTACTACATTAAGGAATTTAGCTAGGCTTCAGGGAAAAGGATATAATGATTTTAGGGATGAAGAACCCGGAAAAATTCTTCATGAACTGAGATTCGGAGAGAAAACGCTACTGGGAGAAAAACCTTATAGCCCATACTTTGGAGCTGCTGATTCCTGCCAGTTATTCCTTATTCTGCTTCATGAGGCTTTTAGGTGGACAGGTAATAAAGAACTAGTTAATGAATTTAAGGAGCCAGCGTTAAAAGCTCTTAACTGGATTGACAATTATGGAGATATGGACGGGGACGGATACATAGAATACCAGAGAAGATCCAAAGAAGGGCTTGATAATCACTGCTGGAAAGATTCGAGTACAAGCATGATCTTCAGTAATGCAAGGCTTGCTGAACCTCCTATAGCTACGGTTGAGTTTCAGGGATATGTTTATGATGCAAAGCTAAGGCTCGCTGAACTAGCAGAAGAAGTCTGGGATGATCCGGCTCTTGCAGAAAAGTTAAGAAATGATGTCAAAAAGTTAAAACGGCGCTTTAATAAAGATTTCTGGATTGAGGATAGAGGAGGATATTTCGCTCTTGGACTGGATAAAAACAAGGAAAAAATCGATTCGATGACGTCGAACATGGGACATCTTCTCTGGAGCGGGATAGTGGATGATGATAAGGCTGAAATTATTGTTAAACAATTGATGAGCAGTCATCTTTACAGTGGCTGGGGAATTCGGACATTATCCATTCAGGATAGAGGATATAACCCTATAGAATATCATAATGGAACTGTATGGCCTCACGATAATAGTTTGATTGCAGAGGGGCTTATAAGGTACGGATATAGAGATGAAGCAAATAGAATAATAGTAAATCTACTGGAAGCATCTAAATATTTCGATAATAGATTTCCCGAAGTATTTGCAGGTTATCAAAGATCCGAAGTTGATTTTCCAGTAAGCTATCCAACCTCATCCTTACCGCAGGCATGGGCTGCCGGTTCAAGCATATTGTTTTTACGACTGATTTTAGGGCTGGAACCTGACCGTAAAAAAGAGAATATAAGAATAAATTCGCATTTGCCTGCAGCAATTGAGGACATTTGTGTAGAAAACATCAGGCTGTTCGATAAAAATTTTTCTGTATTTGTAGGAAAAGGCCGTTCAGAAGTTAGATTATCAGACTGATGGTCAGGATTAAGGAGTTAATCAATGTTTGATTCTATTAACATACTGTTCCTGATGAAAAGAGGGTTATTTAATTCATTGAGGTCTAAGAGTATATTTTTGAGATTTTTTCGATGGTTGTAGAACATCTGACTCAAAATTTTCCATAAGAAACAAAGGGGTTGGAATAGAGATGATGGTAATACCTAATCAGCTATCCGGTAAAAAATACCTGATCAGTTATCCAGTAAAAAATTTGCGATTCTGTTAACCCTTTTCAGGATTGAGGTTCTCTTGGAAGCGCTAAAACAATTGTATGAGTTTTATACTCTTTTCATACTCTTTTCAGAGACTATAGTTAAAATTTTTAGTTTTTTGTTAAAAGCTGTGGACTTAACCTTGCGGGATCGCTTAACAGGTAGAAACAAACTCAGTTCCTCAAAAAAATATCTTCCGGTAAAATGAACGGCCAGGAATTATAAAGACAAAAAATAGAAGATTCGGGATTTGTCACGAAAAAATATAATATTTCGCAGGTCCCCTTTTAGCTGTTAAATTTTAAATGTGGTCATAAACCGTAACCATCGCCTTTGTTATTTTGTACATGTCTTCAAGTATAGGTGTAGTAGCTTCAGGCTGCCCGAGGGTTGCATTTGCAGCATCCAGCATGTCCTGAGGATATACCAGGCTTGCGTTCAGGTCCGCAATAGCATCATCAAAGGTGTGCATAGTGGCATTCGCTTTAGTCATGTTAGTGGGATCATCCACGAAAATAACTGCTGAATCCACAGCATCTATACCTGTAGCCGTTCCCTCTATTGTGGACTGCAGGAAAGGATATTCCTCGGAGTGCTCATTGAGAGTTTCATTCATAAGATTCAGGTTGAGGTGAAGCAGGCGAAGCATGGATGCAAGAAATTTGAAGCCAAGCCCCAGCTCAGTTTCAATAACCTCGGTTTCATTATACGAAGTCGTCGAATATTCTGTGAAATTTATTTCTCCGGTCTCATTTGCAAGAATTATGCTATCTCCAGTAGCTGTTTCGGCTGAAGCCGGAAACACGGCCAGAGTGATGAAGAGTCCTGCGGCTATCCACAGGTAAAAAACCTTATCTCTGTTCATAACAATCTACCCCACTGTCGTTTGTCAGAACTTGTAGAAACTATCTATAGGAATTTTTTATCGAATCTTAACAATACTTGAAGGAACTTTACATAAGTTGACGGAACTTAACCTACTTTCTTCCCTATTAAAAAATAAACCAAGCTGCCTATAAAAACGTAAGGATTTATATAAAATAATCTATAGAGTATAAAATACGGAAAAGGATAATACAGATTGGAGTTCATACAGATTTTTTGTATAAGATAAATCTAATCAACTATTATACTGAAAGTTTAGAAAATAAAGTATCAAGTTATACTGTAAGAGATAAAAAGAGATAAAAAAAACTCGTATCTCACTCAAAAACTTTTTATATTTGCAAACTATGTAAATATAATTTCAGAATTATTTTAGCAAACCTTTAACAATCTAAATCAAGCTTTAAACTCTTCTTTTCAACTACCTTCCTAAAATACGCTATCAATGGGTCTCT
The DNA here is from genome assembly GCF_000970285.1 of Methanosarcina horonobensis HB-1 = JCM 15518. NCBI lineage: Archaea > Methanobacteriati > Methanobacteriota > Methanomicrobia > Methanosarcinales > Methanosarcinaceae > Methanosarcina > Methanosarcina horonobensis. Next base: position 2,222,246 of record NZ_CP009516.1, on the reverse strand, counting down.
CGGGCGTCTCAATTCCTGAACAATAATCAGAAATTAAAGCACTTTACACCACTGACTTTTGCTTTCTGAAGTGCCCGAAGTTCCGAATTCTCTTCTTCCTGAGAGAAGTGAAAAGAATTGAAAGCCATGGCTAGAAGAAAAAGAAAGTCTGTGGTTTCTCAAATGACAGATTTTTTAAAAGATAAAGGCTAATATTATTTCTGGGTAAAACGAGCTCATGGAACAGAGGGAAATTATATGGAGGGAACTACGCATACTTTGCCGATTACAAAGCAGGAAGAAATTGTCACACAGATGTGTATCTGCCCTGACTGTCCTTCGTGGATTGAAGGCGGAGAAAGAGGTGGATTTTGCTTTGAAACGATACCAAAAAGCAGATACATAAGCGAAGAAAAAGGATGCATATGTTCGAGCTGTCCTGTTGCAAACAGAGTTGGGTTTAGTGATTCGTATTACTGTACCAGGGAACCAGAAGAAAAATAATCAGTAACTTTGTTCTAATCCCTGAACAGCTACTATCGAAAAGCGAAAAAATTACACAGAGAGATTATTCTCAGAGAAATGACTGATCCGGGATTGAAAGCCCGAATCAGTTGATTTCTAATTTTCGGTTTAGAATACAAGTCCAAGGTCTTCGAGCTTCTTTCTTGCTCCGTCATAGACCTGCATGTATTCGTCAGTTGGGGTAATTGTCTTTACGTCGTAGCATTCCTGGAAAGTCTTTCCTGCCGGTGCACTTGCATAGTTCTTCTCATAGAGTGCAACAAGCTTGTCGAGGATTCTGTTAATCTCCGAGATTTCGACACCTGCAGTTGCTCTTGCTACTTCTCCCATCATTCTGGCTTCCATACCTGTTGTCTTGTCAGTTACGACACCCTTTGCAGAAGCAACACCAGAGAGAATTTCTCTTCCTGATGCCGTGTCAGTTATGGACTGGGCTGAGGCTTCGAGGAGACACATCTCGGTACATGGTCCTGCACATGGGTAGTACTGGTTTCCTGAGAGCATGTCAGTAAATTCTGAGATTGTTGCACATGCCCAGCCTGCAATGGTAAGGGTTTCCCTTGTGTTGGTTGAACCCCAGCGGATGTGAACAGGACCGTCAAGGTGCCAGCTTGCGTTGCTCATAACAAAGGCATTGATGTGGGTTGCAACATCAACAATTGTTGTTTCTTCAATGCCGCCTGCGTAACCTCCGAAGATCGGCATCTGTTCATCCATAATGATGTCGCTGTTTGCGTTATAATGGGCAATTACTGCAATTGCGTCAAGGTCGATCTTGAGCTCGTTGAGTTGAGAGACCTCGTGGCTGTCCGTGCAGGTCATCCCGCCAGCACAGTCGGCGGAGATGTTTCCCTGAGCGGACAGGGAGGTCTCTGGGCCCTAGACAGCCATGCCAGGCCTTCCAGCCATGGCGCATGCCTGTTTTATAAGGCGGGTTTCGGTCTTTGCGGCAAGAACCTCGTACGGGCTTTTTGGGACAGGAGGTTTCCCGCGGACTGAAGTCATGACACCATTGACGATGGTATCCACTTCTTTCTCAAGAGCATAGCTCATGTGAACAGGCATGAAGACATCCTCTGAGATTGGAGAACCTGTAGGACCACCCTGCACAATTGGCTTCCTCTTGTCGCCTACGCTTCTCTTCCTTACGTTTACTGCGTCCCTGCCTGTACCGAGGGTGAATTCCTTCTGCACGTTGTTGATTGCATCCCAGATTTCATCTTCAGTGTACTTTACTATCCTGTGGGTGTCAGTACAGTAAATACCGCACTCAAGGAGCATTTCAAATCCTGCCTGGAAGAGTTTCTCCATCATGTCTTTGTCTGTTGGGACAAACTCTCCTTTGAAGTCAAGCCCGTACTTCTGCTTGAGCTCCATTGCCTTCATTGGGATTCTCATAAGGTCCCAGTCATCCTGGGTGCACTTCTCTCCTACTTTTGCCCTGTCGTAGAAGTCATAGCAGTCAAATGATTTTCTGAATGTCATGTGCTTTTGCCTCCCAGGGTTATTTCATGATATTGAGTGCAACTTTTGCAGCTTCTGCAGCGTTTTCTGCGGTTGCGTCAGCACCGATCTCATCAATCCATTTGCCGGATACCGGAGCTCCTCCGAACATGCATTTTACGCTATCCCTGAGGTTTTCTTCCCTGAGCCTGTCCATGAGGTCTTTCTGGCCGAGCATGGAGGTGGTCATAAGGGCTGACCCAACAAGTAAGACCTTTTCTCCTTTGTGCTTTGCAGCCTCTTCCACAACTGTCTCATTAAGGACGTCTACTCCGAGGTCAAAAATGTCAAACCCATTTGCTCCGAGCATGGTTGTTACAAGACGGTGTCCTATGTCGTGGATGTCCCCTTCTGCAACAAAGGTGATTGCAAGCCCGGTTTCTTCTCCCTCTTTTTTATTTTTCTCCAGTTCGGGAGTAAGGATTTCCATTGCACTGCTCATGGCTTTTCCGGACATCATAATCTGTGGCAGAAAGATCTCTGCGGCTTCGAACTTATCCCCAATGATCTTCATCCCTGGGGAAAGGCCCTTTGTGATAATGTCAAGAGGTGGAATTCCTGCATCCAGGGCTTCCTGGGCTAACTGTGCGGATCCTGCGATGTTCTGAGTTACAATCGCGTTGGTTAACTTGCTAAATATTTCGCTATCTGTCATCCCATCATCACTTCTTTCTGTTTTATAGTTCTTGCCCGTACAGAGGATCAACTCTATTTGCCGGACAACGGAATCTCCTTACCTATTAAATCTATATATAGATTTCCATCGGATTTGATTAGTATATATACTTTATCCTGGAAAAAGGCAAAAAAAGGATCTAATTATAAATAATATTTGGTAGAAATATAAAATAAAGACAGAATAAATCATGTAAAAAAATAATATTTATAAAAAACTGAAAAGCTGTCAGTAGAAAAGCTGTCAGTAGAAAAGCTGTCAGTAGGCAGCGCAAAATGTGGTAACCAGGCTTTACGATAGATGGGCTTATCTGAAATAGACAAGAAACATGACAAAAGATGCAATATTCAGCAGAAAGCCAAATACGCTTGCCGTAAGCCCTACTTTTGCAGTTGCATCCGGGCTCTTTTTGAGACGGGATCTGGCAAGGACAATACCTGCAAAAGCAAAGGGTATTGCAAAAGATGTAAAAAACAGGCTACCTATTCCAAACCAGAAAGAAAGAGAAAGGAATATACTGATTAGCCCGAAAATGAGGCTTAAGATTCCCTTAAATTCAGAATTTCCGTTAATTTTTGTCTCCTCCTGTGAAACCATAATATTCTAATCAACAGACCTTCAATTTATATTTTGAGGCAGATATCTATACTCAGGACAACTTTCAATTATTCTTCCACCCTCAGATTTCGATATACCTCCTCAATTTAAGGGAATCATTCAGGCACTCTCCTGTCCTGATATCGAATCTTCTGCCATGACACGGGCATATTAGCATAAATTCTTCAAGCCTGCCCTTATCCAGAGGGCATTCCACCGTAATCAAAGACCCAAAGTATAAGATTATGTCTATTCAGGGTTCATTCTTGATTTGGAAGTTCTTTTCAAAAGGAAAATAAAAAAGGAAAGTAAAAGGAGAATAAAAAAATAAAAAAGGAAATAGAAAGGAAGTTCGATTTTTTTCTGGAATATACAATTTAATGGAGGTTTCCATCCTCGTTAAGGATTTTTAAAAGCTCGATTATCGAGTATGATGCCCTGGTAATTCCCATGCTGCGTTTATCAGTATCCGTGCCTGCAATGTAGAGGTTTTTGACCGGAGTCCGGATATCCGCAAATTTTCCGTTAATTGTGACTGCGGCTTTTTCAGGTATCATGATCTGCTCGTGCTGCACATCGATGTATTTTTCTATATTCGGAAGGGCACGGAAAATGGTGTTATAGGCTTTTTTAAGCTCATGCTCTTCGGTCTGGTCCGAGTCTATCACGAAGGAAAAGCCAACAAGCTGCCTGTCCTTTGGAGCAAGAGAAGGATCATAATTACTTATTGGCATTGCCCAGTAGGCAAAGTCTTTAAACCATATCTCAGAGCCTGTGTAGTTGAACTCGGGAAGCTCTTCTTTCAGCCCGAGCCAGATTGTCAGGCTTTTACTGTGCACAATCCCTTTGAGTTCTTCTTTGTAAGCCTGCGGCAGGTCTTTAATGAGCTTCGGAAGCTCGGTTGCAAAGCCTGTATAGATAACAAGTTCAGCCAGATAGATCTCGTCTGCTTCCACACCAGAAACCTTCTCATCCTGCACCAGGATGCTTTTTACCTCACACTCTGTTTTAATTTCCACCGTGTCAGGGAAGGAATAAATGATCGCATTCAGCAGGGCTTTTAACCCTTTTCTCGGGTATCCCTGAGAATAGTTTACCTTGTTTGTAGCAAGCCTCTCAAGAGATGTGAATGGCTGGGCTACTTTATCCATACGGGCCTGAAGGGAAGCATGAAGATGGTAAGGAAGTATCGACGAGAGGATAGACTCAGTGGACTGGCGTTTTTTAGGCTCGAACTTTCCAATCATGGCGTCAAACTGCTCCTGCGTAATACTGTCCCTGACAAAACTGCTTCCAGAGAGAATACGTTGAGCAGAGGTTTCTTTCATTGACTTTCCCGAAAGAAAACCCGAGATAGTGTCCACAAAGTCATAGGTATCTTTGCAAAGGTTCTTAGGAAGGAAATCATAAACCGACTGGTCCGAGAGATCTATTCCGAAAGATGAAAGAGTAAGTGCTTTCGTCAGGGTCTGTGAAAGGATAAGCCTGTCCTTCCTCGGGAGCACATCAAAAGTCACAAAGTCCTTCAGGTTCGAAGGAACCTTGATTAAAGCATTTTCAGTTCTTACATAGTAGTGCCCGTAGTCCTCAAACACAGGCAAAAAATCAAAGTAATTATCCATCAACCTCGGGAGAGGCCCCTCGATAAGATGGGTTATCGCATGTGCTCCTGTGTCCACCTGATACCCGTCTACCATGTAGCTGTTGCAGTTTCCCCCAAGATACCGTCCCTTTTCAAGAACAAGGACATGCTTTCCATGTTTGGAAAGCGTCAGCGCAGCCAGAAGCCCGCTTACGCCAGCCCCGACAACAATTACATCATATTTCTTCATTCCCTAAACTACCTCTATTTTTTCCAGTGAATCAAGTTCTCGGTTAATGCATTTAATGCACCATATTATCTTAACTCACAACAGAGTTTCATATACACCGAACATGTTTTAACAAAAATTATGTTCGAAATCTTAATGAAGTATTTTAAACACGGGATATGTTTGGAATTATTTTATATGTAATTTATGATCTAAAGAAGTTAACTTAATTTCTCCTTTCTATTTGTAGAGTAGTATAGAGAAAAAAATAGTATTTATAATTAATAGCCTGAATACTGAAAATTTCCTTTTATTTCAAGAATACACACTTCTTCCAGGATCTGCTTTTAAAAAGTATATTTTAGTATTTTGTTGTAAATATATTGTTTTGGGCGAGTACTGGTTAAAAGGAAACTATCTGGATTTAAATCAATGACTCAGGGTTTTATAAAATCTCCTAAATAGAAAATTGGTTTCTGATACGTGTTTTAGTGAGGTTCTGGTATTATGACTGAGAAAGAAGAAGAATACGAGCTTGAACAAGTAAAAAAAAGCTCATATAAAGAAGAATCTACTGGCTCAGGAATAAATAAACAAAGGGAAGACTACCTGGATATAATTAATATTATTGAGTCTTTAATGCATGATGAGCACTTTCCATTAAAAAACGAGAGCACTCTAACCATCAAAAAAATATTATCTTTCCTTAATAAAGAGATACATGATGATAGAAATTTTACTGAAGCGTGGTTGATTAAAGGTACAGTTCTCTACAAAACCGGTAAATATAATGGTGCAATAGATGCCTTTGATGGCGCTCTGGAAACTATGCCAAAAGAAATCTCTGAAGAAAAAATGGATATATGGAAAAAAATCAATGGTATTAACTATAGATATGCTTTGAAATTCAAGGCATTTGCTCTTTGTAAACTTGGAAGATACAGGGAGGCACTGAATGCACTTGATGAGATCTCAGCCATCTATCCAATAGATCCTGAAATAGAGTCACATAAGACTATGCTTCATACTCTTGAAAAACAGAGGCTGACCAGAGGAAAGAGTAATACTCCTGATTACTACCCGAAAAATTCTAGTACACAGGAGAGTAGAGGGATATCTTCTTCCGAGCTGGAGAAGTACGAGGAAGCATTAAAGGAATTCGACAAGGATCTTGAGAGTAATCCGAAAGACGCAGAGATCTGGAGAAATAAAGGTTTTGTCCTTTATGTGCTTGGCAGATATGAGGAAGCGCTGGAAGCATTTAATAACTCCCTGGAGATTGATCCAAAGAATGCATATGCCTGGGGTTTCAAAGGTTCTACTCTTTATATGCTTGGCAGACCAGAAGAAGCCCTGAAATCGCTGGATAAAGCACTGCAAAAAAATCCAAACATATTTGAAGCCTGGTTCAATAGAGGATCTATTCTCTTTGAACTCGAAAGATATAAGCAGGCACTATTAGCGGTAGAGAATGCTTTAAGAATTAACGATAAGGATGTAAATGCCTTAAATCTCAAAAACACTATCCTGTATAAACTCAAACTGGATGAAGAATAAATAAACATTAAACATAACTTACTTAATATCCGAGATATATAAGAACTGGACTATAAGAACTGGACTATAAAGATAATTAAATTCTGAATCTTTAAGGTCATGTCTCTAAAAATATGAAATCAGAGGTTGTTACAGTTATTGTACACTAATTTGACGAAATAGCAAAACTAAACTACATCTCAGTTAAAGCATGGACAATTGGGATCTTTTTTTATAAGCTTAATATATGCGCAAAAAATCATTAAATTCCTTTGATTAAACATATAGAATAATATAAAATATACGAGGACTCTTCTAAGAACCGTTGAAGTAACAGAGGTGAGAAGTTGAAGTACAATACCATTATTTTTGATTTTGATTACACACTGGCAGACTCGACCTGTGGTATTGTATCAAGTTTTAACCACGCATTTAGCAGGATGGAAATTCCCGGATATGACAGTGAAAGCATAAAAAGAACTGTCGGATTATCTCTGGACGAAGCATTCATGCAGCTGACAGGCAATAAAGATGAAGCCAGAATAAAACGTTTTAAAAACTTATTCAGGGAAAAAGCCAATGAGGTCATGTCAAAGAACACCGTGCTCTTTGAGGACACGGTAAGTACACTGCAGCGGTTAAAGTGTGATGGAATTAACACGGGAATCGTGACCACAAAATATCATTACAGGATAGTTGAGACATTGAACACGCACGGCATTTCAGACTTAGTAGATGTTATTGTGGGGGGAGAAGATGTTAAAATGCCAAAGCCGTCTCCTGAAGGGTTGTTACTTGCAATTGACAGCCTTAAAGCACAGGTGAGTGATGTACTGTATATCGGAGATAGTCTCGTAGACGCTCAAACGGCTTTAGCTGCAAATGTTGATTTTGCGGCAGTGACAACAGGAACAACAAAAGAAAATGAGTTTTCACAATATCCCTGTGTGAAAATATTAGAGAATTTATCAGAGCTTTTTAATCAGTAAAAGATCCCTTTAATCAGATCATTTTAATCTCGAAAATTATATAATTTCTTTAAGTAGAAAATAAACTAAACACAGGAAACTAAACATGAAAATTCACTGCATCCAGCACGTCAAATTTGAAGCCCCCGGAACCATTACCAAATGGATAGAAAAGAAAAATCATACTCTCTCAACCACTCACCTGTACGACAGCGAAGGTTTTCCGGAAATCGACGCCTTTGACCTTCTTATAGTTATGGGCGGACCCATGAACATTTATGAGTATGAAAAATATCCCTGGTTGAGAGAAGAAAAAGCCTTTCTCAAAAAATCCATTGAAAAAGGTAAAGCAGTCCTCGGAATTTGTCTTGGAGCCCAGCTACTTGCTGATGTCCTGAAAGCGGAGGTATTTAAGAATTATTATAAGGAGATAGGATGGTTTCCGGTCTCTGTGGTCAAAGAAGAGGAATCCGAAGTCTCTATCCTCGAAGGCATGCCTGGCGAGTTTACTGCATTTCACTGGCACGGAGATACCTTCAGTCTGCCTGCAGGAGCAGGTCGACTCTTTGAAAGCAAAGCCTGCAAAAATCAGGGATTCGTTTATAAAAACAGGGTAATAGGGTTGCAGTTTCACCTGGAAATGAGCGAACAGACAATAAGAAATGTGATAGGCAACTGCAGGGATGAACTTGTAGAAGGAAAATATATCCAGAAAGAAGAAGAAATGCTGGACAGAAAAGACTTTTTTATAGAATCCAGAAAATTAATGTTCACGCTAATGGACAATCTTGAAAAGATAATTATGCCCTGAATAAATCAAAAAGATAGTTAAAAATTAATCCTTATAGCCTGGATCGCAAAAATAATGACCGTCATATATACGCAGTATAACCCAGGTTGTTGGGATTAAGGTCTTTCTGCTGCTTAACGGCACATTCGACACACAATTTTTGTCCTTTGATGGTGATAAAGCTTTCAACATCTTTTCCGCAGTTTTCGCATCTGGTTATCTGTTTCACCCCAGGTAATGAATGTAGCTGATTGATTCACACATTTAAAGAGCCCTCAAGATAATTAATTTCCAGGAAAGGAATACTTTACTAGAAAAAACAATTTCGCATAGAAGAAAATTATTGAATTGAATATGTTGAGACGAATATTCTGAGACTTGCTGATTTATCAGACTAAAGAGACTTTGAATATCTTTTCGTGTTTTGATCGGAACTTTCATAGACTACGCTATTCTGAAATGTCCGATTCATAAAAGAAATCGATCCGATTCTAAAAGCTCCTTCTTTTCAACCACTTCTTCAGCAGAAGCTTTTCAAGAACTCGATCCACAGGGAAAGTTAAAACATAAATTCATATACAGGCCCAAAAAACATCAGACCATTTCGTTTCTTATTGCCGGTTTTCAGGGCAGGCCGAAAACCGTAGCAAAAACACCCGCGGGATTTAGTGTTATAACAACAAAAGGGCGATAATCAAAACAAAGGTAAACAACACACCGTATGTGCCAACTATCACATTATTCTGCTGCATGGGAACCTTCCTGTAAAGATTTGTCAAATATCTCCGATAACCAATTTGTAATTATAAAAAACGAAATCTACAGTATTATTTATGTAAAATAAGGATAAAAAGCTTTCTATTCTTACTCAATGGCAAATTTTTTTGTACAGTTCACTAATTTAAAAGAGTAAGGAAACGGTTTTTTTTTAGCTTTTAGAGCCTGAACTATTTTTATCTGAAAATGTTATATCCAGAAAAGTGATCCTGAAACATGCAGTTCTTAAAAACGATGACTCGGAAAAATTCTGTTCGAAAATAGTACCCTGAAATCAAGGAAAAAATGAAATCCTTTTTCGTCTCCTCGTCTCTCAGGGCATCTCCACGATTACTCTTTTGCAGGTTCACACTTCCCTGCATACTTCCTGTCTTTGCACCTTCCTCCAGCCTCTTAAAACCCTTTTTTGCAGCAACATCTTCTTCTCGGGGCTTCTTTTCAGGGCGTGGAATAAAGTGAATGATGAGTTATGTTCCGCTATTTTAAGCCATGGCCATTTTTCTACAACGTCCTCTGCCGGGCCGGCCAAACTGGAACGATTATCAACCTGTAGACCTGTCAGGAAAAGTTCAGGGAACTTTGGACTTCCTGAGATCCAGGATGAACTTCAGGTAACTGATGGAACCATATAGAAAATATCCGGTTCCATGTTTACGACGGTTTGTTTGTATCTGAACTATCCTTACCCAAAAGGGTTTTGAGGTCAGATCAAGTACAGACTGACTAGCGCTAACAAAATAAACAATACGCCGAAAGTGCCAATTATCACCTTGTTTTGTTGCATCATTTTATTGTGCTGTATAATTTCATCTTGCTGCATACGAATCTTCCAGACCAAATATCTCCGATAACTATTTTTTCGGCGATTCGACAAACCGGAATCCGCTATCCTATTTATGTGATCAGACAATAAAGACCTTTCTATTTGTATTCGTGGAATGGTTTCTTATAACACTGCCTTAATATATTACATAGAAAATTTTACACACAGGAAATCCTTGCCGTTTTTAAAATCTTAATAAATTCGGTGCTCGAATGCTGTGGCATTTCAATGCCACATTATATAAACTGAGGGAACTATTTTTTATAAAAGGGACTCCAGAGTGGGAAAGCAATGGCAAAAAGGTTAAAAGTCGCAAACCCGGCACGTTGCATAGGCTGTTACTCCTGCATGATGGCCTGCGCAAGGACGTGGTACGACACCATATCTCTGAAAAACAGCCGAATTGACATCCAGACAAAGGGCGGAATCGAAACTCCTTATGTTCAAATTGTCTGTCATGCGTGTGTAGACCCTCCTTGCATGAGAGCCTGCCCTCTTGGCGCATTGACAAAACGGAAAGGGGGAGGAGTCGATCTTAACAAAGAAATCTGCGATGGTTGCGGAAACTGTATGGAAGCCTGCATAATGGGGGCTATCCATCTGGATGCGGAGAAAAAAGCGGTTATTTGCAAACACTGCGGAGTCTGCCCGAAATTCTGCCCCCATGATGTACTGGAAATGATTGAAGTCGAAGATAGCGGAGAAATAATAGTAACCGATACAGGCCCGGTCGAAGATACAAGTCCGGTTAGCCCTACTGCATCCCATAAGGAACTTTACGGGGAAAAGGAATCCGGGGAGGAAAAATGACAACAGAACAATATGCTATTCCAGGTCTTACAAATGTACTTTATATTGACCTGACCAGCCAGAGTTATCATATTGAAGAAAGGCCGGATCTTTATGAAAAGTATCTTGGAGGTATAGGGGTTGCCACAAACCTCATGCTTGAAGAATATAAAGAGGGAACAGGACCTCTAGATCCTGAAATGCCAATAATTCTCAGTACGGGACCTCTATCAGGTGTATATCCAACCTGCACCAAAACCGTTGCATTATTCCGTTCTCCTCTTAACGGAGAATTGGGCGAATCCTACGCAGGCGGCCACCTTGCTATGTCCATGCGTTATTCGGGATACGAAACAATTGTTATCAAAGGGGCTTCCAGATACCCTGTTTATGTGGCAGTTCACGATGATAAGGTTACTTTCAGGGACGCATCTTCCATATGGCACCTATCTTCAGCAATTGATGTGGGGAAAATTCTCCGCGAAGTGGAGCCCGGAGCCGGCAGGCGCAGTATTATCCGGATAGGGCCTGCTGGGGAAAAAGGGATCACGTATGCAAGTGTTAATGTTGATACCTACCGCCACTTCGGGCGCCTCGGAATAGGGACCGTTTTTGGAGCAAAAAAACTTAAAGCACTTCTTATTTCCGGAAACAGGGAGATAAAAAGCCCTGAACACAAGGCCTACAGAAAGACTGTAAGCATGCTTTATGATACAATTGTGAAAACAGGACTTACCGAGAAGTACCATAACTTGGGCACAAGTGAAAATATCCTGGTCTTAAACGAACTCAAAGGCCTTCCTACCCGAAACCTGCAGGAAGCTTCTTTCGAAGGAGCCGAAACGATATCGGGAGAGATTTTTGCGGATAAATACCTTATCCGGCGGGTTTCCTGTGCAGGCTGCCCCATAGGCTGCGTTCACATAGCTATGCTAAAGCGCCAGTTCTCAAAAGCTCATGAGTACGAAACCCTGAATATCTCCTATGATTTTGAACTGATCTATGCTCTTGGTTCGAACCTTGGAGTGGCGGACCCTGAAGCCGTGCTCGAACTTATTGATGCCTGCGAAAAAGCCGGGGTCGATATAATCAGTATGGGAGTGGTGCTTGCCTGGGCTACGGAGATGCAGCAGCGAGGAAAAATCTCCACCGAAGAGACCATGGGGCTTAAACTGTCCTGGGGAGATAAAGCCGCTTACCTCAGGGCAATAGAGCTTGTAGTCCAGGCTCCTAATGAATTCTATAAAGCCCTTGGAAAAGGTGTGGACTATGCCTCAAAGAAATATGGGGGGGAAGATTTTGCCATCCGGCTGGGTGGGCTGGAGATTCCAGGATACCACACAGGGCTTGGAAACGTGCTTGGGCTTTCTGTTGGAGCCCGGCATTCTCACCTGGATAACGCAGGCTATGCAGCAGACCAGGCTGCTTTCAACCGTCCGCTTTCCGACGAGCAAATAGTTGAATATGTAATCGATGAAGAGGACCGCAGAAATATCCTGAATTGCATGGTTTCCTGCCTTTTTGCCAGAAATGTTTACACATACGAAAACATAATCCTGGCCCTTAAGTCTATAGGGATAGAAAGAACCGAAGAGGAATTAAAAGAACTGGGAAAGGACATTTTCAGGAAAAAATACGAACTGAAAAAGAAATTCGGTTTTAAGTTTGAAAACCTTACCCTCCCGAAAAGGTTTTTTGAAACAGCCTCTACTACAGGGAAGCTTGAAGAAGAAAGAGTCAGAAAAGCGATCGAAATGTACAGAGAAAAAAGAGGTGTTTGAAAATCCCTTGAAGCTGTTACAGCCCGGGGGATCTCAAAGAGATGTAAGATCGTATAATTAAAAAATTTTGAAGTTATGTTTGTTGCCGTATATCCGATTGTTCGAGAGCGTATTATCGGCACACATTTCCTGATAGAAACCCTTATGGTTATCCACAATGTTGTTTTCACCGAGCAGGTTGTTCTTTGAATTCAGCAGACAAATGCCCTGAGAATTGCCGGTTATTTCATTCCGAAGTAACCGGTTTTCATCCGACCCGCTAAGAGAAATCCCGCAAGCCTGCGTGAAACGCACGGTGTTGTCTTCGACGGTATTGGAGTTTGCTTTCATAAGCACTATCCCGTTTATGGTTCCCTCGATGATATTATTGCTAACTATGTTTCCGGTTACCCTGTTAAGGTAAATCCCTACATCACAGCTGGTGCCAGTAAGAGTAAAACCGCTGATTTCAACTGAATCTGCAGTCACCAGGAAAATTTCCTCAGATCCCGGGATTCCCTGTATGATTACCTGGCTGGGAGAGGTTTCAGGATCGGCTATTATTTTCAGGCTCTTTTCCACAACAATCTTCTCTGCATACGTCCCCGGGTGTATGAGGATCGTATCGCCTGGATGTGCTTCATCAACCGCAACACTGATAGAGGTAAAATCTGCGTTTGGAAAATCAGCCATATCATCATCCACATTCCAGACATGAGGGGATTGAGGTTCTGCCGAACCTGTAAAAAATGTTGCGAGACAGAGCAAAGCTGCCGCTAAGAGTAAAAGGTTTCTTCCTTTTTTCAATGAACATCACCACATCTACCACTTAAGCACCTTTCTTAGCCCATAAGTAAGGTGCCGTAAACAGAGCATTTGACAAATTATAATTTTAAATGATGACAAATTGCCCGGAGAAATATAGAATATTAACGAATAAAAAGATTTTTATTAATGTGAGAAAATATTTTTTATAAGTGTATGAATCTGAGAATTCGTTTAAAACCTGCAGTCGCAGCCAGTCATTAACCCTGACTCCTGAGAGTTCATTGAACACAGCAATCCAGGACTTCATTTTAAATTAATTTAAGATTTTGCCAAAATAAATTAGAATAAGTCAGAAAAAATTTTACTTGAGGAGTAAATATTTCGATGATTAGATGTCTCAAGAATCAAACACTCGAACTTTCAGAAGCTGTAAGATCAGTGTTTGTTTTAACTTTATCATCAATTTTCTCTTCAGATGCTTTAGTTTCGACATTGGCTATTTCATTGACATTTTCTTTAACTTCTCCTCCGACCCAGCGGTCCATAACCTTGCAGGTCACAAGGTCTCCTGCCACATTTACTGCAGTCCTGCTCATGTCAAGAATTCTGTCAACACCCATTATGAGAGCTATCCCGCTTGTAGGAATCCCCACGCTGCTAAGAATCATGGCAAGGACAACAATTCCTACTCCCGGAATCGAAGGCGTTCCAATGGATGCTGCAACAGCCATGACCATAACTACAAGGAGCTGGAAAGGCCCTAGGTCTATCCCGAAAACTTCAGCCAGGAAGATTGTAGCCACGCCCTGATAAAGCGCAGTTCCGTTCATGTTTACGGTGGCTCCCAGAGGGACTACGAACTGTGAAATCGAAGGCCTGACCCCTAACCTTTCTTCTGCGGTTTTGATGGATAAGGGCATGACTGCAGCCGAGCTGGAAGTGGAAAAAGCAAGTAGCATAACATCCCGGATAGCATTCAAAAACTCAAATGGGTTGTACCTTGCAACAACGGAGACAATAAAGAGATTGAGGCACATAAGGAGCAACAGGCTTGCAAGTACCGTACCCACGTATACTGCCATTCCGAGGAGGGCTTCGATACCCAGTTTGATGGTAAACTTGGTAAGTAGCCCGAAGACTGCAATAGGGGCAAGACTCATACTCCACTTGACCACAGTCATACAGACAGCCTGAACAGAATTAAGGAAGCTGACCATTGGGGTTGACTGATCCTTATTCAGAGACACGAGAGCAACACCTATAATTATTGCAATAATCACAACCTGCAGCATTTCCCCACTAACCAGAGCCCCTAGAGGATTAGAAGGGAAGAGCCCTCCGATAAGTGATGCGGGAAGAGTCAGGATCGAAGTATCGAAACTCAAATCAATTGATCCTGCCTGAACCTCACTTCCCATTGCACTCTCAATAAGATCTCCACTTATGAACTGTCCGGGGCGAATATAAAGTGCCATTCCTAGACCAATAGCAGTTGCAATTGCAGTCGTTATTACAAAATAAATGGCTGTTGAGACCCCTGTCTTTTTCAGGGCGCTCATGCTCTGGCTTGAAGCTACCCCTAAAATTATGGAGGCAAAAACAAGCGGAACTACGATCATCTTCAAAAGACCGAGAAAAATATAACCAGGAAGAGCAATCCATTCGCCTATAATTTCTGCATAAACGGGATCGACATACCCTCCAAAAGGTCCGAGAAAAAGTCCCAGAAATACGCCGAGCCCCATGCCTATGAGGATCTTCAGCCAGAGTTTCTTTTCAAGCAAATCACGGAGCTGATTGCTAAGGCTTTTCAGGGAGTTATTGCGCCTGAAATCCAGAGGGTAATAAATACGCATAATTCCGCCAGTTATTTCATTGCGAAGCATCCTGGTTTCCTCTGCGATTTCCTGAGCGAACTCCCTCGGGTTCGGGATATAACGGTTGTCCTTATCTTTCATGGGGGATCACAGTAAAAATCGTTAGGAGATTCAAAAGTTTGAGTCTTTTTTTCAGGAATTTGGTTTAATTGAACATCCGGTTCAATTGTATATTTCATTCAATTGTATATTACTTTCACATTAAATTATATAAAAGCTTAGAAAAATACGTAATAACTTATCAAGTTGAGATGTCTCCACAAACATGAATTTCTTTATAAAATAATGGTATGGAGAATAGAAAAAGGTTTAAAGAATAGAGAAGAACAGGTGACAAAACTGGCATAAAATAGAGTTTTCGAT
Source organism: Methanosarcina horonobensis HB-1 = JCM 15518 (assembly GCF_000970285.1). Taxonomy (NCBI): domain Archaea; kingdom Methanobacteriati; phylum Methanobacteriota; class Methanomicrobia; order Methanosarcinales; family Methanosarcinaceae; genus Methanosarcina; species Methanosarcina horonobensis. The sequence continues at coordinate 2,206,704 of NZ_CP009516.1, read as the reverse complement.
AGACTCATTGATAACATCGATGTTCCACTTTGAGGTTATTTTCTTACAAACTCCCTTTATTTTTGTTTTTGCTCTTCTCCTTTTCGGGGTTTCAGGGTTTTTGCTATCTCTAATTAATCTTTGATCTGTTCCGGCACCTGGAAATGAAATCTTTCAGTTTTCTCTCTGCACCGCCGGCGCCTGAATCAGCCTACCGGCCAGAAAAAAGGGACCGACAAAACGATACCGCAATTAAGAGAAAATATACTGAATACGGGTTATCGAAGAAGATGTAGAAAAAATAATAGAAATTAAGGGAATATGAAGTAATATCCCCTTTTTTCCGGATTATTTATTTTATGATTCTCTTCTTTGCAAAGAATACCGAAGCAAGAATTCCGAGAACCGCAAAGGCACTTTCGAATCCGGGTGTACTCTTATCTTCATTTGTTTGTTTATCTCCAGTGATTGTCCCGGTTTCTTCCTCTTCAGCAGGAGTAATTGTTTGAGTACCCAGTTTGTCTCCTGTAATTGCATAGCGGGAGAATCCCGGAGTTTCTGCCGTGAAATAATAGTATTCTTCGTCTTCACCGGTCATTTCTGTAGGAAGAGCATTCCATTCATCATTGTGGAACCTGTTCATTGCTATAGTAGAGACATCAATGTTATTTTCTTCTATCCAGCTCTTTGAGACCCTGAAGTTAATGGATGCTCCGTTGACGTTGTTTCCACTTTCGAACCTTTCGTTTCCGACAAGGATGTTCATCAACCGATAGACTTCTCCCTCAGGGGCTTCTCCGGAAGCTCCTTCTCCGAGCACCTCTATCCTTACAATGACATTTCCGGAGTACTGCTGGGAAGTGAAACTGAGTCCCAGTATACCGGAAACAGGATTATTGAAGTTGAAGCTTGTCGGAGTTCCTGCAGCAACCCTCTTCTGTGCACTGTCAACACCTGTGACTCCAGAATTTCCACTCGAAGGAATGTAATTGGCAGAACTTTTGTGTGGTGTTGGAATAATCTTAAGGGGCAGATAGTCAAAGGTTCCATTCACAATTTCATAGGAGGAATCTGCAATTCCGTCTTTGTCAGCATCCGTGCAGGTTTCGGAGAAACCTGTCCCATTGGGGTTTGCCCAGTAGTTGCCTCCAAGATACGGACCACCGACTATGCTTTCTCCTGAGGTTTTACTAATGTTCCAGGTGTTATTTGCCTCGCTGTTAATAAGGGTGTTATTTATGTTTTTGAAGTGATTATTGTAGATCGTGTTGTTGCCGCTTTCAGGATATTCCATGCTCCCTACAAGCCCTAGACGAGTCCAGATTTCGTTCTGGTCCAGATCTATTGCCATTCCTGCAAGGCTGTTCTCGACCATGGTGTTGTCGTAGATAAAGCTGTTATTCATATCATAGAGTACCAGTCCATAAGAGTTGCCGGATAAAGTGTTTCCTGCAAGGATGCTTTCTCCTGTAACCAGAAGCCCTATTTCACTTCCCCCAACAGTGCAGCCTGTCACTGTATATTCAGTCCCTGTACCTTCCTGAATGTTTTCGATCAGAATTCCTCCGGAAGTACAGTTAGTTACGGAACAGTCACTTATGCTGCAGTTGTCACCATCGTACGCTGCAAGTCCAATCTTACAGTTTTCAAGAGTATTACCTTTAAGGGTTGTGTTCACAGGTTCATAGAGATAAATGCCCCAGACCTGATAACAGTCTTTAACAGTATTGCCCTCGAGCCTGATGTTCTCAGAATAGTCCGAACCGATTCCATATCCTTCGAAATCAGGACCGTCGCTAACAAGAGGAGAACTGACAAAGGGTAAATTTACAGATCTACGCAGTTCATACTTGCCAGTTACATTCTGAACGGTATTATCCAGAAGATCAACATCGAAAGAGCCTCCCGTATAAATACCCATGTATCCTACATCACATACCGAACTTCTAACAAGCTCGGCATCCTGACATCTCATAAGAAAAATTCCTGTGTTATCTATCTGGCCAATAACACTATTCTCAAACGTGAGGTCCTGTGACTGTACAGATAAAATCCCAACTCCAGAGGGCCTCGGAAGCTGTACGAGATTCGAACCTGTTAAAGGACTTTCTTTTAATCCAGAATCATATAGTATGGCTCTATCCGTTACGTTTTGGACCGTATTGTCCAGAAAGTCTATACCGGAAGAAGAAACCAGATAAATTCCCACATCTCCGATGTTCTGTACCAAGTTGTTAACAAACTCGATATCCTGACACATACCGAGAAGAATTCCTTCGTTATTTATCTGGTCAATAGTATTGTTTTCGAACCTGAGATCCTGTGACTGTAAAAATAAAATTCCAACACCAGAGGGCTCCGAAACCTGTACGAGATTCGAACCTGTTAAAGGACTTTCCTTTAATCCGGAGAAAACCGTAAAGGATGTATCTGTTACATTCTGAACCATGTTGTTCAGAATATCTACACCTGAAGAATTATACGAATAAACTCCCACATTTCCGATATCCCGTATCGAGTTGCTAACAAGATTGACATTCTGGGAAGTGTCAAAATAGATTCCATATCCAGATGGTGTCGAACTTCCGCTGACAAAGGAAGAAGTTCCGGCTACAAACAGATGCTCACCTGTTACATTCTGAACAGTATTGTCCAGAAGGCATATTCCGGAAGAATAACTCAGATTGATTCCCACTTCTCCGATATTCTGCACTGAATTGCCCACAACCTGGGCATTCTGGCAATTTCCAAGATGAATTCCGGTTTTAAGTATCTGATCAATAGTATTGTTTTCAAGCCTGAGATTCCCGGAACTTAAAGAATAGATTCCATAGCCGTAGGGTGCCACGTACTGTACGAGGTCAGAGTTAATTAAATCATTCTCACTTATGAGGGAATTATCTCCGCTTCTAATAAGATTCATACTCTCAGGGACAGTAAGCCCGTAGTATTCCATCGAGCCCTGAACGGAATTACCCGCAAGCGTACAATTTTCGGAACCTAAGGTGATGATCCCATAATATGCGAAGTCCCTGACAGAATTGTTCTCAAGGGTAGAGTTACCTGAACTAATTGTGGCAATCCCAACAAATGTAGAGTTCTGAATAGAATTGTTCGTAAATGTACAGTTCTCAGAGCCGGCAGCCTCAATCCCAAAAAATGATACCCGAACAGTGTTATCAGTCAGAGTCGTATCCATAGCTTCTTCGAGAATTATTCCGGCCATGGAATTCTCAATCCTGCTGCCAGAGAGCCTTACGTCCTGAGAACATAAGATCATGGTTCCGTATATGGTGTTGTTTATGGTGTTGTTCTGCATTTCAGAGCTTGTATTATACAGGAAAACTCCGTATGTATTGTTCTGCAGCACAAGATCCTTAATTTCAACGTTTCCGCAGTTTATGCAGTAGATCACTCCTGCATCATTTCCAATTAAGGGATCTGGTTCATTTTCAAAGAAATAAACTGCTTTTCCATCAACAAGATTACTGGTATCGATTATATTTCCACTTGCATTCTCAAAATCTGAGATTTCGTATATATCGTAATCAAAATTATACCGATTTCCGGACATAACATTTTCTGTAAGAGTGCAGTTTTTATTACCCCACAGGCTGATCCCGTATGTTCCTGAACTGGCAGTGTTATTTCTAAGGGTACTTCCGTCAGAACCAGCCAGATAGATACCAAAGGAAGTATTTGAAATTGTATTATTGATCAGACTGCAACCCTCAGAATACTCCAGACAGATGCCATCCTCCTCAATGTTTGAAACTGTATTGCCAGTAATATCACAATTACTGGAAGAGTTCAGATCAATTCCATCATCCTCAGCGTCTGTAATTGTGTTATCAGTAATATTACAGTTGCCGGAAGAATCCAGATCAATACCGTCATCCCAACTGTAAGAAATAATATTATCAGTGATATTACAGTTGCTTGAAGAGTTCAGCTCAATGCCGTTGTAACTGCCTGAGATAGCATTGCCGGCAAGACTGCAGCTTCCGGAATCATACAGAGAAATTCCATTATCGTAACTATTTGATATACTGTTACCCGTTAGAACACAGCTTCCGGAATAGTAAAGGTAGATGCTGTCATACTCTGTATTTGAAATTGTATTATTAGTCAGAGTACAGTTAACAGAATTCTCGAGTAATATACCCTCTTCTCCTGTGTCCGATATTACGTTATTGGAGATGATACAGTCACTTGAGGACTCGAGATAAAATCCATGTTGAGCAGAATCAATAACTGTGTTACTTATCAGACTGCACATGCCGGAACTTTCCATCTGAACACCGCAACCGATTCCGGAAAACTTGTTATTTGTGATATTGGCCCCTGAAATCCCACTCATATAAATTCCTGTAGAGTCTGTTCCGGTAATATTGAATCCGCTAATAGTCACACTATCAGCGTCTATGTTGAAATTACTACCAGAACCCACATGTACTACAATTGTATCCTCAGGATTCCCGGAAAGGGAACGGATGGTTATGTTTTCAACATTAGCGTTCACGTTTTCCGTATAAGTTCCAGGATAAACAATAATGGTGTCTCCAGGACTTGCATTGTTTATTGCAGCCTGAATAGTTGTAAAGTCCTCGCCACCTTCTGCGTCCACGTATAGAGCGGAAGAGGCTGCAGTTCCGTTCATAATAAGAATGATAAAAAATGCAATTATCGAAAATTGCAACTTATTTTTTTTACTTAGTAATCCCATTTTTTTCAGGTCCCCATATATTTAGATTGGATCAGCTGTGCATGAAGTTTAATTTTATTTCATATGAAGTATCTTCTTAATTTTTATATATTGTTAAAATATTTAAGAGTTAAAAGTATAAATAGTTTGATCCTGATGAGAGCTGTCTATGAGAGCTACCTGATCAAAATGGACACTGTTATTAAGGGACATCAGGGTTGTAAACAATCAAATTAATAAAAGATTTGAATAATAAAATATTTGGAGCGTTATTGATGCATCACCTTGAAACCGTAGAAGAAAGATAGGATAGGACTGATAGATAGAGTGAAATTTATTCTGTTCAGCTATCAAATAGGAAATAAATTGTGCTCAAAATGTAAAATAAAAAAAGAGAAGAATAAAAGCAAAAAAGTTTAGAAGAATAAAAGCAAAAAAGTTTTAATGAGTTATAAGTATCGAAAAAATGAAAAATTAGGGATATGAAATGATATCCCCAATTCTATAGACTTCTTGTTTTTCCTAATTGTTTATTTCCTGATGCTCTTCTTTGCAAAGAATACCGAAGCAAGGATTCCGAGGACCGCAAAGGCACTTTCGAATCCGGGTGTACTCTTATCTTCATTTGTTTGTTTATCCCCAGTGATTGTCCCGTTTTCTTCCTCTTCAGCAGGAGTAATTGTTTGAGTACCCAGTTTGTCTCCTGTAATTGCATAGCGGGAGAATCCCGGAGTTTCTGCCGTGAAATAGTAGTATTCTTCATCTTCACCGGTCATTTCTGTTGGAAGCTCATTCCACTCTTCATCATGGAACCTGTTCATTGCTATGGTTGAGACATCAATGTTATTTTCTTCTATCCAGCTCTTTGAGATCCTGAAGTTAATGGATGCTCCGTTGACGTTGTTTCCACTTTCGAACCTCTCGTTTCCGACAAGGATGTTCATCAACCGATAGACTTCTCCATCAGGGGCTTCTCCGGAAGCTCCTTCTCCGAGCACCTCTATCCTTACAATGACATTTCCGGAGTACTGCTGGGAAGTGAAACTGAGTCCCAGTATACCGGAAACAGGATTATTGAAGTTGAAGCTTGTCGGAGTTCCTGCAGCAACCCTCTTCTGTGCGCTGTCAACACCTGTGACTCCGGAATTTCCACTCGAAGGAATGTAATTGGCAGAGCTTTTGTGTGGTGTTGGAATAATCTTAAGGGGCAGATAGTCAAAGGTTCCATTCACAATTTCATAGGAGGAATCTGCAATTCCGTCTTTGTCAGCGTCAATGCAGTTTTGGGAAAAGCCCGTCCCATTGGGATTTGCCCAGTAATTCCCTCCAAGATAAGGACCGCCAACTATGCTTTCTCCTGAGGTTTTACTAATGTTCCAGGTGTTATTTGCCTCGCTGTTAATAAGGGTGTTATTTATGTTTTTGAAGTAGTTGTTGTAAATAGTATTATTGCCACTTTCGGGGCTTTCCATGCTCCTTACAAGCCCGATGTGTGACATAAATTCGGAATCCTCGAGATCAATGGCAAGTCCTGCAAGGCTGTTCTCAGTCATTGTGTTGCCATAGATAAGACTGTTGTTCACGTCATAGAGCACAAGTCCGTAAGAATTTCCGGATAAAGTGTTCCCTCTAAGGGTACCTTCTCCTGTTACCAGCAGTCCAATATCACTTCCGTCTACAGTACAGCTTGAGACAGTATATCCGTTTCCTGTTCCTTCCTCTGGATTAATGACAAGGACTCCTCCGGAAGTACAGTTAATTACGGAACAGTCACTTACGCTGAGGTTCTCACTCAGGACGGTAACAAGTCCACCTTTGCAGTTTTGAAGAACGTTGCTTTCAAGAGTTGCATTCACAGGTTCATAAAGATAAACGCCCCAAACCTGATAAGAGTCCTTAACAGTATTGCCCTCAAGCCTGAGATCCTCTAAATAGCCTAAACATATTCCATATCCCAAGAGATCTACACTATCGCTGACAAGGGGGGAACTGACAAGGGGTAGATATCCAGCTGCAGGTAGTATATACCCACCTGTTACATTATGAACTACATTGTCCAGAATGTCTACACCGGAAGATTCAACCGCACAAATCCCCATATATTCTGCATCACTTACCGAATTGCTCACAAGCTCGATATTCTGACACACACCAAGAAGAATTCCTACATCCATCTGGGAAACATCGTTGTTTTCAAGCCTGAGGTCCTGTGAGTACTCGGATAAGATCCCAACTCCAGAGAATCTGTTCGAGACCTGTACAAGACTCGAGTTTACTGGAGTACTTACCATACTTTCCTTTACTCCTGCATCATACACTAAGAGTGTACCTGTTACATTATGAACTGTATTGCCCAGAAGGTCGACACCGGAAGAAGAAACCAGATAAATTCCCACACTTTCGATATTCCTTACCGAGTTGCTCACAAGCCTGGCATTCTGACAATCTTCAAGATAAACTCCTCTGTAAGCTATCTGGTCAATGAGATTGTTCTCAATACGGAGATTCTGGCAGTACACAGAATAGATTCCATAACTACGGGGCATCACGGCCTGTATCAGGTTAGAGTTTATGAAAGTATTTTCATGTACAGGAGTACTTTCTTCACTTTTTACAAGCTTTGAATTTCCGGACGCAATAAATCCATAATAGTCCATCGAATCCAGAACAGAGTTACCCGTAAGCGTACAATTTTCAGAGTAATAGGTGACAATCCCATATGTAGAGTTTCTAACTGTGTTGCCTGTGAGATTTATGTTCAGATCCTCTTCAAACACGATTCCGGCCCATGAATTATTTACCCTGCTGTCCGAGAGCTCGACATCCTGGGAAGAGAAAACCGAGATTCCAAATTCGGTATTATTTATGGTATTATTTTGCATTTTCGAGCTTGTATTGTACAGGAAAATTGCATAAGAATTGTTTTGCAGGACAAAGTCCTTAATTTCGACTTCACCGCAGTTTATGCAGTAAATAACGCCGGCATTTATTCCAATAGAGGGATCTGGTTCATTTTCAAGGAAATAAACCACTTTTCCGTCAACAAGATTGCTGGTATCGATTACATTCCCGCTTACATTATCAAAATCGTAGAAATCATAAATATCATAATTGAAATTGTACCAGTTTCCTGACATATTATTGTCTGTAAATGTACAGTTTTGAACTTCACAAAGGCTGATCCCATAAATTCCTGAGCTTACAGTGTTATTTCTAAGGATACATTCCCTCGAATCATACAGATCAATACCATAATTAGCGTTTGAAACTGTATTGCTGGTCAGACTACAGTTATCAGAGTTACCCAGGAAGAAACCCTCATCATAAGTGCTTGAAACTGTATTGTAGGCAAGAGTGCAGCTATCGGATAAATCCAGGTAAATACCATCATATGCATCTGAAATTATGTTGCCGGTAAGAGTGCAGTTATCGGATGAATCCAGGTAAATACCATCATAAGCATCTGAAATTATGTTGCCGGTAAGAGTACAGCTTCCTGAATAGTAAAGGTAGATGCCATCACCATCAATGTTTGAGACTTCATTGTCGATCAGAGTACAGCTTACAGACTCATCCAGAAATATACCATAGTCATAAGTGTTTGAAACTGTGTTATCATCCAAGGTACAGTTACTGGATGAATCCAGGTAAATGCCATCGTAAGCATCTGAGACTATGTTACCGGTTAGAGTACAGTCGCTGGAATACCACAAGTAGATACCGTTACCATCAACGTTTGAGACTTCATTGTCAGTCAGAGTACAGCTCACAGACTCATCCAGAAATATACCATAGTCATAAGTGTTTGAAACTGTGTTATCGTCCAAGGTACAGTTACTGGATGAATCCAGGTAAACACCACGGTCAACTTCGGAAAGCTTATTGTTGGTGATGTTAGCTCCTGAAATCCCACTCATATAAATTCCTGTAGAGTTTGTCCCGGTAATATTGAATCCACTGATAGTTACATTGTTGGCACTTATTGCGAAATTATATCCAGATCCCAGATTTTCTACAACTGTATCCTCAGGATTTCCTGAATATGAAAGGATTTGCAGATTTGCTTTATAAACATTCACGCTTTCTGTGTAGATTCCTGGATAGACAATGATGGTGTCACCAGGATATGCACTGTTTATTGCTCCCTGGATAGTTGTATAGTCTTCGCCACCCTCTGCATCAACATATATAGTGGAAGGTGAAGCGGTTGCGGTTCCATTCATAACAAGAATGATAAAAAATGCAATCGTGATAAATTGCAACTTATTTTTTTTGTATAGTTTTCCCATTTTTTTAGATCCCCATATAATTAAATTGGACAAGCTTTGCACTGAGTTTAACTTTATTTCAGATGAAATATCTACTAAATTTTTATATATTGTAAAATATTAGTGTAATTTAAAGTATAAATAATTTGATCCTTAAGAGAGCTATTTGATCATAAATGGACACTGTTGAGTAAAATGCGTCCGTTGAGGGCCAAAAATTAAAAATGAGACGCACGAAATTGCCGAAAGGAAGCGAAACTCAGTCGAGAAAAAGTAAAGAATAAAATAGTCCACTCTTCTGAAAAACCAGTAGCTGAGTAATAACGGAAAAGTATCCCATGTAATCTGAGGAATACTATCCTTAATCCCGATAACCGCTTTTCAATCAAGAAACTATAATTTACCCCTGCCAGCCTGTCTGGCGTTGACTCCAGAAAAGGAACGGAAAATCCAGAAAAGATAATAAAAATTATTTGAAGAAAAGTTTTTGGGCAGTACTTATAGTCAATTTTGATCTGGTAATCATAATTAGCCAAAATTTTGAATAAAATTAAAAATATATGCTGAGTTTTATAGAAAACTTATGAAATAACAAAGATAGTCTTGGTAAAAAGTTCGATAATCTGCCTTCTTGAGCAACTTTAAATCTTCAGAGTTGCTTTTAAATTTTATTTGCTTGTGTCTCTTTTGAAAGTTCTGCTCTTAGAGAAATAATCTTTTGTTCAGATATCTTAAAAACTGGTTAAAAAGAAAACTTTTTTAGATCAGAAAATTTGAATATTTAGTAAAAGCAAAGTATTTTTCTAAACTCACTCTGTTCAAAAATAATGTAAATTTCCAGAAAAAATAATCTCAAAGTAAATCTCAAAGTAAATAATACCAGGAGACTGTTATGCGATTCCCTAATAGAATTTTTGGAATTAAATTTGCAGGACAATTAGCCATTATTTTTTTAGTTGTTTCTAGTCTAGGATGTACGGATTCAGTCTTGAAAAAGATCAATCCAAGCTCCAGTCCAGATGCAAAGGTGATACATCCAGTACCTGAAGGAAATATCACGTTTGTTACCACCGGTTCATCATTTTCACCAATTATCACAGTTACAGGCAATCCTGAAATTCAATGGAAATTTGGTGACGGTTCAACATCTGATTCTACATCTCCTAATGTAAATTTTGGTTCAGAGGGGACAAGAGCAAACACTTTGGTAGTAACACCATGGAGTGCAGTAACTAAGATTAATATAGGTTATGACGGTTCAGACGGAGGGGTAACTCCAGGTCCCAATACAATAGAAAATTTAAAAAACCAGAATGTAATAGCTGTTACTGGTTTAGAAAATGTTGCGCCATACCTCCAGGTTTGGGCTTCAAGTTATAATCCAGTAACCGAACTGGATTTCAGTAACTTCACGGCACTGCATACGATTGAGTGTTTATATTGTACCTCACTGGAGACCATCAGACTCCATAACGTTCCATCTCTTACCAGGCTTTGCCTCGAGCATTGTAACATCTCTTATCTTGATCTATCAGAAGCTCCTTCTCTGGCTGATCTTCGTGGAGCATCTCAACTAAGTTCAACATATACAATAAATTGGGGTGATACAGGGGCTCAGGTATGGCATATATGTGTGAGGGATAACCCACAGATGAACAGCACGTTCCCGGTAAATCAGTTCCCACTGCTTGAAGAATTTTTTATTTGGAATTGTAATCAAAACGGTACTCTGAACCTAACTTCAACAAATTTGAAAAGCGTTCTATTATCCAACAATTATTATACTGCGGTCAATTTTTCTGGTTGTTTCCCTGCTGGCAGAAAATGTATTTTGAATATCGATAATAATAACCTCACAAGTTTGGATATTTCCAATGACCCTGGTTTACTTCATTTAAATGTCAGCCGTAATTCGCTAGATCAAACAGCAGTAGATGGTATACTCCAAACACTGGATGCTTATGATACTAGTGATGGATCCTTAGATTTAACTGGAAATGCTGCACCATCAGTCATAGGAATGGCATATGCAAACAATTTAACTTCTAGAGGATGGGAAGTTAAGAGTTAAAATCCATCAGTTGCTAATTTAACAAATATTTAGATATCTCA